>JANQMT010000165.1:0-48828 GCA_028279945.1 Clostridia bacterium
ATCTGATCCGCAGTTTTTTAGAGTGGCACAGCCGGCAGAACCCAAATTCTCTGCTGATGAGCTTTACAGCTTGATATCTTTTAACCAAAGACGTACATATTCAATGCATGAGGTATTGGCACGGCTGTTTGATAATAGTGAACATATGGAGTTTAAACCTGATTATGGCCCTGAAATGTACTGCGGGTTAGCTAAAATGGATGGCTTTTTATGCGGTTTTGTTGCCAACAATCAAGGTGGTCTCGGATCAGATTACCCTAAATATGCGGATTATAAGGGAATAGGCGGAAAGCTGTATCGTGAAGGGCTCATTAAAATGAATGAATTTGTTACTTTATGCGGACGTGACCGCATCCCAATTATTTGGGTACAGGATACTACCGGCATCGACGTGGGTGATACGGCAGAAAATGCTGAGATGCTGGGTCTTGGCATGAGTCTGATCTATTCTATTGAACAGTCGGATAATCCTATGATGACCATTGTTTTGAGGAAAGGCAGTGCTGCGGCGCATTATGTGTTGGGTGGTCCTCAGGCCAATAACAATAACGCCTTTACCCTTGGAACTGCTGCTACAGAAATCTATGTCATGCATGGTGAAACAGCTGCTACAGCATCGTATTCGCGTCGCCTGGTCAAAGATAAGGAAGCCGGTAAGCCATTAGATGCTACAATAGAAAAAATGAACGATATGATACAGCAATACCATGACAAATCCAGACCGGCCTATTGTGCTAAAAAAGGCTTAGTCGATGAGATCGTAGATTTGCCCAATCTAAGAAATTACTGCAAGGCATTCGTAGGTTCGTATTATCAAAACCCTAAAAGTATTTGTGCGGTTCATCAAATGCTTACACCTAGAGTGATCAAAGGTTAACAATGTAACCTATTGAAAATATTCCACCGCTGTTAAAAAGTGGTGGAATATTTTACAAAAAAGAAATTCAATTTCTGCAAAATGATGATGTTTTAACTTATACATTTGACCATTGTTCAAATAGGAGGAACAGAAATGAAAATAATCGTATGTGTGAAGCAGGTGCCTGATACCAACGAAGTCAAGATAGATCCCGCCAACGGGACTCTTATCAGGGAAGGCGTACCGAGCATTTTAAATCATGACGATGCCAACGCTCTGGAGGAGGCTTTAAAAATCAAAGATAAAGATCCGGATACATATATCACGGTGGTCTCCATGGGACCGCCCCAGGCAATGGAAACGCTCAAAGAATGCATTGCCATGGGAGCGGATGATGCAGTTTTGCTCTCTGACAGAGTTCTGGGAGGTTCCGACACATGGGCAACGTCCAATGCGCTTGCTGCGGCTGTCAGAAAGCTGGGGGACTATGACATCATCTTCACCGGGCGGCAGGCTATAGACGGGGATACGGCTCAGGTAGGCCCTCAGCTTGCTGAAAAGCTGGGACTGCCGCAGGTAACCTACGTAACAGAATTTTCCATGGAGGGCGATGACCTCACCTTAAAGAGGGCACTGGAAAACGGCTATGAGATTCTGAAATTAAAAAGGCCCTGCGTGCTTACGGCTATAAAGGAGCTTAACAGCCCTCGGTATATGACAATCCGGGGAATTTGCAAGGCGGTGACATTTGATATCAAAGTATGGAGTGCAGCTTACATCGGAGTAGATCCGGAGACGGTTGGACTAAAAGACTCGCCCACCAACGTATATAAATCCTTTACGCCTGTTAAAAAAGGTAAGGGTGTCATCATAGAGGGCAACTCGGCAAAAGAAATCACAGAGAAGTTCGTTTTAGATCTAAAAGAGAAACACATTATTTAAAGGAGGGATGGAACATGGCAATACAGATCATCAATGAAAAATGCAAGGGCTGCACCCTCTGTGTCAATGCATGTCCCTTCGATGCAATCGAGATGAAAGATAAGCTGGCGGTCATCAATGAGAAGTGCACCGTGTGCAACCAATGTATTCCAGCGTGCAAATTCGATGCCATCGTAAAAATCGAAGAAAGTGAAAAAGCCCCAGTGGATATTTCAGCCTATAAAGATGTCTGGGTTTTTACGGAGCAAAGAGAAGGTAAGCTTCTGAATGTGGCCCTTGAGATTCTGGGGGAAGGACACAGAATCTCAAGAGAAATCGGAAATGAAACAAAGGTATGCGCAGTGTTAATCGGAGGGAATGTGGACCACATCATCCATGAGCTCTATGCCTACGGTGCAGATCAAGTCTATGTGGCAAGCGATCCCTTGCTTGAAAATTATACGACAGAGGCATATACCAAAGTGATGACCGAAGCCATCAGAGAATTCAGGCCGGAGATTGTGCTCTTTGGAGCCACTCATATCGGAAGAGACTTGGCCCCGAGAATTGCGGCCAGACTCGATACAGGACTTACGGCAGACTGCACAAGACTTGATGTAAATACCGGGAACTATATCGATTACCTTGAAAAATATACGACAGCCGATACAACAGGAATGGACAGAGACGATGGAGACAAGAACCTGAAACAAACACGTCCCGCCTTCGGCGGTAATCTCATGGCTACTATCGTATGTCCTGCCCGCAGACCTCAAATGTCCACCGTAAGGCCCGGAGTCATGGACAAACTGAAGAGAGTTGAAGGAAGAGAAGGCAGATGCATCAATCTGGAGGGCAGTCTGAAGAAAGAAGATTTCCCTGTAGAGGTGGTGGAAATTGTCAAAGCTGCCAAACAGATGGTATCCCTTAACGATGCGGAGATTATCTGTTCAGGTGGAAGAGGGCTGGGTAACGCATCAGGCTTTGAACTGATCCAAAATTTTGCCAACACCATAGGTGGTGTAGTGGGAGCATCCCGTGCAGCAGTTGATGCCGGCTGGATTGACCACTGCCATCAGGTAGGACAGACGGGAACCACCGTAAAGCCCAAAATATATTTTGCCTGCGGTATTTCAGGTGCCATCCAACACCTGGCCGGGATGCAGAATTCGGACATCATTGTGGCTATCAATAAAAACCCTGGTGCTCCTATTTTTGAGGTAGCCGATTACGGCTTGGTGGGAGATTTGTACAAAATCATCCCCGAGATCATCGACCAGTGGGATAAGGAAGATGAGTGGGATAAGGAAGACGGTTTCTGTTCCCTAGCATGTAGTTGAAAGTCTTGACGAGGGGTTGTCTTCATTTTATACTTAAAAGATGAGTATGTAAAAGGGGAAGAATTTATATGAATATAAACCAGGCCGCCATGGGAAAGCGTTTTCACCGACATAAGCATATTCGATTGAAGGAAAAAGATATAATTATTTATCGGGAGGTGTCGTCAACTAATACGGTTGCCCAGATGATGGCTTTGAAGGGAGCGCATGAAGGGACCATTGTTATGAGCACCTTCCAGACATCGGGTAAGGGAAGGATGCAGCGCCAATGGGTTTGCCCGCCGGGAAAAGGAATAATGGTGTCCATGATCTTGAGGCCTAAGCTAAGTAGCCGGCTTGTGCCTCAATTGACATTGCTTAGCGGAGTAGTGGTTGCTGAAACCATAAGAAAAGTAACCCAATGTAAAGCCGGAATTAAGTGGCCAAATGACATCGTTATAGGTGGTAAAAAGGTATGCGGCATTCTTGCTCAAAGCAATATTTCCAGTGGTAATGACGGGTTTGTGATAATGGGTATCGGGATAAATGTTAATCAGGATGAGAATCAACTTCCTCCTGATTGTAAAGATACCAGCACTTCATTAAAAATAGAGCTGGGCCGGCGCTTATCACGTTTAAATGTTCTTAGTCAGTTTATATCTATCTGGGAGAAGCATTATCAGAGATTTTTAAAAATGGGGTATCCCTATCTCAGAAGGAAATGGATTGAAAATAACGTCACATTAGGTCGATATATTTCCATTAACAGTGAGGAAAGTCCTAAAGGATTGGCCATTGATATTAGTGAAAGAGGCGGACTTCTTGTCAGTTTGCCCGATGGATTAATTAAAGAGTTTTTAGCTGAAGATTTAAGCTTAGGCAGATCCTATTATCAAAGAGAATCGGTTAAAACTTAGAATTTCTTTTAAAATCAGTTAAATTCTAATCCTGGCATATCATTATCTTTAAGTGCATTATCTCAAAGAAAGGAAACGAGAAAAATGAACGATTCCAATTCTTTAAATACTGCTACAAGGTTAACGGTCGAACAGATGATGAATAAACATTTTGAAGTTCTTTATTTGGGAGATACTTTGCGAACAGTTGTCGAGTACTATCAAGAATACAAAATTAATACGCTTCCTGTGGTGGATGAAAATGAAAAATTAATTGGTGTATTTCCTAAAAAGAGACTATTTAAGGCGTTATTAGAGGGTGCAAGCTTAGATACCCCTTGTGAAGCCTATATGGTTGATCATCCTATTTTTGTAACGACTGACAGAACCTATGATGAATATTCACTGGTTGTGAGGGTCACGAAAAGCCGGGTTGACAACGTGGTTGTCCTTGATCATTTCGATAAAGTGGTAGGAATGATTGGAACAGCAGAATATCTCCGTGAAAGTCTTAATATGATTATGGCATCATCAGCATTACTGGAGTCCCTTTTCAGGGTAAATTACGAAGGTATTATCATTACGGATAAAGAAGGTTATATATTGAAGATAAATCCTGCTGCTGAAAGGATGTTCCAACTGAACTTTTTAAAAATTAAAGGCAAACACTTAAAAGAGATTTTTCCGGAGATTACGATTTCAGAGGAGCTCCGAATAGGGTTAAAAAGAACGGTAAAGTCGTTACCGGTTATTATTAACCAAGTGCCAATCATTGAAAATGACGAACAAATAGGTTCCAGCTATGCTTTCTTGGACATTTCAGATATGGAAAAAATTGCTCAGGAACTAGAAATAGTGAAAGAACTTCAAACAACCATTGATGGTGTTCTAAGTGCTTCTTCTGACGGTGTTTTTGTATCGGATGTTTTTGGCAGGGTAAAGTATGTTAATCAAAGCGCTTGCGAATTGATTGCTCAACCGTCGGAACAAATTATCGGAAAAGAGATTGACGATGTTTTTCCGGCTAATTGCCTGACTAAAATCGGCAAATCCGGTTCTGCTGAAGTTGACTCCTGTGATATATGCGGGAAAAAATGTATTGTTTCACATATCCCAATCAGAAAAGACAATTATGAAGGTGCAGATATTACCGGCATTGTCAGTACGGTTTATCTTAATGATAATGCAGTTACTCAGGAAATAGCTCGAAAATGGTTTTATTTGAACCAAAAAGTACAATATTACCGTGATGAGCTTGAAAAGCGCGGTGGCAATGGCAGCCGTTTTGATCAAATTGTCACCAATAATATCCATTTTAAAAAGATAAAGAAAGATGCACAGTTTATTGCACGAAGCAGTTCAACCGTTTTATTAACAGGAGAAAGCGGAGTAGGTAAGGATATGTTTGCTCGGGGCATTCACGAAGCCAGTCCCAGAGCAAAACAACCATTCGTAAAGGTAAATTGTGTATCCATACCGGAAACATTATTTGAATCTGAACTTTTTGGGTATGCACCGGGTTCGTTTACCGGGGCATTAAAGAACGGAAAACCCGGCTATTTTGAGAGAGCACATAAGGGAACGATTTTTTTGGATGAGATCGGTGATATGCCTTTATCAATACAGGCTAAGTTGCTGCAAGTGTTGCAGGAAAAAGAATTTATACGTGTTGGAGGAACCAGTAAACAAATCGTAGATGTTAGAATCATTGCAGCTACCAATAGGGATTTGCGGGAAGCCATTGCTAAGAGAACCTTTAGAGAGGATCTTTATTATCGCCTCAATGTTATTGAGTTTTACCTGCCGCCCCTTAGAGAGCGTTCAGAAGATATCATCGCATTAGCGGCATCGTTTATTGAAAAATACAACCAAATTCTGGGATCAAAGGTGACAGGTATCAATGAACAAGCCCAAAAAGCTTTAAAAGATTATGCTTGGCCCGGTAACATTCGGGAACTTGAAAACGCTATAGAACGAGCAGCAAATTATGCTTGGGAGGGTGAAATCGGGATAGAAAACCTTCCTTCACAGCTTATGAAAGTTGAAAAGGTGCAGTCATCAGTATCCTATTCAACCTATCGCAGTTCGTTAATTAATTTTGAGAAGGAAATGCTGTTAGATGTCTTAAAAAAAACAAACGGCAATAAAAGTGCAGCGGCACGGATGATGAATTTAAGCAGGTCTGCTTTTTATGACAGATTGGCCAAATATAATTTAAAATAAGCTGGCGTACGGCATAATGCACAGTTATTTAGAGGATGCTGTACTGGGTTGAAAGGAGAAATGAACAGATGAATGTCAATGCCATATATTTCAGCCCAACGGAGACCACAAAAAAAATTGTCGAAGGTATGGCACAAAAGTTAGCATACACTTTATCAGAAAATAAAAATTTCAATAAAATTGATTTTACTTTGAAGGATGCAAGGCATAAAAATCTTTCTCTGAAGGAGGAAGATTTAGCTATTATAGGGGTTCCTGTTTATGCAGGGAGAGTCCCAAATGTACTGCTCAACTATTTAAATAGTATCAGAGGAAATGGTGCCATGGCTGTTTGTGTTGTTGTTTATGGGAACAGAAATTTTGATGATGCATTAATTGAACTGAGGAACATATTAGAAGGAGACGGGTTTCATGTCATAGCAGCCGGTGCTTTTATCGGGGAACATTCTTTCTCCAGAGTCCTTGCCATGGGCAGGCCCGATGACAAGGATATGGTCATCGCCCATGAATTTGCCTATCAAATATACCAAAAAATATTAAACAGTCATTTGTATGAAACCATAACCGTCAAGGGAAATCAACCTTATGGAAAATATTATATGCCCAAGGACAAAGCCGGCAATCCTGTTGACATTAGAAAAGTAGCGCCTAAAACCAATAAAAATTGCATGGGTTGTAAGCTTTGTGCGGAAATTTGCCCCATGGGTTCCATAGATATTAATGATCCGTCCAAATTGAAGGGAATATGTATTAAATGTGGTGCTTGTATTAAAAAGTGTCCAGTTTCGGCCAAGTATTATGACGATCCGGATTATTTAAGGCATCAATATGAGTTGGAGGAAGAATTTATAGATCGAAAAGAACCTGAATTGTTTATATGAGGTATTATAACAACAATTTTAAACCGCTTTCAAAACGGTCAGGTTATCGAAAAAGCACTAGAAAAATGAATGCAGGTGTATGAATATTCGTTTTTTTGTGTTCATTTGGTCAGAAAATTTAGGTGGCAGATGGGCTATAAAAGTCGTGCACAGACAGGACGTCTGTGAGCAAATCTTAGCCATGGACGGCGGTTATTTGCGGTTAGACTTTTATAGTTCATATGCCATCAAATTTTCTCCAAATGAATACATTAACGAATATTTATACGCCTGTATTCATTTTTCAATAGAATATAACAATTATTTGCCTGCAATTGTTGCAGCCATACCTTTTATCATATAGACAAAGGTCTTCATATCGCCTACCAGATAGGTTTCTTTTACATCAACCGGACGAATTTCTCCTTGACGATTAATCCAGCACGTCTCATACCCAAGCTCTGCAGCCGGTTCAACATCATATTTGAATCCGAAGCCTGCATGAAGGATATCTTCCACTTCAAGACCCAGTCGTTTTCTTGCAAGATGGAATCCCTTATGGCTCGGCTTATAGGCTCCGGCCATTTCAGCCGTAATAATATCATCAAACTCTACACCAAGCTGTTTCACCGATTCTTTAATAATATCATTATCGGTATTGGTTATTAAGACAATCTTAGTGTATTTCTTAAGCTCAAGCAGGGCATCTTGAGAATCCGGAAAAGGCTGCCATTGGCCCATAGTATTGGCAAATTCAATACAATCATCCTTTGTGTAGGCATAACCAAACTCATTAAAAGTCATTTCAAGGGTATCTTGCAGTACTTGGAAGTAAGGACGATATTTTTCTTGGATATAATCAAACTGAATCAGTTCCCAACGCTTCTGTAATTTTTTAGGGTCAACATTTGAGATGCCGTTTTTGTCAAAAAAGCGTTTAAAATAGTTCTGAATCCCTCCTTCCCAATCAATTAAAGTACCAAAGTTATCAAAGGTTACTGCTTTTGGAATTTTTATCATTTTATTCTTCTCCTCTATCCACTCTGTTTACTAAAAAAGAATAATTGTTAGATGCTTTTTTTAGAGTATTTTTCTAATATTATACCTCATTTTTTAATCCATATATTTTCATAGTTTCAGAATTTTCTTATCTGATAATCAGCTTTTCAAAAACTCAGCTTATGGAAAAAGTACCGACATAATGAATACAGGTGTATAAATATTCGTTAATGTATTCATTTGGAGAAAATTTGATGGCATATGAACTATAAAAGTCTAACCGCAAATAATCGCCGTCCATGGCTAAAATTTGCTCACAGACGTCCTGTCTGTGCACGACTTTTATAGCTCATCCGCCACCTAAATTTTCTGACCAAATGAACACAAAAAAACAAATATTTATACACCTGTATTCATTTCCAATACGTTCAGCTTTTTAATAAATTATACCATATCAATGCCTACTTGATAATGAAGATTTTTATGATATCATTATTCTTAATTTTTTCATTTCTTACAGTTAAACGTTCATTCATCACTACACTGACTTCATTTTTATTTAGATTAAGGTGTTTTAGTAAATCAAATAACCTACTTATGGAATTGTCTTCTAAAAATACGACATCTGTCTCTTTTTTTGAATCAACAATAAAAATACTTATCTTCATTACTTTTTTATCCTTTTATTATAATTGGTTTTCTAATTTGGGAAGGGTTGATCCTGCAGAAGGCATCACAAGTATTTTCGAATCTTTTCCCAATTTCAGTAATGCTGAATGGATGGCTTCTTGGACTGTTTTAAAGGGTATCAGGTTAATGTTCCGCACCAATTCTTCTTTTAAATCCGATACCATATAAATCTGAGTATCTTGCAAAATCATAGCAATGGCTGCTGCTTTGTGACCTCCCAGCTTAAAGTTCTTTTGAATCTCTTTTATCATTTCTCTCGGAGACATGTTGAGCATCCATTCTTCAAAAGTTTTTTCTCCAAATTCTTCTTTTGCTGATGCACACAGAATGATAATACCGCCTTTTTTAACAGCGTGTTTTGCATTATCCAGACCTTTTTGTGATTGATATATGTTAATATCTTTTGGGAAACCTCCGGGAGAGACAACGACGATATCTGCTTGTTCTGTCATTTTTATGCCATACATTTGATCCAATACACAACACCCTTCTCTGTGTGCATGGATATAATGTCCCGAAACTGCTTTTACAATTTTCTTTTTATCGTCCAATACAACATTGACTATAAAGTCGATTTTGATATATTCCCCTGCTTCATCAATATCTTGACGTACAGGATTTGTTTTAAGATTTCCGGCATATGCTTCTGAATGAATCATATTAGAATGGTTGACTTGTATAGCATCATGGCTGGATACACCCGGCATTAATGCCTTAGCACCTCCTGAGTAGCCGGCAAAATAATGGTACTCAATATTACCCATGCATATAATCCGATCTGCTTTTACAACGGGCTCAAATATATCTACCGGTGTACCATTTTTGCAACGGCCTAGGTTAACACATTGATCCATATCACTATCTATTATTTTTATATCGGAATGATATATTTCATCACCTACCAGGGCCTTCTTTTCGTCATCCGTATGAGGCCTATGACTTCCCAAAGCCAACACTATAGTAATGTCTTTTTCTTCAATATCTGCTTTTTTTAGTTCATCTATAACCGGAGGTAATGCAATTTGACTTGGCATAGGCCGTGTGATATCACTTGTTACAATAACGATTTTTTCACCTTTTCGTACAATATTTTTTAACCGGTCTGTCCCAATAGGGTTTTCTAAGGATCTTTTCACTTCTGCTTCACCTGTCAACTCAAACTTTATGTCGTTGGGAAGCAGTTCACCCATATAGTTATTTTGAGCTATTTCAAACTCTACAGTTCCTTTTCCATATTTCAATTCAAATTTCATACCATCATCCCTTTATTCTTTTTAATTGAGGCGTTTATATTCTTGCTACACCGGAACTAACGGCTGCATCATACACTGCTTTGGACACGGTATCTCCTACTCGAGGGTCAAATGCAGCTACAATAATATACGCCTCGTTAAGCGCTTCATCTTTGATTAAGGATGCAAGGGCATGTGCTGCCGCTTTCTTCATTTCTTCATTGATATCACTGGCTTTTGCATCCAAAGCACCTCTGAATATTCCCGGAAAAGCAAGTACATTATTGATTTGGTTTGCAAAATCAGATCGTCCTGTGCCGACGACTCTCGCACCGCCTTCTTTTGCAATGTCAGGGAGAATTTCAGGATCGGGATTTGCCATAGGAAGCACAATAGCGTTTTCATTCATACTTGCTACCATTTCTTTGGTCACGATATTTTTAACGGATACGCCAATAAAAACATCTGATCCCACCATTGCATCTGCCAGGCTGCCTCTTATTCTTTCCTCATTTGTTGTATCGGCTATTTCTTGGTGGACCCAATTTGAATATTTTTTATCTCTTGTGAGTATGCCTTTGCTGTTGCATACGATGATATTTTTAACACCCATACTCATCAGCATTTTTGTAATGGCTGCTCCTGCTGCTCCTGCTCCGCTCATCACTACTTTTATATCTTCAAATTTTTTGTCAACAATCTTAAGGGCATTGATTAATCCTGCTATTACAACCACCGCCGTACCATGCTGATCATCATGAAAAACAGGTATATCCAGCTCTTCTTTTAGTCTTCTCTCAATTTCTGCACATCTAGGTGAAGCTATATCCTCCAGATTAATGCCTCCAAATACAGGTTCTATCATTTTAACCGTCTGTATAATATCCTCTACATCTTTTGAGGGGATACAAATAGGAAATGCATCCACACCTGCAAATGCTTTAAATAATACTGCTTTTCCTTCCATTACAGGCAGTGATGCTTCAGGGCCAATATCTCCAAGCCCCAAAACAGCCGATCCATCCGTTACAACCGCTACCATATTGCCTTTTGCAGTGTACTTATACACATCATCTTTATTTTTGTGAATCACCCTGCAAGGTTCTGCAACTCCTGGTGTATAAGCTGTAGACATATCGTATTTTGTCTCAACGGAAACAGTACTTTTTACTTCTATTTTTCCTCTCCATCCTTCATGGAGCTTTAGCGCTTCTTCTTGTATGTTCATCTGATATCACTCCTTAAATTGTTTAATATCACAATATTAAAACTTTAATTCTTTTAAAATCTCAATAATATGTGCCGTACTTTCAGCTATATGAACCCCTGCTGCTGCCAATAGTTTCTCTTTATTTTCCGCACTTCCCGTACCATCAGCCGCTACGATTGCACCTGCATGCCCCATACTTTTTCCCTTTGGAGCATTTTTACCTGCAATTAATGCGACTACCGGCTTTGTAACATTTTTGAGGATATACGCTGCAGCAAGTTCCTCTTCATTTCCTCCGATCTCACCAATGATGACGATGGCTTTCGTTTGCTCATCTTCTTCAAGCAGCGGCAATAGTTCAACAAATGTTGACCCTGGAATCATATCGCCGCCAACACCTATACAAGTGGATTGCCCAATACCATGGTTGGTCATCATAAACACGGTCTCATAGCAGTTGGTTGCACTTCTTGACATAATGCTTACATTGCCTTCTGAGAATATTCTGTGTGCCATAAATCCGGCTTTCGCTTTTCCCGGTGATATGACCCCAAATGAATTAGGCCCAATGACTCTGCAGCCTTTATTTTTAGCAGCATGATAAACTCCCATCATATCCTTAACCGGAACATGTTCAGCAATTGTGACAATCAGTTCTATACCTGCATCCATTGCTTCATATACACCTGCTGCAGTGAACTTTGCAGGCACAAACAGTATGGAAGTATTGGCATCGGTAGCTTCAACCGCTTCTTTTACCGTATCAAATACGGGCACTCCTAATATCTCTTGTCCCCCTTTCCCCGGTGTAACCCCTGCTACTACATTTGTGCCGTATTCAAGCATTTGTTCTGTATGGAATGTTCCTTCTCTTCCCGTTATCCCTTGTACAATCAGCCGGGTATTTTTATCCACTAGTATGCTCATTATTGCGTCCTCCTTTTGCTAAGTTCTGCAACACCTTCTCTTAATCCATCTACTGATACTACACCGTAATTTATAGAATTTATTATATTGACGCCTAAATCTTTATTGGTCCCTTCAAGCCTTACGATGACACATTTTCCCTCCGGCTGTGCTTCCATAGCAATTTTTACCCCTTCTGCAACCTCATTACATCTGGTAATACCGCCAAATATGTTAATATACAGGTATCTGATATCATCATTGGATAATACAATTCTTATTGCCTCTTTAATACGGTCTGCTGTTGCACCTCCACCTAAGTCAAGAGCTGCTCCTACTTGCATTCCGGCTTTTGAAATAAGGTCAATACTCGACATGAGCATTCCGGAGCCGTTACTAATAACAGCAACATCTCCTTTTTCTTCAATAGGAATGTATAATAATCTAAATTTTCTTGCCTCAAGCACAAGTTCTTCTTCTTGGATTTCATCTCTATATTCTATAACTCTTGGCTGTCTATATAATGCGCTGTCGTCAATGTCAACCTTTCCATCAAGGGCAATTAATGCATGATCTTCTGTTATGATCAATGGATTTATTTCTGCCAGCATGGCGTCTGTTGACTTGAACATTTCATATAAGTTGGATATAAGGCTGTATAGAGGTTTGACCAAAGCTTTGTTGACACCGCTTTTATTGACGATATATTGAATATCATGTTGATGGATTCCAATCATAGGATCAATCGCTGCTTTTACAATTGCATCCGGATTGGTTACTGCTGTCTCTTCTATGTCAACACCGCCTTCTGCACTAAAAATAATCATAGGTGTTTTAGTAAGTCTGTCCAGCATAATGCTTAAATACAGCTCTTTAATGCCTGACGCTTTTTCAACAATCATCAGTTTGTTAACTTTATGTCCTTTTAAATCACTCAATAATAATTTGTCGGATATGGTTTCAATATCATGGACATTATCAGCGAACCGAATACCGCCTGCTTTCCCTCTACCGCCGACTTGAACCTGGGCCTTTACAACTAAAGGAAACCCCAGATCTTTAATTTTATCTTCAATATTTACAAGACTATCAATCACAACACCATTCATTACAGGTATTCCAAATTTATCAAAAGTTTCTCTTGCTTGATACTCCATAAATTTCATTATCTTTTACCCCCATATTTCTTCGTCTGTTGGCTGCTTTGAATCTTCAATTACGGTTGCTATCCTAGTAATATTGATTAAATGTTTATAATCTAAGTTTTCTGAGATGCTGTTATTGCCCCATGAACCACAACCTAAGGTGGTGGTTGCAGCAAGCCCATTATTAAAGCTTCCTCCATTCATGGTTGCACAAATTTGGTTTACCAATAGTCTGCTGACCGTCAATTTTTCTCCTGCATATTCTAAATGCTTTTTATCATTTGAATGAATGGCTGCAGAATGGCCTTTACCTTCAATCTCAAGATTGGCTTGGGCTATCTCCACGGCTTCTTCAAACGTTTCATACTTTTTAATGCCAATGACAGAACACATTTTTTCTTTACACAATATATCTTCTTTTCCTTTTCCGGTTACCTCTACTGCTATAACCGTTGTCCCTTCCGGAATATTGACACCTACAAATTTTGCCACATCTTCAGTTGTCTGACCAATGGCATGTCGGTTCATGACGCCTTTTTCATCAAAAAGCGAATTTCTTAGTTTTTCTTTATCGCTTTCATGATTAATGTAGAAAGCACCATTGGCTTTTAATTCATCTACCATTGCATCGAAATCATCTTCATGTACAATAATCATTTGCTCACCGGAGCATATAATTCCATTATCAAATGTTCTGCCGGTAATTATTTTGGGCACTACTTCCTTAAAGTCAACATCTCTATCAACAATACACTGTACATTTCCGGCACCTACTCCATATGCAGGTTTTCCGCTTGAATAGGCAGCTTTAACCATTCCCATTCCACCTGTTGCTACCACCACATCCACTTTTTCCATTAATTCATTGGTTAACTCTACAGATGGTTCTTCAATGGTTTGAATCAGATTTTCGGGTACACCTAATTTTTTTAAGTTTTCATTGATTAATTCTACGGTATATAAAGCACATCTTTTGGCTCTTGGATGGGGTGCAATGATGATTGTATTTCTTCCTTTTAGGGCAAACATGGCATTACACATAGGTGTAACAATTGGATTCGTACATGGTGTAACCGCACCTACTACACCCATTGGCTTTGCTATTTTTATAAGGCCGTTTTCTTTATCTTCTTCTATGATTCCAACTGATTTTTTATCTCTTAAATGGTTCCAAATAATTCTTGCTTTACCTTGATTCTTCTTTACTTTATGCTCATAAACGCCCATTCCGGTCTCTTCAAATGCCATTTTGGCAAGTATTTCTGCATTATCATATACGGTTTTAGCTATCACCTTAACGATTTTATCCACTGCTTCCTGAGAAAAACTTTCAATCTTTTTTTGTGCTGTTTTAGCATTCATGATCATTAAATCCATCATGTTTTTATCGTTCATTTTATGTCCTCCTGTTTTTTTATTTTTGTAATTTATTTGGAAAATAATTGAATGGCATCTTCAAGAATATCCAAGCCGGCTTTGATTTGTTCATCTGTGGTTACAAGGGGCATTAACATTCTAACCATCTGATTATAGGAACCTGCATTCTTAAGAATCAGTCCATTATATTTGCATTCGTTAAGAACATTCGCTGCTATAACCGGATCCGGCTCTTTAGTGTTGCGGTCTTTAACAAATTCTATTGATAGCATGGCACCTGTCCCACGATAAGTCCCAATAGATTCATATTTATCCAACCACTCTGCAAACTTAGCCATGCATTTTTCACCAATTCTATTGGCTTTATCGGCATAATTGTCTCTTTCAAGAATTTCCAAGCTTTTTAAAGCCGAAGCACATGCTATTGGATTTCCTCCATAAGTTCCACCGATTTCTCCGGGCTCAAGTGCTTCCATAATCTCTTCTCTGGCTGTCACTGCACTGATAGGAAGTCCACCTGCAATGGATTTAGCACTTACTAAAATATCTGCATATACACCCTCTTCTTCCCAGTATTCTGTTGCAAACATTTTGCCGGTTCTGCAATATCCGGTTTGAACCTCGTCCGCCATAAGCAAAATACCATGCTGGTCACAAATTCTTCTTAATTCTTTAATAAATTCAGCGGGAGGTTTTACAAAACCGCCTTCTCCTTGAAGGGGTTCGATAATAATGGCTGCAACATGATTAGGTGAGACATAATCCACTAACATGTATTCCAATTTCTCCACATAGTATTGAACCAATTCTTCTTTGGGAATACTTGTGTGGGTTCTATATTCATTTGGGAATTCTGCTCTGTGAACCCCAGGGGCTAATGGCATAAAACCTGCTTTAAATATTTGACCGCTTGTCAGGGTCATTGACATAAACGTTCTCCCATGAAAGCCGCCCGAAAATGCAATGATTTCTGATCTTTTTGTATATTTTCTAGCGATTTTAACGGCATTGTCATTCGCTTCGGAACCGCTGTTAAAAAATGCTGTTCTCTTCTTAAACCTCCCCGGCGTGATCCGGTTTAGTTTATCCGCCAAGTCAATATACTCAGAATAGTGAATGGTATTGATTTGTGGATGGAAATATCTTTCAGCTTGATTTTGAACAGCTTCTATAACTTCCGGATTACTGTAACCTATGTTTAGAACACCAATTCCGCCAACCCAATCCATGAAGATATTGCCGTCTAAATCCTGGATCATGGCACCTTCACCTCTATGGATGACGCATGGCGTACCACATGCAATAGAGGAAGGAATAACCTCCATTCTTTTTTCAATTACTTTTTTAGATTTGGGTCCGGGCAACTCAGTTACTATTTTAGGTAATGCATTCTTCAACATATCTTCAACCTCCAATTTTATTGACATACATTATCATCGCAATAATAGTGCCAAATTGAACAATTCGTTTTATTAAACCCTTCAATCAAGGCACTCCAACCCTTTAAAGGCTTTTTATGTTTTAAGGCGTATGATTTTATATTGGGTTGAATTATTAATTTTTTAATAATTATTTTTTATTCACTGACTATTTGTTGAAAAATGCTTGTATTTACAAGATGAAGAAGATGTATTAAAATATTAATATAAGTATTAAATAATTAATAATTTTCCAGTACTTTTAAGATCAACAGGAGGTATTATTATAATGATTGAATCTATCCATATGCCGGCTCTGATGTTTAATAAAAATCATGATACCGTCGAAACAAATTCGGCTTTCCATCAATTATTTAATCATGAACATCTTGATAAAATAATGATTCATATTCACCAAACCCTTACAACGAAAAAGATTATTAACGTTTCTTACTATTCAAAAATAGACCTTGATGATACGGATTATTTATTAGCCTGGATTAAAGTAAATCCATCCTCTAAATATCTTATAACTTTTGAATCCACTGATTATCTAACGCCTGCTATAAGAGAATTCGCTGTTTTTAAAGACCTGGAAGAAGATTTTTATCATATTTTAGAGGCTATGCATGATGACTTTGTCATTATTGATCAACATGGGGTCATACAGAAAGTACTTCCAAATTTTGAATCTATGTATGGCGTTTCCAGCAAAGAGGCCATAGGCAAAACCGTACAAGAAATGGAGAAGAACAAAATTTTCAATCCCTCCGTTGCCATTCATGTGTTTAAAACGAAAAAACCCGAAACCATGCTCCAGCTTACAGGAGCAGGTAAATATCTCATGTGCACAGCCATTCCTATAAAAGATGAGAATAATGAGATTATTAAAATCGTGAGTTATACAAAAGACGTGACCAAATATGAGACCCTTAAAGAGGAGTATAAAAAGTTAGAAAATACTTTGCTCATATACAGTGCAGAATTAGAACAGCTGCGCCAAGACAGGCAAATTTTTTCATCTGTTATTGGCAACAGCCAGATCATGAAACATATCAATCAAACTGCCGATAGAATCTCTAAATTTGATGCCAATGTACTGTTTACAGGTGAATCAGGTGTAGGAAAAACTATGTTTGCAAAGCTCATGCATGCACAAAGCACAAGAAAATCCGGACCATTTATTGAAATCAATTGCGGTGCTATTCCGGATACACTTTTGGAATCTGAGCTGTTCGGCTATGAAAAAGGTGCCTTTACAGGTGCCAACAAGGAAGGAAAATTAGGACTTATAGAATTATCTAATGGCGGAACTTTATTTTTAGATGAAATAGGAGATTTGCCGCTGCACATGCAAGTCAAGCTGCTAAAGGTGATACAAGAAAAAAAAATTATGAGAATCGGTAGTTCAGAAGAAAAGCACGTCAATTTTAGGCTGATTACCGCCACCAATAAAAATTTACCTGAAATGGTTGAACAAGAAAAATTTAGAGAAGATTTATTTTATCGACTTAATGTTATTACCATTCATATTCCAAGTTTAAAGGATAGGAAGGAAGATATCTTTACTCTGTGTATGCACTTTGTTGATCAATTCAATAAAAAATACAACCTGAACCGAGCTTTATCCAATACCGTTCTTGATTGTTTAATTGAATACCAATGGCCGGGGAATATCAGAGAATTGGAAAATACCATCGAACGCCTAATCCTCACTTCTGAAGATTATATGATTACAGAGGAATATTTACCTGCTGCTATTAAAAGAACCGGCATTTCACAGCCTAATCTTTCAGGGGATAAACCTTTAAAAGAAATTCTTGAATCCGTAGAAAAACAGGTCATCGTAAACGCTTATCAAAAGCACAAAACATCAATAGGCGTTGCAAAAGCTTTAGGAATAAGTCAACCGTCGGCTTCATTAAAAATCAATAAATATATAAAATAGTGTTAAAATTACCCCAATAAATTATTGGGGTAATCTGTGGGAGGAGAAGTAAAAAAAAGAATAAAATAAAAAACAGTAATAAATTATCGGGCAAACTAAATAGCTGCTAAATTATTACTGTTTACAGTATCATTTAACGATAAGTGCAACCTGGCAGCCATAGGATTCAAATCCTTTAGGTCCATAGCTTTGCGTCCTAACCTTTCGATTAGTTTGCCAAATATTCATTTTTAAGTTCTTATACTACTTATTCTATAAATCGACAAGATTTCCTTTATTTTTTCAAAAAAAGAGTATAAAAATTTTTTAAACACCCCATCATTTAGGTATCATGATAAATCTCCAATACGATCTATGGTAACCTCTACATTGACATTAATCTCTGCGTTCTCAATAAAATTTTCTTTAACTTTGTCCATTAATTCATTTCGCCATTTGGCTAGAGCATACTTGGTAATGTCGATACAGTCCACTTTAAATTCATTCTGCATTTTTTTAATAAATTCAGTACAGTCTTTTTCTATTTCTTCTTTTATAGCTTTTTCAATATCCTCAATGGTTACTATAGTATTTTCTTCGAAAAAAGAGGTTACTGCCAAGCGTTCAAGTAAATGGCCTTTTAATTGAATGGTAACATTGAAAGTATATTTGTCGCCATCCCTTGTTACCTTTACTTTTCTGGTTTTCTTTACAGTTACTGCGCCTTCATCGATTATTTCCCCATCTCTCTCAATAATAAAAGAAATATTTCCTATACTTTTATTGGTTCTAAGCAGAATTAAAGAACGCGTTTCTTCTAAACCTATTTTGGCAATATATTTATCTTCTTTAAAAATACCGGTACCAACAATTTCAATGCCTGAATGATCCTTCATTTTAAGTATAGGAAGTATAGGGTTTTTTCCCGTAGTATACGTATTAACAGCAAATTCATGTAAAGTTATAGACGGTAAAAAACTATTTTGATTTGCCTCCTTTAAAATCCCTAAAATGAACAATGCAGGGTCTCGAGTTTGTTTTACTTTTAAGTTTTCCAGTTCTTTAATATCCCCCTCTAATATAGCCATATAAAGGGTATTTTTTATTATTGGTGTTCTAGCTAAATTATCTAAAATAGAATACTTATTAATACCTTGTTTTGTGATTTCTTCACCCCAAATTGCTGCATCCAACAAACCTATTGAATAGCTTAGGGATGATTTATGGCTTCTTTTTTCTCGAGTATCTGAAAGTGTTTGACCTTGGATAAATTCAATTATGTATTTTTCATCTGTATCCTGTTCTAATACAGGAAAAATACCACCAACGATAACTTTATCTTTAGTATTATTGTCATCTTTTACCACATCATAGATTCCCACAATAGGCATAGACATCTCGTCAAGATCTTTGTAATCCCAACAGCCAGGAATTAAGGATAAAAATATACAAACCATAAAAAGAGATATGCCTCTTCTAACCATACTGCTTCACCTTACCTTTGCGCATAAGCGCTGTTAAGTAAAGCAGAAGAGGATAACCAATAGAAAAGATTAAAAAAGCATATCCACCATATTCAACCCATTTAAAAACCTCAACGATATTTCGTGGTATCAATGACACTGAGTAAATCAGAAAGCTAATAATCACCACCGTGAAGAAATAATATTTGTTAATATCAAGTTTAAAAAGTTGAGTCAGTGATAAAGCCGCCATAAAACCATGATTTACAACCGGCCTAACAATTACAGCCGCCCATAATAACAAAAAAATAAATTCCAACCGATTTAACAACGGAATGTTAATAACTTTTAATATGATTAAGACCGGCCACATGAGAAGCTGCATTGCTTCAACCCCAAAGATTAATAAGCCGGTTATTGTTACCTGAAGATAAAGGAACATAATAATAAATACTGCCGCTAAAGCTGACTTAAAAATTTTATCCTTTCTTGTTACCATTGGATAAGCTATAAAAAGAATTTCTATTCCGCCATAAGCAAAAGCCGTTGGCAATGCTGATTTTGCTATTCCCATGAATCCCGTTCCTCCTATGGGTAGAAGATTGGTATGGTCAATCATATTTGGCATAGGAACCAACAGTACGAAATTAAATATGAGAATGAAAAAGAGTATTTCATTGAGCCGGCCGATTACCTTGCCGCCTTTTGCAGTAATGTAAATGACTACAAGGGTTATCAGTAATGAGGTTACTGAAATAGGCGTTTTAGGTAAGGAATACATGGAAATAATTTCTGTACCCGAGCGCAGAATAATACCTTGAATAAAAACTATATAGAGAATAAAAAGTACTGTAATAATAGAACCAATAAATTTGCCCATAAGAAGTTGCGTCATTTCCACGATAGTAAGATCCGGAAAAAACTTCCCTAAACGATCCATGAGAAACAAAGAAACAAATGGCACAACAGCCCCTGCAATAACAGCTATCCATGCATCTTGCTGCGCATCTCCACTGGCCACGCGAGGCAAGCTTAGAATTCCTGTTGCAATGGTAGAACCAACAATCATGAAGAGAAGTTGATGACTGGTAATTTGAAAACGTGGATGATCTTTCATTATTTTTTTGTTCCTCCTTTTACAGGTGACTGTCTTTTTTTGTCTTTATTAGGAATAGATTCAGGTCGATTATTCATTTTCCATAGGAATGTACGATAAAATGAGTCTTTTAAGTCTTTAAAACGTAAGGGCGCAAAGGGGGTAAAATATGGAACACTTACACTTTCTAAAGAAATAAGATGCGTCAGGATGATTACCCAGCCTATTGAAAAGCCAAAGATGCCGAAAGCAGAAGCCAAAAGCATCATAGGAATTCGTATGATTCTTACGGTTAATGCCATACTGTAAGTTGGTAATGCAAAATTACAAATAGTTGTAACCGCAATGATAATGACAATAGCAGGACTTGCTAAATCAGCACTTATAGCGGCTTGTCCCAGAACAATAGCGCCTACAACACCTACCGTTTGACCTACTGAAGAAGGAAGGCGCAACCCTGTTTCTACCATCAGCTGTATAATGATTTCCATAGCCAAAGCTTCTATTGCCGCAGGAAAAGGAACCTGTTTACGCGCTTCTGCTAAGGAAAGAATCAGCTTTAACGGAATCAGCTCTTGTTCAAAACTAACCAGCGCAATATAAAGGGGCGGAAGAGAAATAGCCAAAAAGAATGCAAGAAATCTAAGACTCCTAGAGAATGATGACGTAATTGTTCTTTCATAATAATCTTCTGACCCCTGTAAAAATTGAACAAATAGACTGGGAACTATTAATACAACAGGCGTCTCATTAGCCATAATGGCAACTTTACCTTCCAATAAATTAGCCGCCACCTTGTCAGGACGTTCTGTTACTTGGATTTGTGGGAAAAATGAATAAGGGTTATCTTCCATTAGCTGCTCGATATAACCTGTCGTCAATATGCCGTCTATGTTTATTTTATTGATCCTATTTTTAACTTCTGAAACGATTTTAGGATCTGCAATATCTTCAATATAAAGAAATGCTAAATCCGTTCTGGTTCTTTTCCCAACCATGGTTTTTTCAACGACTAGATTGGGATCTCGAATCTTCCGACGAATAATGGCTATATTGGTAACCAAATTTTCAATAAATCCTTCACGAGGACCTCTTAAAGTTTTTTCTGTATCCGGTTCCTCAACGGAACGCTCTTGTGCAAGACGAATATCAAGCATTAAAGCTTCCGTAAATCCATCAAACAATAGTACGGCAAATCCATCATATATATTCTGAACCAGTTCGGCTAATGTGTTAACTTTTTGTACTTGTCCGATGGTTAAGGTGGATCGATAGATGCGTTCAATAAAATGTTTAGTGCCTTCTTGTTTTAATGTTTCTTCTATAGACGTTTTTATCATCAAAGGTTTTAGTATATCGCGATTGAGAATATCCGAATCAATAACACCTTCCAGATAAATGACCACAGCAGAAATATTTTTCTCCCCCTGTATCATGAAGGAACGAGAAATAACATCTTTACTTTTTATGATAAACGGCTTTATCAGTTCTTGTTTTTTTTCCAGGTCTTTAGGCAGCTTTTGCTTTATATTTTTTTCTGAGTCAAGTTTGGGTCCCGGAATATCCGTTTCTTTTTTTTGAAATAGCCTTTTAAATCCTTTCATTAATGAATGCTCCCTTTAGTTTATAATCTATATTGTTTCTTACTTTCATAATCGTTATGCAGTTTAGATACGGTTACATTCCTTAACTTTATTTAATCTTTATACCTGTTAATGTTAAAAACACCTTGATTTGTCAATCTATGGATCAAAACAAGGTGTTGTATCAATATTTTATTAACTTTATCCGGTTAAACAAATTGGTGGTATATATTCGATAATTTAATGAAATTGGGTCGACCTGCTACGTCTAGGAGATAGGCCGACTGTTGGGAATCCCTTCTGCGATATCGGTTTAAAACACGAATTATTGCATTTTCGTTGCCTATTCCTATACCATGTCCATAATACGTTCCATTCCCTAAATCAATAACATTCTCCCCTTGCATATAGGCATGTATTGGATCTACATCAGGATTAGCAAAATACCTGCGATCGCCCGGTAAGTAGTCTGCCACTTGCCTGGTATCACCCACCTCTTCAATAAGGGGATCTAAATTGTGCCAGTTCATTAAATATATTTGAGGAAAAACCTGATTATAAAGCTGTTCAGGATATATGCTGAGAAGCGCTTTATAATATATCATCACCATTGCCGTTGCACATTCTGTTGCGTATTGACCACCATTAACAAAAATATCTAGAGTCGCATCACTGGACCTTACATCATTTCTTGTAATAAAGCCGCCTTCGCTGGTCCGTTCCCAGTATCTGGGATTACACCTTGCCTTACGAAATACAGCAAAAGACATCCCACTTCTATTGAGCTGCCTTGAAGCTTCAATGATCTCTTGGCGCATCCATAATTCAAAGTTGAGTTGTTCAGAGGTATCATAAAAATATTCTTCATCACTTAAAGACATTTTATTGATAATATCCCATTCAAAACTATTGACGGGATACTCTCTACTTATCGTATTGCCATCTACCGGCTTATCGGAGATTATAATCATCGTGTATTCCCCCCTAAGCCTGCTTTAGCCATTTTGATCTGCTGCCTGACCGGCTGCTTTATCCATTCACGCCACATATTAAAATTTGTTTTATAAATTCTTAGAGACGTTTGAGACAGTAAATTCTGCTCTGATGCATCCAGTTTATTAAAAGCCTCTAAGCATCTGCTTTCTCTTTCTGTTAATGGTACGATTGTTGTTTTGTTATGGGGATATATGCTTTTGCACAAATATTTACTTCCTAAGTCGACTCTGTAAGGTGTGGGTCTGCTGGTTAACTGAAAGCTTTCTCCTGTAAAATATAAGAACGAATAATTGTCATTGAGCCATGAAAGATATGATGCATACAGTTTTCGATTACTCGTGTTCTTACTAACGCCTATGGTCCTATCATAATTCAAAAGATTTCTGGCCAGCTTTACATCTTTTTTCTCCGGTGAGAGAAGGTACTGAGCAACTAATGTTAGCGTCACCGGATCTTTGGATTGAAAGAAACCCCAGGTTAAGTCATGGATCAGCAACCCTCTTTTATTCCGCTTAAAAATCAACTCAGCTGCTTTGGGTAAGACGGTTTTATCCTGATAAGTTTGTGTTAAAAGTGCTACAGAACTATCGATTACACCATCAAAATCATCATTATATCCGTCATCTTCACTACCGGTTTCCACCATCCATTTTAAAGCCTGATGCGTCATTTCCTTATTTTCAACATGTAAGTGAGTGACTTTAGATTCTAATTTTTTATCCTGTAAAATTTGGGCACACGTTTTAAGTGCATTTATATTTCTTGAATTCAGATCACCATATAAATCCAGAGTTTGAATTTCAGGTAAAAGCGCAAATAGAGAATAAAAACGTAACCTCTTTTCATTAATTAGTTTAACGGCTTCTTGTCTGTCTCTTTGTCCTATCTGGTAGAAATCAGTTCTCAATTGATTGGTTCCATGGCTAAATCTTATTCTATCTAAATAACTAAAATTGTTTAAATAGTTCACATCAATAGATCCTCCCTTTCTTTTTAAATAAAAACAAAAAAAGATTTAATATATAATATTAAAATTACAAATTTATGTTCTTAATTATAAAAGATTGCATCATTAAAGCCCTGTAGATTTAAACTACAGGGCCAAACTCAAAACAATTTTACTTTAATTTTAAACAAAATAAAAAACCCCTTATATTCTATATAAGGGGTCGAATTTTTATGGTTTAGAGAACTACAATATTTTCTGCTTGTGGGCCTTTAGCACCTTGAACTACATCAAAAGTGACATTTTGTCCTTCAACAAGCGTTTTGAATCCTTCAGATTGTATTTGTGAAAAGTGAGCAAATACGTCTTGTCCATCTTCTCCTGTAATAAATCCAAATCCTTTGTCTGCATTAAACCATTTTACTGTACCATTCATAAAATGTGTACCTCCAAAATTTATTTTTCTTAAACTCCTTGCAATACATAACAAATAAATTTCTAAATCAGGTATACATTGTATAAGTACTGACTGAAAAACATGTTAATTCTATTACTATTTCATTTAAGCAGTTGTAATAATATCATATTTATTTATATAAGTCAAATTCTTATAGTGATGATTTGAAAAATTTATAACTGTTATAATGTGTATTGCTCTATTTATCTACAACGATATTATCTTTAATCAACAAATTGACAAGTATACCGTTCCAGTTGCCTTTATTCTCTATAGATGTTGCCATTAATCTATTTAAGAATAAAATGCCGCTTTATTAATAGCTTTCCCATTACCAGAGCCTATATACTCTATAATAGCAAAACTCACTCATATTTTTATGTCATCGTCCTCACCTATTTTCTTTAGATCATACATGTCGTTTAAAGCATTTTTTTAATAAACTTATCTAAATATACAGTATCTCCACTTTCTCAAATTTTTATTCTACATATTTATACGCCTGCATTCAATTTGTCTAAAACCTTAAATGCAGATTATGAAAACCATAATCTGCATTTAATTGTATCCTATTTATTTTTATACATTTTTTACGCTTGTTCTTCCCAATTCGCCGGGTAAACTGTATATAAGAACCGACATGTACTTGGTGTTGAAAACTTTATTCTACTGCCTTTTGGAATCATTATCACATCGCCGGCATGCCCTACGGTCGCTCTGCCATCTACAATGATTTCAAGGGTGCCGTCAATTATATAATCAATTTCATCATAATTCAAAGTCCATTCAAATGTCGTGTGGTCCATCTCCATGAAACCCGCACCAAGTCTAGGGTTTTCATCCACAGTATATATGTCTGCTAACCAAACTTTATCACCCGGTTTTCCAGTGTCAAAGGGTTCAAGTTTGATCTTACTGCCACGAACGGCTATGACACCACTAGGGTCCACAGATCGATTGGGATCTGTTTGCTCACCAAATTGCACAGCTAACACTTGCTTAACAATTTGTTCAATTAAATCTCTACTAACAGCCTGCATGATTACCTCCTTTTCCGGTTCTAATTATTCGTTTGTTTTGCGCTCTTTTACAAATATCACAACTAATGCAACGGCACTGGCACCCGCTACAAGTTTCCCAACTACCATTGGGAAAATCATGTCCGGGTTAATGCCTGCAGTAAAGCCCAAATGATCCCCAAATACGAAAGAAGCACTGACTGCAAAAGCAACATTAATTACTTTACCTCTATTATCCATATCTTTCATGAGTCCAAACATTGGGATATTGTTAGCAAGAGATGCAACCATACCCGCAGCAGCAACATCGTTCATACCTAAGAGTTTACCAAGTCTTAAAAGTGGCTTGTTGAATATCTTTGTAATGGCATAAACCATAGGAAACGCACCAGCAAGCATAATTGCAATGGCACCCACGATTTCAATACCATCCCAAATCGGTGCCATACCGGGAATGATGACGATGCCTGTCAGCGTTTCAACGATAATGGCAGCAAGGCCTGCTGTGATAACTATAACGACGCCTTTGCCAAACACAATAAATCCTTTGATCATTTTATCCGGAATGCGCCACAAGCCAAGTGACAACAACAATGAAACGATGATGATTGGAACGAGGTTACTGAGAATCATGCTCAGATCAAAACCAGCTACTATACCACCGACCAAACAGCCTATTGGAATCGTTATAAGTCCTGCAAGCACGCCTTTGGCAAGGAATGGATGATCTTCTTTTCTGATGATGCCAAGGGCTACCGGAATGGTAAATACAATGGTAGCACCCATCATGGCACCAAGAATCAAACCCGCAAATAAACCCGCTTCTTCGGTCAGTGCCAGCTCCATGGCCAGAGGATAACCTCCCATGTCGTTTGCAAGCAATGTGGTTGCAAACATTGCAGGGTCCGCACCTAAGAATGTGTACACAGGAACGACCACCGGTTTTAATACCTTTGCTAGTACAGGTGCAAGGGAAACAACCCCCACCATTGCCACAGCCAAAGTACCCATGGCAATAATACCTTCATCAAACTTTTCACCTAACCCATATCGGTTGCCAATGATTTTATCAACTGCCCCCAATACCATAAATCCAACCATGATATAGACGATAATATCATTAATACTCATTTAATTTCCCTCCTTCATTCATCCTTACACTTTTTTAAGAACCAGCTCCACGATTTGTTTTAAGCTTTCTTCATCATCGATTTTAAATTCAGTGCGTAAAATCGTTTCAATGTCACCTCTTAAATCTTTTATCTTACAACTGCCTCCACCCTTTATCGGTTGTTCACCATAATGGATGGCAATCCCTCTATTTCTCAAAATATCCATCGCTCCTGATGACAGAATCATATCAGATCTGATGAAAATTTCTTTGGATTGATTTTGAACAAAATCAGACACGTTATTTTTTGTAATTAATATTTTACCGATTCTCAATCACCTCTTTCTATAAAAACACATGTCTCAGCGCGCCATGCGGTCTTGGAATGACAACTTTATGTACCAGCATACCACTTTCTTCACCCACACGTGCACCGGCATCCACCGCTGCCGTAATAGCACTTACATCGCCGGTCAAAATGACATACGCTTTGCCGCCAATGGCAAACCCAAGTCTTAAATCCACCAAACTCACATTAGCCGCTTTTAGGGCTTTATCGGCTGCTACCACGGCACTGGCAACACTGAAAAACTCCATCACGCCAACTGAATCCTCTAAAACTACCATGGTGCATCCGGTTATTGCAGGGATAATCTGAGTGCTTAAATTTGGCAGTACCAGTTGATCCACCACATTTTCACATCCAGCTTCAACCCCTGCCTGTACCGATTCTTTAACTGCACCCACATCGCCGCTGACCATGGTAATCAACTTGCCAGGGCATATGGTATGGGCCTTTAACAGTTCAACTTCAGCTGCTTTAAGCATGGTGTCCGCAACCTCATACCCGCGGGCAATGCTATTTAGTTCGATTAAACCCAATGTTCTAATCATGGTAATACCTCCGCATGATCTGAATGTTCAATTACAATGGCATTAGCCTCAGCTTTCACCGTACCGGAAATACTGGCATGGATATTGGCACCAAGCCCGCCCTGATTAATCGATGCAATTTTTGTTCCTGCATCAACCCATTGACCATCTTTTATGATGGGCACTGCCGGCCCGCCAATATGTTGCTTCAACAGAATCGTTACTTTATCCGGCTTATGAGTCACCATCTCTTGAAAGTGAATGCCTTCGTATTTCATCAATCCTGTTCTTGCCATCATCCTCTGTGTATGAATTTTACGATAAGGCATCATGTCCAGCGGTTCGTACGTCACATATGAATCTCTTTCAACTTGATAATCTGTTTTTATGAGTTCTTTTTTTACAAATTGATTGACTGTTTTAGGAGATAAGCCCATAGGACACGCATAAAGTTCACATACGCCGCATTCGCAGCAGATTAATGCAGATTTTATTGCATGGAGATTTTTTTCATGCATCCCGATGGCACGCATCACTTTGTGTGGAAAAAGTGGATGCCCGTTCAAATACCTTGGACACAGGTCCGTACACATCTGACACTGAATGCACGCACTTTCTGCCCTTCTTATGATATGTGACATAGGCAGCCGCTTCATGGTGATTAAATAACTATCGTCATCAATAACCACAAGTCCACCCAGAGTTTTGGTCACAAATGTTGTGTCAACGGCATCTTTCTTACACTCTCTGCCCATCATGGGACCACCCATTAAAACCGTGTAGTTTGTCTTTTTCGGTCCACCTGCCAAATCCAAACACGCCTTTATGGACGTACCAATAGGCACCTGAATCAGTGTTGGCTTTTTCACATCACCTGTAACGGTAATGACCCTGGAAATAACGGGAAGACCCTCCAACGCCCTTTTAACATCAAGAAGGGTCGCCACGTTTAATACCACCGCACCCACATCAAGGGGAATACCTGCCGGCGGAATGCTTCTGCCGCACACTTCCTGTACCAAAATATGCTCATCGCCTGCAGGATAATAATTGCCAATTGCTTTTACTTCAACTGAACTTTTAGATACTTTTATAGCATTTTTAAGCGCTTCTATTTCTTTTTTGTTTTTATCTTTGATGCCAATAACTGCATGTGCAGCTTTCAAATGATCTTGAATAATCTCAATAATTTCCACCAATGCACCTGCATGTTCACGCATCAAATATTTATCGGTTTCAAGCAATGGTTCGCATTCAATCCCGTTGACGATGAATGTGTCTACGGAAGTGTTTAGTTTAACATGTGTGGGAAATCCGGCACCACCGGCGCCAACCACGCCTGCTTCTAAAATTCTATTTATGATGTCCATATCGCCTCCTACAGTTCAATGTTACGATTGACCTCGACCTCATCCACAATACCCACAATCATGGCATCCAGTGGACATTGGTCATTGTCATCCACACGCCTTGCAGAACTTCCTGTAACCACAAGCACAAGCTCACCGATACCTGCACCCACAGAATCTGCAGCCACAAGTTCGGGACGGTTCATTCCAGAACCGTGGTCAATAGGCTTTACCACCAAAAGTTTTAAACCATTAAGCCCTTGGTCCTTTCTCGTGGCCCATACGTTTCCAATCACTTTCCCTACAATAATAAAATCACTCCCTTACTATCATCAGTTGACTTTGCCGTAGGTAATCCTGTGCCAATGGGGTTATAATGGCCGATTGATTTACCATAATGCCTGCTGCACCCAATTGCTCATAGTCTCTAACGTGTTGCTCATTTAACAATTTTCTCGTATGCTGCATCACGTTTCCTTGACAATGAGCCTCAGTTGATTGACACACGCTTATGCGTTCATGGTCCTCTTGTTGCTTTTCAATCACAAGTCCGCTTTCAGTTAATACCTTTAAAGCATCATAATGTTTCTGAAGCAGTGGGGTTTTAGAGGTTTTAATGGTCAATAATTCCACCCAACCGGCTTTGATGTGTACCGGCACACCTCTTAATAAAAGCGACAGCAGTTCATCTGAAACAGGTTGACCACCAATGCCGAGAAAAGTTTCCATCAATGCTTTGCAGCTTAATGATGGAAGGAAAACCTTATTTCGTGGTTCTACCCTAACCGCCTCAGCATCAGGTACCCATGTGACCAAATAAGAGCTTTTGAGATCATCTATCTTTTCTTTTTCATAAGTAAGACTTTCTAAAAGAACAACTTTTTCAATTTCACCAAGGCGGAAGAGCACATGCTTAACAAGTATTTCTATATTCATATCATTGATTGTATTCAATCCAGCCACCTCATTTCGTACATATGATCACCCTTTATTTTACGATTTCTCCTCGTGAATCTTTTAATAGCCCCACAGCGTTGGCTTCATCATAATCAAGATGAAGGCTCAAACTGTAGCTTGGACTTACCCTCACCAAAACCTCTTCAAAAACCGTTTGTCTAGATCCATACACCCGAACCGCAACAATATCTCCGTCGGACACCTCAAAGGTTAAAGCATCTTCCGGTCTCATATGAAGGTGCCGCCTTGCAATAATCGTGGTTCCATGCCCTTCAACGACTTTGCCGTTAGCTGCAATGATGATATCTGAAGCACCATTTAAATCACCCGAGTCTTTTACAACCGGTTTTACCCCAATGCTTCTTGCATCTGTTATGGAGAGTTCTACCTGTGTTTTGCCACGACATGGTCCAAGAATGGCAACGTCTTTTAGAATACCTTTAGGTCCCATAAGCATGGCCTTTTCCTTATACAGGTATTGCCCTGGCTGAGACAGTTCTCTTTGGATGGTGAGCTGGGTTGTACCGAAAAGCGTTATGGCATCTTCTTTGCTTAGATGGATATGGCGTCCGGATGCTTCTACCGGTATGGTACCTTTTGTATTTTTTAAATTTTGAATGACTTTTCCTACAATCTCTTCAATTAACTTTTTATCCATAATACAACCTACTTTTGAGAATAATAGTTACCGCGTATGCGGCACATCAAAATATATACTGCGCTGCTCAAACGGTTGAAAACTCTTATAATGTCATCTCGGTTCACGGCATAATCTTTCTTAAAAGCCTTTATGGCAACAAGTTCAACTTCTCTGATTTCAGTCCTCAGTTTGTTGAGGAGCACTACCTCAAGTCCCATGGACACATCCGGTAAAAAATGTTCAATCCCGTAGTATTTCTGAGGATGGTGTGAATGCTCTCTTAACTCTTTGTCGTTTAATCCAAATAGTGTGTCCATTTCAATAGGTTCATCAATGACTTCAGACCTCAATACTTTTCTGACGATATCTAAAATTTCATCTAGGTTCCCAATGATTTCTTTTATGGGCGAAGCAAACAACTGAAGCTGGATTTCCATGATTAAGCTTTCAAGGCTGTCTATTCTTCCTCTAAAGACGATCCTTAGGTCCTCTTTTAAAACCAGTTTATTGCCTTTCAAATGCGTCATGTGCTCCGGTTTTTCTTCATATAACCCCCCATCATAAATTGAAACGTATTTGGGCTTAAATTCTTTTTGTATTGAATGAAAATCACTATAAATATTTTCTTTCACAGATCGTTCCAGTCTTTCATGATGGTCTCCTTGAGGTTGTTCTTCCAGCAACACCACACCACGTTCTTTTAAAAATTGTTTTGCAGACGGGGTAATGATGTCACCGGGTTTAAGACAGATGGATGTGGGTATTTCTTTTTTAAACTGCGCCCTTAAGGACGTTTCAGTAATCAGAGCCATATTAACCCCCTTCCTCAGATGGTTCGCCCAGTTATGTTATGACAACTGGGCAGTCTAACCGAGTTCATTTTTCTGAAGAAGAACGTCCTGTCGGAAGTATGAGTTCCACTTCAGCATGTGGCCTTGGAATGACATGAACGGAAATAAGTTCGCCCACGCGCTCTGCTGCAGCAGCACCTGCATCCGTTGCTGCTTTTACTGCTCCTACATCGCCTCTTACCAGTACAGTCACAAGACCACCACCAGATTTTTCTTTGCCAATTAAAGTTACATTAGCTGCTTTAACCATTGCATCCGCCGCTTCAATTGAGCCAACTAAACCTTTAGTTTCAATCATACCAAGTGCATTAAGTGTAGCCATAATATTACCTCCTCATATTTTTAAATATTTATTTTATAAACCTTATTGAGTTCTTCTAAAACAAGTTGACATATTTTATCAACCTCTATTTCTGTTTCAACTGCCTTGGAAGGCAAAACCGGATCCAGCCCATATGCCACCCATCTTGAATTGATTAAATGCAGTGGTGTCACATTATCACTGGTCGCACTGCCGCCTATGGTTCCGCATCCCAGAGTCATGGAAGGAGCAAGCCCAGTGCTCAAACCAACCGCACCATGCGTTGAAGGTGTGTTTACCAAGAACCTGGAAACGGGTTTTTTCATGGCGAATTCACGAATTACTTCTTCATTGTTAGAATGAATGGAAAGTGTATGACCAAGTCCACCATTTTTTAAAAGCTTGAAACACGTTTCACACGCTTCATTCCAGTCTGACACCACATAAAAACCTATAAGTTGTGTCAACTTCTCTTTTGAGAATGGGTGTTGAGGACCTATGCCGGGTTCTTCTCCCACAAGGAGTTTTACATGCTCTGGAATAGATATTTCCGCAAGATTTGCTATGAACTGTGCAGGCTTCCCCACAATATTGGGGTTCATGCTGCCGTTAGATTTCTCCATAATACCTTTGACTTTTTCTAGATCTTCACCCTTTAAGAAATACCCACCTTGTCTGATCACAGCATCACGTACTTGATTCTCAATGCAGCGTTCTGTGACAATGGCTTGTTCAGAAGCACACACCGTACCATTATCAAACCCTTTGGATAAAAATATCTTCTCAACCGCATCCTCTATGTCTGCAGTGCGTTCAATAAATGCAGGCACATTGCCCGGACCGACACCAAGCGCCGGTGTGCCGGAACTGTATGCCGCCTTTACCATCTCTGCCCCGCCTGTGGCCAGAATCATAGCAACATCCTTGTGCTTCATTAAAGCCCCACTGGCTTCTATGGTTGGAATAGAAATACACCCGATAAGGTCTTCGGGAATACCATATATCACGCATCCCTTACGCAGAATTTTAACCGTTTCTAAAATGCATTTTGCCGCCGAAGGATGGGGGCTAAAAACAATGCTGTTACCTGATTTCAAAGCAATAAGAGCTTTATAGATCACAGTAGACGTTGGATTGGTTGAAGGAATCAACCCTGCAATAACCCCCATTGGTGTCGCAATTTGTATGATTTTCTTTTCAGGAAACTCATCGATGATGCCTACCGTTTTCATATCCTTCATAAAAGTCCACAACTTCTGACTAGATAAAATATTTTTTTGCATTTTGTCCTGCCAAATGCCAAACCCTGTTTCTTCACAGGCCATTTTTGCAAGGTATTCTGCATTTTCAAAAGCAATTTTTGATAGTCCTTCCACTGCTTTATCTATCTCTTGTGATGAACAAGTTGAAAATTTTTGCTGAGCAGTTTTTGCCGCACACACCAGGTTTCTGACTTCTTGAATTGAAGCCAAGTCCAGATCATAGTTTTCCATAATCATATGCCTCCTTTCAAGTGCTGTTGAATGGCTTCAGTAAGTTGAACCTTATTGGCAAATTTTATCTTATTTCGATCCATGGTTGTTATTTTTAATGCTCTCGCGATCTGTCTAAGTTCCGCTACTTTATAAATGCTTATGTCACTTAAATCATAGCCTTCCAGAAAAAGTGACGCATCAGATATGGTTGGCTGCGTTAACTTCACCTGTACTTCAGATTCTCTTTTCTTCTCCGCTTCTCCATGATAATAAGTATCCAACACCTCATCTGAAATTCTAGGAATCACATGTGCCGATATCATGGTACCAACGCGTTTTGAAGCATCAGCACCTGCTTCTATAGCCGCTTTTACAGCACCTACGTCACCTGTAACAACAATGGTGATTAATCCACCAGTACTTTTTTCTTTACTGACCATCGTTACATTGGCCGCCTTAAGACACGCATCCAATGCTTCAACAGCCCCCACCAATCCTTTTGTTTCAATGAGACCAATTGCTTTATTTTTCATATTCATACCTAGTATTTGGTTGGATTATCAGCAACATACTTAACCGCTTCTGCAAAAGCATCACATGCCGCTTTACACGCAGATTGACTTCCGGTTAATAATCCACCCCCAAAGTTTGTTTCAGAAGGCGGGCCATAAAACGCTGCCATTTTTACATCAGCAGCCTTAAGCGCTACATCTAAGGCATACATAGCTTCAATTGGAGGTGCAATTAAGTAAGCAATGGCTTGACCTTCTTCTACGCCTGCCATTTCAGATAGGTAACTTCCTGACCTAGATATACAATGTGCATAATATGCAATGGAATCATCATCGTTGGCACTATAGAAGCACGCGTCATTTTCGATAAAGTCTATCGTTGCATTAAGACCACTTCTCACTTCAGCAGGCGTCGGTCCGGATAAAATCCCAATAAACTCGCCTGCAAGTTTTGTATTGGCATTGTCTGCACCGCCGTAAAAGGATTTGGCATAAGCCACAGACACTTCTGCTTTCTTTGTTGCCTCATCAAGTGCTGTGTAACCCACATCATCACAATCTGTTGTGATCATCCCCAACGATCGATGTCCTTCGGGTAGACTTAGCTTTTCTCTTAAACTTTCGTCTACATTTGGTATGAGCTTTACACTTAATACAGTAACTTTTAATGGATCATTTCTCATGAGAATCCCTCCTAGAGTTTTAAATCAACGCCACTCTTTTTCTCGTTGAGTATGCGCTTAATAATATCCGCTATATAGGCACCCGCTTCAACAGCCGGTGTACCATTTCTATGGATGTTGCTGACAACTGTCCTCAAAGATTCTGCATTACCTACTTTTCCACGGTAAATCATGTAGCAGCTCATGGATTCTCCAGTGGCAAGCCCCGGACGTTCACCGATTAATACAGCCGTCACTTCCGCACCGGTTACTTCAGCCACATGATCCATGGCTGGCACCCTCCCATATCTTAAAAAGAATGGCTCCGCCACTGAAATACCTTGTGCTTTTAAACCCATCTCAATGGATTTAAATGTGTCATATGCATTGGTTTCAACTGCGATAGATGACAACCCATCTGAGACATAGACCAATACTTTTGGTGGGCCGGCATATTTTTCTTTTAAAGCATTAACTGCAGCTTCATCCAAAATTCTTCCAAGGTCAGGTCTGGTTAAATACTCATCTTTTTCCTTGATAACGGTTTGCAGTGCAAGCCATCCTTTACTCTTTGGGTATTCTTCAGGTACATTATTAAACACAGCATCTTGTGCGATGGCGTGATCTGCCCTAAATCGCAATATAGTATCTGTTGTATAGCGTGGACCTGACCGCCCAATACCCACACGAGCAGGTGTTGATTTTTTATAGTTCACATAGGCGTCTTTATTTTCTGGATTTGGAATACATAGATAATCTTCCATATTGTACTTTGTAATATCGGCGACAGCACCTTCATCAATAATCTGTTTGGAAGATGATATATTGGATTCAGGCTTGATTTCACAGTTTTCGTAGTACGATTTAACCACTTCTTCAATTATTTTTCTCAAGTCGGCCTCAGACATCTTTTCCCCTCCCTCCTATTTCATAAAAATTGAAGCATCGCCGGCCTTGTCAGTAAGCTTGCCGTCTTTTAACAATCCCATATCTTCCAGCCAGGCTTCAAATTCTTTAATCGGTTTGAGTTTTAACAAGCTTCTCAATGTATGCGCTTCATGGTAGCCGGTACATTGGTAGTTCAGCATGATATCATCACCTGCAGGAATGCCCATGAAATAGTTACAACCTGCGGAAGTCAATAGAACCGCCAGGTTTTCTATGTCGTTTTGGTCAGCTTTCATGTGATTGGTGTAACAAGCATCTACCCCCATTGATATGCCTGTGAGCTTACCCATGAAGTGGTCTTCAAGTCCTGCACGTATCACTTGTTTGCTGTCATAAAGATATTCCGGTCCAATAAAACCAACCACGGTATTCACCAAGAAGGGCTTGAATCGCTTGGCAAACCCATAGCAGCGTGCTTCCATTGTCACTTGGTCAGCACCGTAGTGTGCATCACTTGAGAGTTCAGAACCTTGCCCCGTTTCAAAGTACAAGACATTTGGCCCGGTACTTGTGCCTTGTTTCAAAACAAGTTCTCTCGCTTCTTGAAGTATATCTGCTGTTACACCAAACGCCTCGTTGCCTTTTTGGGAGCCTGCAATGGATTGGAAAATCAAATCGGAAGGCGCTCCTTTTCGGATAGCTTCCATCTGTGTGGTCACATGTGCCAAAACGCATTGTTGGGTTGGAATGTTCCATTTGTTTTTAAATTCGTCGAACATTTTCAGAACATTCATCACATTATCCACGGTGTCGTTTACAGGGTTCAACCCGATAACCGCATCACCAACACCATAAGTCAATCCCTCCATCAAAGACACCATTATGCCATCCAAATTGTCAGTGGGATGGTTTGGCTGTAGTCTAATGCCAAGAATACCCTCTCGTCCAATGGTGGTATTACAGTGTGCCGTTATCTTGATTTTTTTAGCCGCATAAATCAAGTCTAAATTCGACATGAGTTTTGTAACCGCGGCTACCATCTCAGAAGTCAGTCCTCGAGATATGCGTCTGATCATGTCACCTGTTACGTTTTCGTTCAGCAGCCATTCTCTAAATTCACCTACTGTCTGACCTTTTATTTCTTCATAGATGGTCGTGTTCAAATCATCGTAGATGACACGTGTGACTTCATCTGATTCATAGGGAATGACTGGATAATTGTAGAGGTCTTCAAGTGTTAGACGGCTGAGTACCACTTTGGCCGCAACACGCTCAGTGACTGTTTCAGCTGCAATACCAGCCATTTTGTCTCCTGATTTTTCTTCATTTGCTTTGGCCAATACTTCTTTGATGCTGGTAAATTGATACACTTGATCAAATAATGATGTTTTGAGTTTCATGCTTTCACTCCTCTCACTTTTAATAACCAAATAATAAAGTTTTGATAATTACCGGCAGAACCTGTCCGTCGGCGACAGGTATTCCAATATCAATGTAGTCCCCATTGTCCACACGTATTGAATCTATACAAATCACAGGTTTGCTCTGTGATAGATTCCTTCTTAAGCTCAGTCCCAATGCTTTTGCCATGTCGTTTTCAACGCACACAATTAATGGTTGGTCAGAACGAATGATACGATCAAGGCCGGTTACAATATCTTCTGCTAAAGACTGTAAAGCATCAAAGCCGTAATTTTTGCTGCCTTTTATTGAAAATGCCACTAGTGGTAACGCATTATCATGAAGTATCCAGTTGACACGCCTACAAATGGCTTCAACCCTTTTCATGCCCCAATGGCTTTCTTCATCTGCCGTTAATTTCACCACAGGTACATTTTTAAGCGGCAGGACCTCATGGTCATAGTTGATGGTACTTCCACTGATGTTAGTGGTGTGAATGCCTGCACCGATTACTGTAGCCCTTATGGTTTCCTTGGCTTCTAAGATATTCAGCCCCGATCCATCAAGCGCTTTTTTTAGGCTTTGCCCCAGCAGTACACCTATGTCATTAAAGGGGTATAAATGGCTGCCTTGTAACGTCAAACAATCAGCAACACCACCCGACAAACAAATAAAGTTCAATGGTGTTTTTAATTTTAAACCATGGTCCGTTATCAAAAGTTTGAGAATAGGATGCTCATAATGGCCCTTTGCAACATTCACTATGGTATCTGCCAATGTATCTGTAATTTTACGAAGCGCTTTTTCTTGAGGACGATCACCGACACTTATGTTAACCCCCAATACCTGAGCCAGTGCTTTCATCTTATTGGATAAGTAAGTGACATTACCTTGTTGATCCAGTTTTATAAGCCGTCCACCTATGTCAAAACAAGCCGAATCCACTACGTCTCCGTTTTTAAACACTGCCACATTGGTTGTACCGCCTCCAACGTCTAAATTCATCACTGTACAGGCGTGATCTTGAGAATAGATACAAGCACCTGACCCTTTGCCCGCCAATATGCCTTCTAAATCTGGTCCCGCTGTGGTAACCACAAAATCACCTGCCAGGCTGCTAAGCATGTTAACAATTTCCTGAGCGTTTTCTTTCCTGGCTGCTTCACCTGTGATGATTACAGCACCTGTGTTGACGTCTTTTGGCGTCAGCCCGGCTTTATTGTATTCCTTAAGGATCAACTCTTTAATTTTTTCAGCATTCAGCGTAAAGATGTCCATCAATGGGGTAAAGTAGATACTGCTGTTATAAATGATTTTTTTGTCTACAATTCTTACCGTAGGAATCGTCCATGCTGCCGCCATATTTTCAATTTTTATCGTACAAAAAACCAGTTGAGTTGTTGACGTACCGATGTCTATGCCCACACTTTTTAATAATTGCTTCACACTGTCCTCCTCAAAAACAAAAAAATAACGTAAAAAAGCGCAATTACGCTAATTAACGTCACCGTTAGGCTTCTCCTCGTGCTTCACTGCACAAGTTTATTCAGTTAATTCTGTCTTCATCTTAAAATCAAAACTCACCTTGGTACCATTTTCATTAGAATCAATGGAATAACATCCTTTTAATTTGTCGTTAATGATACTTTTAACAATCTTCATGCCCAAACTGCCTTCACGGGCATTTTCGATATTATACCCCACCCCGTCATCTGTGACAAGAATGCTTGAGTACTGAATACCACGCTGAATTTTGACTTCTAATCGACCTTTTTCTCTCCCTACAAATGCATACTGCATTGAATTTTGTACGAGTTCATTAACCACCAAAGCAATAGAAGTAGCCAAGTCTGAACTGATAACAAATGAATCGCCTGTAATCTGAAGGTCTATGCAGCAATTCTCACTGAGAACACTGGTAGCATTAGTGATAATTCGATCCAATATTGTTTTGATATCCACATCATCAACACCTTTTTGTGCCAAAACTTCATGGGTAACTGCTATGCTGATAACACGGTTAATACTCTCATCAAATGCCCTTTGGGCTTGTTTATTTTCAATACGCCTAGACTGAAGCTTTAACAAACTGGCAATGGTCTGCAAATTATTTTTTACCCGATGGTGGATTTCACGCATAGCAACGGACTTTGAAATCAGTTCCTTTTCTTTTGCTTTTTCCCCAGTAATGTCTTTTATAATCATGATTATCCCAGCTAAATCGGAATTGTTAAGTTTCATGCTGGCGTATTTAACTTTTAAAGTGAAGCTGCCTATGTCCACCTCTGAGTTCTTAGTTGCTGTGCACTGAAGCACTTCTTCAAAATGGCTGCCGTCAAGGACAAGGTTTTCAAAAGGAATACCTACCAGTTCATCCAAGTATCCCAGTTTTCTGTAAATCTGCACTGCAACAGGATTTAAGCTTTGTGAAAACCCATGTCTGTCAAAAATAACGATTCCGTCGTTCAAGTATGGATGCACATGAATCTTTTCATTCATGGCATTCATCAAACTCTCTGTCAATTGTTCGGTGGTTTCTGAAAGGATTTGCATTCTAGCGTTGTCTTTTTCTTTGTCATACACGTCGGTCTCTACAATTAAACATGCAATGGTCACACCCCTGTCATTTTTAATGGGCACAACATTTTGTTTTACAATCTGCTCTTCTTGTGTGATGGCCCTTAAATCTCTCGTTGGCATACCCAGTTCCAGTGTACGTACCGCTGCAGGTTCGTTGTGCCTAAACGCATATTCACCCACAACTGTTTCTTTATACATTGACTTATACATAGAAGGTTTTGCTTCGGCAACAACGATAGCAACCCCAGTTTCACGGGTCATGCAATCAATAAACACATCTGCTTTCATAAGGTTTGCCATAAGGGGTAAATGTTCACTGATGGAAATCAATAACTTGATGTCTTGTTCATCCAGGTTTGTGTATTGCATACAAAGCTTTTTTAACATAAAACTTCCCCCTAGTCTTTCATGAGAAGTGCTTTTGAAATGTCTTTCATAGAGCATCGTTTGTCCATGCTCAATTTTCGAATATAGTTGTATGCCTCATTTTCGGTCATATTCTCTTTATTAATCAGCAGACTCTTAGCACGATCAACCAGAATACGGCCTTCCAGCTTGTCAATGGATTTAAGGTTTTCGTTTTTTATTTTTCGGATCTCATCCGCTTTGTGCAAAGCAATTTCCACAGCAGGTATGATAGATTTTTCTGTAATGGGTTTTACCATATAGTTTAAGACACTGTTCTCTTTTGCTTTTTCAATAAACTCCCGACCGCTGTACGCTGTAAGTAATATAATCCCTCCCGCCAAATTTTCCTCATTGATGATTTTCGCAGCCATTAAACCATCTATAAGAGGCATTTTAATATCAAGAATCGCCAAATCTGGATGGTGTTTTTTACAAAGTTCAACCGCATCAAATCCATCAACAGCTTGGCCCACTACGCTGTAATCTGCATCTTCTAACATTTCTGCAAGGTTAATTCTAGTGATTGGTTCATCATCGGCGATGACAATCTTTCTCCTCATAAGCATCTCCCTTTTAGAACTTTGTCTAAAATTGCACTAGATTACTGATTCCATATTAAGTTCTTAATGGCATCCACGCCCTCTTTGGTGACTGCACTTACTTCATATATTTCTTTTGAACCTGCTTCCAATAAATATTCTCTCACCTGATTTAAATGATTTAGATCTGATGCAAGGTCAACTTTTGTCACGATTCCAACAACCTTTACATTAAACATATCCCCAAAATTGGGTGGAAAGACACACATGTCACTGTCTACGCTATGAACAAGTGCAATAATATCGACATCAAATGACATAGAAATGATAGCGTTGTAATACCGAGGGTTTTCCAAATATTCTCCGGGCAAATCGAGAAAATTTTCGTAATATTCTGCAGCCTGAGTTTTTTTATAATACAATCTTTCTTCATTTAGCATTTGTATCAATGAGGTTTTTCCCGTATTGGTTTTCCCAACCAACATCATCTTAGCCATTAAGACCTCGTAATCTGTGCCGGTGAAAACTTTAAGAGTTCACAAAGAACTTTAATGACGCCTTTGAGCCCTTCATGAACACTACCCACGTCACCCACTATCACCAAAGAACCGCTAAATCGGTCAAGAAAACCAATTTGGACACCAGAAGCTTTAGTGGCAACATCTGCTGCGATAATCGCCGCTTCACTGGGTGTAATGGTCATGATTCCAATAGCACCTGTGGTATCCTCACTTAACCCCAGTCTCTTACAAACCTCACGTCTTGGGTTGGCAATAAGATGTGCTAACGTAATCTGTTTACCTGGTACATATTCTTGTATTACACGCTGTTTTTCCATACTAGATATTCTCCTTCTACGAAAAAAGCTCGCAGTAATCTAATGATCCCTACAAGCTTCAGTGCTTAATATCCAGTACGCCGTTGTACTTGATGTAATTATAACATACTTGTATTAAGCATTCAACTTTTTTTGGGGTTCTATTTTTAATATCATCAACGTCATAATAATCTTTTAAAACATACTAGTGTTTGATTCAAATACCAATGTTTTAATGACAACCGGAACAACACTTCCACCAGAGATTGCTTTTCCAATATCAATATAGTCGCCTTCTGCAACTTTTAGCTGGTCGATGCATATAATTTGGCTATTGCTGCAATGCGCTTTAATGGATTGGCCCATTACTTTTCCTGCATCTTGTTCCAATATAATGATAATTGGGCAGCCCTCTTCTATATGGTTTCTCAAACCGGCAATGATTCCTTTTGCATAAATTTTCATTTCTTCAAAACTATTGCAATGTTTTTCTGATATCGCAATAGCAATAGGCGTAGGAAAATCATAGTTTGCAAATAAGCGGATACTATTTTGAACCGCTAACTTTATTCCATCCTCAGTTAGTGCGTAAGCCTCTTTAAAAGGTAATAATACCGGAATATTTTTAAGCGGTAACAAGTCATTATCAACTAATATGGTACTTCCGCTCACATCTAATGTTTGTGATCCCGCTCCAATTACTGTGGCTCTAATGGTTTCAGTCGGTTTGGTAAGTACTCTTCCTTTTGATTCAAAAACAACTTTAATTCTTTCACCTAATAGTGGACCAACATCCCCATATTGACATAGTTGTGGGATTTCATGAGAAACAGATGTTTCGTATATCCAGTCGGCGACCCCACCCGAAAACATAATAACATCAATCTCATTACCATAACCAATAGGGTCCCCTAAAATTAAACTTGAAATCTCCTTTGGTAATGATATGCCAAATAACACATTCCAAATGATTAATGCCATGTTGGAACAAATATCATCAAATAATACTTTGTTGAATAAACTTCCTTCCTGTAACTGGACGTTCATATATTTTAAAATTGAATTCAATGGTTCTGCAATTTTTAAAATCTTTCCGGATTGAGAATCTAGCTGCAGTAGTCGTGCTCCAACATTGATACAACAACTGTCAATGACCTCACCGTTCTTAAAGATACCAATATTAGCAGTACCTCCACCTACATCAATGTTTGCAACCGTACAGTAATGCTTGAGTGAATACTCACAAGCGCCGGACCCTTTGCCTGCTATGATACCTTCGAGACATCCACCTGCTGTAGCCACAACAAAATCACCCATAAAGTCGGCAATTTTGTTTGATATTCTTCTTGCATTTTCTTTCTTTGCTGTTTCACCAGTAATAATTACGGCACCTGTTTGAATACTATCGGGTTTGAAACCTGCTTCACGTAACTCAAAATCTATAAAATAATAAATGGATTCAGCATCTATTAAACCGTCCTCTAGAATAGGTGTCCTATAAATTTTACTTTTGTAAATAATTACTTTTTCAGTTATTTGCATTCGGGGTACTAACGAACCTGGTGCAACATTTTTAATTGTCAGCTGGCTGATTACCAATTGAGTCGTTGTTGTACCAATATCAATTCCAATACTATTAATAACCTCACATACTCCATTTTCCATGCAATTCTCCTATTGATTTTTCAACCTTTCAGATAGTTTTACGCCACTAGCTTTGTGATTTAAAATAGTTTTGACTACCGTTGCAAGATGCGCCCCGGCTTCCGCAGGAGGCGTACCCCCTTTGTGAATGTTTGAAATAACGGTTCTGTCTGCTTCAACAGTATTATCGTTTGGCCGGTAAATAATATACGCACTCAAGCTTTCAGCAGTGGTGAGTCCAGGTCTCTCACCAATTAATTGTACAACCACATCACAATCCAGCATTTTTCCAATTTCGTCTTCAACACCAACTCGTCCATATTTAACGAAAAATGGGACGCCCATTTCGATCCCTTCTGTTTTCAAACCTTGTGTAAAAGCAGGAAGTATATCATCTAGATTGTTTTCTATAGCTGTAGAACTTAGTCCATCAACAATTATTAGCTGCACTTTCTTTTTCTTTGGACATTTCTCTAAAATTATATTTCTTGATTCTTCAGTTAGCTTTTTTCCAGACTCTGGTTTCATTAAATACATATTTTTATCTACAACCACTGTTTGAACACTAAATAAATCATGTTTCTTTAGTAATTCCTCAGAGACTTCGGTAAAAACTGCATCTACCGCTGCTGCATGATCTGCAAGAAAATTTAATAATGAACCCGTTTTTTGTCGTGTTCCTGCTCTTCCTATAAGTATTCTTGCAGGTGTCGAACTTCTCATTACTTTCAATGCCTCTATGTTATGGGGATTTTCAATGCCTATAATTTCTTTTGATTCTAATTCAATTGGTTCTGTTTCATCATTTTCCGAATAGGCAGCTAATTGATTCATCACTTCTTGAACAATTTTATTTTTCAAATTTTCGTCCATTTGTTACCTCCTTATTATTCAAAAATTGAAGGATCGCCAGCCAGTTCAGTCAATAGTCCATCCTTCATAATCCCATGCTTTTCAAGCCATTTTTCAAATTCTGGCGCTGGTCTCAAACCTAAAATTTCTCTAATACTAGCATCATCATGAAAACTAGTATCTTGATAACTCAACATGCAATCATCGCCACCACTTACACCCATAAAATAAGTTGAACCTGCCATAGCACAAAGCATTGTACCAATTTCTTGATCATCTTGATCTGCTTTCATATGATTGGTGTAACAAGGCGCAATTCCCATAGGAAGCCCATGCATCTTACCCATGAACAAATCTTCCAAGTCAGCACGAATGACTTCTTTCCCTGTATAAATGGTTTCAGGCCCTATAAAGCCGGATACGTTGTTTAACATAAATGGCTGGTACCTTTTTGCCAATCCATAGCAACGGGCTTCAAGCGTCATAATGTCAACGTCTTGATGACAGTTCAAAGATATTTCTGAACCTTGTCCTGTTTCGAAATACATGACATTTGGTCCAGCTGATGTGCCTAATTTAAGCGTCATTTCCCGTGCTTCATCAAGCATTTTTACAGAAATTCCAAACGCATCATTTGCAGACTGTGTCCCTGCAATACTTTGAAACAATAAGTCAATAGGTATCTTTTTTTCTAAGGCTTGCATTTGAGTGGTAACATGTGCAAGCACACAACACTGTGTTGGAATGTCATATTTTTTTTGAAAACTTACAATTGAATGCATGATACGCCTAAAATTCTCAATATTGTCTTCCACCGGATTCACTCCAAGCACAGCATCGCCGCAACCATAAGTTAAACCTTCTTTAATAGATGCCAATATCCCGTCAACATGATCGGTAGGATGATTGGGTTGATTCCTAAAAGAAAGTGTATCAGGCAAACCGATTGTTGTATTGCAATGGCTCTGGATACTAATCTTTTTCGAAGCGGTGACCAAATCCATTGTAGACATTAGTTTTGCAGCTGCTGCAATCATCTCACTTGTCATCCCTCGGCTTAGATTTAAAAGCTCTTTTTGTGTGGCCTTACGGCTCAAAATATAATCTCTGAGTTCTGCTACGGTCCACCTTGAAATACTATTGTATATGCTCAAATTAATATCATCATAAATAGCCCTGGTAATTTCATCAATCTCGTAGGCAATAACCGGATTTTCATAGATGTCCTTTAGTTCCATATTGGCGAGACATAATTTTGCAGCAACACGCTCTGTTGCTTTAAAAGCAGATATACCTGCAAGAGCATCACCCGATTTTTCATTATTTGCCTTTGCTAAAACATCTCTTACAGATTTGAATGTAAATACTTGGTTTCTGATTTTGCTTCTTAAATTCATTATTAAATCACCTCCAATAAAATTGTACTAACACTTCAAAAAAACAAAAGCTCACACAGGTATGATAAATATACTGCATGAGCTCCATCACTCAACAAAATAAATGCATCATTGCATTTATTATTCCATTATTAAATTTATAATCACTTTATCAGAATATTTAGAAAAATTCAAGCAGTTACCCATTTATTTTAAATGATTTTTTTGAATCAAAATATTAGGTATTCTTGCTTCTATTTTTGGGGTTCTGTTTTTTATCTCATGAACTTCATCTGCATTTTATTGTATTTCATCATATTTATTTTTAAACATCTGATAATGAGATAACTCCCATTCGGACAATTTTTTAAATAGTTTTTGGGTTGGCTCATCTGTGGCACGCTTACCGGCTTCATCATAAAATCTAACAGCTTCAAGCTCTAAATCCATAATATGTTGAAACGCTTCTTTTAAATCTTCAAACCTAAAGTTTTTGATTTCACCCCAGTCAAAAATATCAGGTGGAGAAATCTCATCAATAAACTTTAACATGTTAACGCTTAATCCTTCATATTTGAATTTTAATAATTCCTCCAACCAGCTTACATGAAGAATTTCTTCTTCCGCTAAATCTCTAAATACACCGCTCACTGCATCCGAGTTTATTTTCCTCGACTGTGCCAAATAATACTCATATCCTTCATATTCATGCTCAATCGCTTGTTTGATTATTGATATTTCATCATAATGCATAGATGCTATCACCTCCATTTATATTTATCTTTTCAATAGTTTAACCCATAACCATTGATATTACTAGATAAATTATAAAACACAACTTGTAATCATTTTAATGTTCCAGTAAGATTAGAATGTACTCTATATGAAAAAATAATGAATCTCATGTAAAAAGGAGAGATTTGTGTTGAAATCCCCTAAAGATCTTGAAAAATTATTAAATAGAATAGATGGAAAAGGTTATAAGGCCTATAAAGAAATACAGGGCCAATATGAATACAGTCATTTTGTTTTATCCATTGACTATGTACAAGGAGATCCCTTTGCTTCTCCATCAAGAATCCGTGTAACAGTACCCGGAGAAAAAGGAAAGTTTCCGCAAGCGCTATATAACACTTCCTATAAAAAAAGAGCGGTTATAGATTTTTTAAGTAGGACCGTTGCAAAGAATATACGCCAAATATCCCCTATAATAACCGGTTCGGGTAAAAGTGGATTGCTTTCTATTGGATACTGCGGACAGGAAATCTTAGATAGAAATTACGTTGTGATTGACCAAAGGCAAATAGAAGCACGGCTGGAAGTAGGACTTCCTGCTGCCGGCAGAAGAATACTTGCCAAAGAGGCAAAGAAAATATTCCTTGATGTGATGCCGCATATCGTCGATGCCTCTTTGTTTTTCAATGCCATTTCTAAAGAAAAGCTGTATAACCAAGTAAAGCTGGCCGAAGATCAATATGCTTTACGTGAGGTATTGACAGCAAGAAAGCTGGTAGCCTTTATTGCCAACGGCAGCATACTTCCCAGAGAAAGCGGCATTTCCCAACGGCCCATGATAAAAAAGGCGGTACCCTTTCAAAGTCCAAAAGCATATGAAATCGAACTTACCCTGCCCAATTACGGCCCTATTAAGGGTATGGGTATTCCGGAAGGTATCACCCTCATTGTAGGGGGAGGCTTTCACGGAAAATCTACATTACTGCAAGCTCTTGAGCTTGGTGTTTATGACCATATTGCTAATGATGGAAGAGAATATCTCGTCACTCTGGACAATGGGGTAAAAATCAAAGCTGAAAACGGAAGAAGTATAGAAAAGGTTAATATTTCACCTTTTATCAATAACCTGCCTATGGAACAAAATACTGTAAGATTCTCAACAGAAAATGCCAGCGGGAGTACTTCACAAGCTGCCAATATCATGGAAGCATTAGAGATTGGAGCTGAATTACTGTTAATCGATGAAGATACCAGTGCCACTAATTTTATGATTCGTGATGGAAGAATGCAGAAGTTGGTTCAAAAAGAAAAAGAGCCTATTACACCTTTCATTGATAAAGTCAGAACCCTATATAAACAACAAGGTGTGTCTACAATATTGGTTATCGGAGGTTCAGGAGACTATTTTGAAGTTGCCGACCACGTTATTATGATGGACGAATATCAACCAAAAGACGTTACAGAAAAAGCCAAAGCAGTTATCCAACAGGCTCAAAATTCGAGAAAAGCAGAAGATAATCACCATGGACAAGCAAAACCCAATAGAGTTTTATTAAGCCCTACATTTTCTACCGGCAATGCCAAAGTCAAACCAAGAGGCACTGACGGCATCCAATATAACAGAACCGATATTGATCTCAGAGATTTAGAACAGCTCATTGATCCCAATCAAACCAACGCCATTTGCTTTATACTTCAATACATAAGCAAACAGATTGTAAACCATCAATCAACCTTGCCCGAAGTCGTCGCAAAAGTATATGAGGACATTAACACAAAAGGATTGGATATCATATCTCCTTACAGAGGTCATCCGGGAAACATTGCTTTACCTAGAAAACATGAAATCATCGGTGCTTTAAATCGGTTTAGGAATTTAAAAATAAAATAGAATACCTCCTCTGGTTAATAATATGATTTGTTCACATTAAAATAGTAGTTTGAAGAACGCCACTATGATAACGCCTCCTCCAATTATCACCATAGCAGGAACGATAATAATCGGAAAAACAATTAAAACCAGTATTGGGAATAGGAGAATAAGACATATTTTTAAAATACCTATTCCTAATTTTACTAAAAAGAAAAAAACGCAAAATACAAAAAATAATCCCAGCATCATTTCAAACATTCAAATCACCTCTACTACAGTATATTTATCATACATTAGCATATCATTTAAGGTTTGTTAGAATAAGGTTAGAAAAGTATGCTTTCGCTGTAATTGTGGCAAATTATGAATTGCTATAAATAATCCCAGAGTTTTAAACTCTGATACACATGTATTTGATCCTATTTAAATGCTTTATTAATGATCTTGAATTTAAAAAGCCTGAGCTTTTGAATGATCTAAAAAGCTTAAAACTGTACCAATATCATTCTTAATACCATCAATATTTACTTCTTCAGAAGGCTCATATTCCAATACCAATTGCGCACACGGGGTTAATTCCAGATACTTCTCAAAAAAACTTATCCAATCAAAAGTCCCCTCTCCGATACGTAAATGTTCGTCTAGTAACTGATGGTTATCATGTAAATGATAACCGATGATTTTATGATTTAAACTGCTGATAACGGTATTCAAATCCCAGTGATTCACATGTAAATGGCCTACGTCTATAAGCGCATATATTTCTTCAATTTGCTGAAATATTTTTATATACTCATCCAAGTTAAATAATAAGTTGTTTCTTGGAATAAGCCCTACGTTTTCAATGGCTAATTTTGTGTTAGAATGTTTCGATAGACTTATGATATCATAGATACTCTCTACAGCCCTATCTTGAAGATCACTCTTTTGTAATGGATCAATCTTTATTTCGTTAGTATGGATGACGATATAGCTTCCATTATATTGATGAGCAAATTCCAGAGTATATTTATAACTTTCAATTGAATTCTTGTATTCTAAAGTATCTCTATCTGCAATTAAGTTTATGTTTTTAAATGGTCCGTGAATGCTAAGATTTATTTTTTTATTTTGACCTTCTAAGAATTTTCTGACCGTATTCATATAATGCGCATCATCACCAATAGGATTATCCATCAATCCCAACTGAGATATGGTCAGGTAATTAGGTATAACGGTAACCGTAAAAGGAACAAAAATACTGGCAATCAATAAAAAGTATACGGTGTGCTTCCATTTAAAATCAAAATATACAAAAAAATATGCGGCAAGTAACCCGGTGAATAGTTTGGATAGTGTTATGGTAATCGCAATAACGAAGGTATTTTTAATATATTGCATAATAGGTACATTATTGAATAAAAATTGATAGTTTTCCAGAGTGGGCTTCTCCGGAAGTAAAT
>JANQMT010000166.1:0-7844 GCA_028279945.1 Clostridia bacterium
ATGGCGATAAGGTCGGTCGGAAGTCATAGCATCATAGACATCTGCTAAAGAAAGGATAGCAGCTTCTATACAGATATCACCATTCTTTAGACCGGAAGGATAACCTTTACCATCATGCCGTTCATGGTGCTGCCTGATAATCTCAGAAATGTCTTTTAGAAAGTCAACACCTTCAAGAATTTCAGCACCAATAACCACATGGTTTTTGATTTCTTCATACTCATCAAAAGTGAGGGATAAAGGCTTTTTTAATATACTATCGCTAATACCTACTTTTCCTATATCGTGAAGCAAGGCAGCTGTTTTTATTTTTTGTACTTTTTGGTCCGGCAGTTTTGCTGCCAATGCAATCATCTCAGCATACTTCTGAACACGAGCCGAATGACCACTGGTATAGGTATCTTTAGCTTCAACAAATTTATTAAAAGCATGGATGGTTTCCAGGTAAGTAGAGCGCATATTGATATACAGTTTAAAAGAAAACCTAGCCAAAAGCAATGGCCCGAAAAACAATACAACGGCAGCAGGCCCATAGCTCATGTAAGCAAGGGCTAAAATAACGCCGATCATACCTACCGCAATAATATTAAGAAAAACACCTTTTATACTATTAATCCATACTCTCAAAAGACTCTCGTTGTGCAAAAAAGCCATTAATCTGGATAATATTAAATTATTGATAAAAAGATAAGCCATAACCGCTAAAACAGTAGGAAGTACAAGAAAATGCCCAATAATACCTCCAGAATATATATAAACTAAACCGGCAACGCCCGCAGAAATAATTAATTCAGAAATATTAAAAATAGTTTTATAAAAAGGCGTATTAAATATATGTGAGTACCCATTCTGAGTTTTTATGACACAAAATATGCAAGACGAAGCAGAAACAATAACCGCTAAAAACGGGCCCCCGATAATAATGCATGCAAGGTGTGTTGCAAAGCTGACAGAAAGGCCTATTCCATTTGGAAGAATAATACCTAAAGATTCAGAGATAGCTGCAAGAATAATCCAAAAAATGGTAATATTAATGCCGACAAAAGTATATTGAGATGAAATGAACAGTGTCAATGCGATTGCCATGACGGTAATCATAGATATGTAAAACAAAACTTTTTTTGAAATTTTCATTTGCTTGTCCACCTCATATACTTATCAGACCGAATAAGTTAAATTATAGTTATCTCCAAGTAAGTCCAGCGCCAGCTGAAAGGATAAGAGAAAGTAAGCTCATTCCTACAACTAAAATTCTTTTCACCAGATATAGCCCCCTTTACAGAGTACTATGCCTGTCCGCTAATAAGGCATGCTATATCCGCTACGCTATTTTAAATTTTATCCGGTCTGATAATCACGTGACAATTTAAGGACGACTCGATTGATGGCATCAAGAGCAGATTTTACAACCATTTCATCACTATTACGTCCTGCAACGGAAGAACCAGAAAGTAAAAGTTCCTTTCCATTTTCAAAAGTAGTGATCAAAGTAATAAAAGCTTCTTTTCCTGTGACCATTACTTTTAAAACATCTTCTAGGATAAAAATATCTTTCTTATCAAAGAAACTCTCAACTGCATTAATAACAGCTAAAGCCAACAACTTATAAACGTTATTGGCAGAATTAGGGCCGGAGCTGGTACCCTCATAACAAGTGCCGTCTTTTTCCAGTATAACCTTAGCTTCAAATATGTTGGAACGGGTAGTATGTTCAATACTGCTTAGCTTAAGCCTAAAATCTGCCATGGATATTGTTGATTCATCGTCCACCTGAGCAACGCTAATCTTTTTGTAATCAACATCAATGTTAAATTTTGAAATCAATATAGATTGGATATCTCTGGATAACTGTTTTGGACTTTTTTCCATGTTAGAGACAATATGAATCTCTTCTATTTCATCATTCTCCAATACAATTCGACTACAAATAACGCTGTTAATCTTGTTAATAAAATTTTCAATCTCTTTTATCATCATTTTTCACCCATAAATAGACAAGATTTGGGAAATATTCATTCTTATTAGATTATAAATAAAAAACCATCTTTCATCAATATAAATTGAAAAATTAGTGATGCCGTATTTTGTAGAAAAATCTGAGTAGATTGCAAATAGGGATTTAGAACCGGAAAAGAAATTCTAATGCCGTTTTCAGAAATAACATATAGTCGTTATCCTGTATAGGAAAACCTATACAGGATAACGGCTAATTTGAATGAGTAAAAGACTTATTTAAAGAATGTAATTGGATAACTTGATCATTAAATGTATTGTATTCGCGATAAGCTTCTTTTTGTACTTTTGAATTCAGATCATATAAATAATTGATATTCCGGATGAGAACTTTTGTGATGGGAACAGATATTTTATGATCTTGTGCCATATCATTGAGTAATGCTAATACCGCATCTTTTTTCATGCTCTTCCTATAAGGACGATTTTCAGTGAGTGCTGTAAAAATATCAGAAATAATTAATATCTGTTCTTCTATAGATAAGTCTTTTAAGACTTTACCGTGAGGATATCCCGAACCATCATGACGTTCGTGATGGGAGCAAGCAAACTTAGCAATTTTTTCTAAACCGTTGACATTGCTCAATATATTATAGCTATAAGTTACATGACTCTTCATAGCTTCAAACTCTTCGGCTGTAAGGCTTGCAGGCTTTTCCAATATACGATCGTCAATAGCAAGCTTGCCGATATCGTGAACCATACCGGCGATTTCAAGATTATTGAGGGTATTTTGAGGTAAATACAATTGCTTACCCAATTCAAAAGCGATTTTAGAAACACCTAAAGAATGGGCAGCTGTAAACTTACTTTTGTAGTCGGTAATTTTCTCGAATAAAACGATGAAATTTTTTAATTCTTCATAGGTTGTAATGTGTGTATCATATTCAAAAGAAGATTTGACCACTTCTTTATGATTTTCCAAATTAGACCAAAAAACTTTGCTGTTCAACATGTTTTCAAAAAAAGGCATAAGATAAGGATGAAACTTATTTCCCATATCCCTTGAAATAATGCTTAAAAGTTTTTGCTTATGCTCAATTAGATTATCAGGATTTTTGTCAATTAAAATAGAAAGACGGTCAGCCAGAAAAATAATATGACTGGGTAAAGGTATGTTGGCATTCATATTTTTGCCGTAATGAGTATGATGGTAAAGAATCATTTCCGCAAAATCGCTATAATATTTCACCTTATTTAACAAAAAATATCCGGTTTCAGAATGAAAGGATTGATCTTCGAATTCGTAGCTTCTTAAGTGGCTAAAATTACTTTTAGAGAATACGCCGATGTCATGTATGAGTGCAGCTGTAACGATTTTTTGTATATCATCGTTAGAATAATTCATTTCTTTAAGTATATGTAAGGTAATATAAGCTGTATCATAATGGTGAGAGCCCACTAAAGAGTCAACATAATCCAAAGCTTCTGAAAAGGAAAACAATAGTTGATTTCTGGAAATATTCATAAGACACCTCTTAACAATAAATACACCTAAGTATAACATTACTTAGATGTTTTTTCCAGAAAAAATGACAAATTTTACGTATTGGAAATATTGAATTCTCAATCTTTTTACCTATATTTGGTTATTATAATAAGTATAAAAAGATATTATACTTGATGCTTTCTCATCAATGCTATAGCTTTTTTCCTTGTTTTAGGACTCAGACTTTCTTTAGATGCTTGAATAAAAGTATGAATCTTTTCTTTCTGACGATATGATGCATAAGCGGCATCTAAGACAACCAGAACATCATATTTTAACAGGGCATTTTGTTTGGGAGGATAGAAAGGGTCATCATCTATTTGCAACAAAACATCAACGATAGGAGGAACCAAATCTTTTCGTGCTTTGATGATCTTTTCAATATTTTTCACACAGCACTGAGCCGTCATAAATTTCTCATCTCTAATATGGCTCAAATAATCATTAAAGATGGCATCAAACAAGTGCAGTGTATCTACTTTTGCCAAATGAGCGATAATAGTAAGGCCTATGTCTCTATGGTAAGAGTTTTTGTGATGTAATAGCTTGGCAAAGTCATGCCAGTGAACATAGAATAACTCAGGTTTTAGCTCACTGGCCTTAGATACAATATAGTAGCAATGGTAATAGACCATAATATGGGGATGGGTCAATAATTGCTGAACGATTTCTTCCCTTATTGCTTCATCTTCAAAAGCTTTACCGACAAACCCATCAACATCAACATTTTTATCTTTAATTTTTTCAATAAGAGCTTCTCTATCCATCTTAAACATCCTTTACTTGCTTTTATACTATAATAACATACATAATATGACAATAGTATGTTCCTACCTCTCTATTTTCTCAAAAATAAATGATAAATTTTGAGTCTGATTGGAATGTAAAGAATCCAACAGATCATCTTTAGAATCGAGACGATCATGGATGTTGATAAGATTAAAATCTGAAGGGTGACACCCCGACTTTAGTTCTTCCCATGTAATAGGTGTAGCAACATTAGCAGATTCAACAGCGCGAGGAGAATAAGGCGTGATAATGGTTTTGCCATGCCACATTTGTAGATAATCAAAATAAAGTTTTTTTCCTCTTTTTTTAATAGAACGTTCCATAGTAAATTGCTTAGGGTATTTGGTTGAAAAGTAAGTGGCAAAAAAATGATTTATTTTTCTTGCTTCATCATAAGTATATTGGCGGCCTATTGGAATATAAACTTGAAGACCTGAAGCACCGGATGTCTTGATGAAGCTTTTAATGTTTAGGCTGGAGAGTACTTCATAAACTAAAAGAGCTGCTTGAGAAACATGGCTGAAATCTTGACCTGCAGAGGGATCTAAATCAAAAACCAGAGATGAAGGATGGTCAGGATGCTGATAATCATTAAAAGGCGTATGAAATTCCAACGCTGCTTGAGAGCCCAGCCAAGCAAGAGTAGGAATGCTGTCTAAATGAATGTATATCTTATCATCCATGGCCAATGTGTTGACCCATTCGGGAGTATAAGTCGGGATGTTTTTTTGAAAAAAAGATTTACCTGAAAAACCATGAGGATAGCGGATGACTGTTATAGGATGGTCATGCGTATATTTTAAAAAATAAGGTGCAAGCTTAACCAAATACTGGATGTAATCCAGCTTGGTGATTTTAAGTTCGGGCCAAAAATATTTATCCGGATTGGTAACTTTAATCTCTACATTATCATATTGAAGTATTACCATGATCAATTATAATTTCCTTTCCATTAGCTTTTTCAGGTGTTTCATCAGAAAAACCAATAATTTGAGGATGCCTTAAGTGGTCATGAACGGTTTTTTCAAGATAACTGACATTGCAGGTAAGCAGCGGCTTTACCCATTGGGTATCAGTGTCATCCGTAAAATTGACAAAGGGACTGGTGTCAGATTTCAATGCATCCAAATGTTCATTGAGTAATTCAAGGTCTTTTTGTTTGAGGCCTAAAGAAACATGTCCCACATAATAAAGCCCACAGCCGTTGTAAATACCGACGGCTAAAGATGCAGGAACCCTTTTTTTTATCTTGATACCCCCAACGACCACCAACATTTTTCTTTTGATTTTAATTTTAAACCAATCCTTGTGATGCTTCCCAGAGATATAAGGGCTGTCTAATTTCTTTGCCACAATACCTTCCATATCTTTCTCCTTCATAAGTTGAAAAAGAGAAGGACCATCGGAAAAATCATCCACAACAACGGATATACTATTATTGATGAAGTTTTTTTCTAAAGCTTCTTTTCTATGAGTGTAGTCAAGAGATGTCAAATCCTTACCATCCAAATATAAAATATCAAAAGCCAAATAATAAATGGGGGTGTTTTTGGCATAGCCATTGATTTTATTCTTTGATTTTACCAATTGTCTTGACAAAATTTTTTTAAAACTGGGCTTGCTATCATCATCAAAAACGACCAATTCACCATCTAATACAGCACTTTTACCTTTAAAATATTTTCGCAGATTATGAAGCTCAGGATATTTTTCAGTGACATCGGTACCATTCTTAGTATAAATTTTGAATTCAGAAGGATGAATATGCACAAACCCTCGAATACCATCCCATTTGATCTGATAAATGAAATTAGAACCTAAAGGAATGGTATCCTTCAAAATAGGCGACATAGGCTTATAAAAAGGAAACAACATTATCCTGTTTTTCTCTTAGAAGCAGTCTTTTTCTTAGGTTTAGCAGGTTTTTTAGTTTCTTTGACACTAGCCTTAAGCGCTTCCATAAGGTCAATTACATTTCTTTCAGGTGCCTCGGGAGCAACTTCAATATCTTTCCCTTCAATTTTCTTATTAATGAGATTATGAAGGGCAACCCTGTAATCATCGGTATATTTTTTAGGATCAAAAGGTTCTGTCAAATTTTCTACCAGTTGAGTGGCAATGTCTATTTCTTTTTCGTTGATTTCGGCAGTTTCTTCAGGAAGACCGGGAACCAAACTGGTTGCTCGAATTTCATCGGGATAGAAAATAGTTTCCATGATTAAAATATCATTAAAAATTCGTAAAACAGCTAAAGACTGCTTATTTCTAATGGATACTTTAGCCACAGCAATTTTTTTAGTATCCTGCATCACCTTTTTTAAAAGATTATAGGCATTAAAATTATTATCTTGAGGTGAAAGGTAATAAGACTTAGCAAAATAAATTGGATCAATTTCCTCAAGATTGACAAAATCCAATATTTCAATTGAACGAGACTGAACGGCTGATTTTAAAGATTCAAAATCATCTTGATCCAATATGACAAAGCGCCCGGGTTCATACTCGTAACCTCTGACGATATCGCCTTCTGTAATGTTCTTGTTGCAGGTCGGGCAAACCTTCTCATATTTAATAGGTGTATGACATTCCTTATGAATATATCGAAATCGAATATCCTTATCTTCAGTAGCAGCAAACATTTTTATAGGAATATTAACTAGTCCAAAACTAATAGAACCTTTCCATAAAGTGTGCATATCCAATGAACCTCCATATAAAATTATTTATTGGATTGCTTCAGTGTCTCTTAAACTTGCAATCTCAATGCTTTTTAGTTGTTTTGTTACTATATTATTTGTTAAATTCCTTAAGTTCATACCATAACAAATAGTATCTTAAAAATATTTTATGAATATAATGATAATGGGCAGAGAGTTATTTAACTTGATGCTTAATTAGGGGATATTTGCAGACCGAACGATATTAGAAATATTGGGCCAAAAGCAAAAACTTTTGGCTCTTTTTTAATTTACAACAAATACAAGAATGAAATAATCATTGGAAGGCATTAACATGGATAGGAAATCTATTAATATATAAAATGATCATGAATAAAACTTAATATTTTTACAAAAAATAAAAAGTTATTGATAAATTTATGCAATAACATTATAATACTATATACAATGTTATATAAGGATAACATAAAAATTATCAATTATTATGTAATATAGTTTATCAAATTAAATTTCTTTTTGGAATTTAAAATAATCTTCTTTACTAAGTACCGGTTTATATTATTTTATTTTTTAGCAAAACTTTACTTAAATTTTCTATATCCGGCAATTCTTACGTTTAACAGAGCATCAATCAATAAAATTTAATAATAAAGAAAGGAGAGTATGATATCGCAAATACAGTATCATACAATAAAGCTATGAAAAAAGCGATCGATTTATGTGGATTTTTTTTGGACAAGTTTGTTGATTTTCTGAAAATGATTACTGGATATGCTATTTTCCTGTTTATGGCATTGCTTTTTTTTCAGGTGTGTATGCGATTTGTTTTCAACCATCCAATTTATGGTATTGATGAAACCGTAACCATGTTTATG
>JANQMT010000032.1:0-15251 GCA_028279945.1 Clostridia bacterium
GTGTTTTGACCTCATAGGTCTGGTCTGTTAGATTGATGTCCAATATTTTGGCATCTTTAAAATTTGTCATATTTGTTGTCCCTCCCTAACAAATATAAGCAGCATGGGTATCATTCATATCATATAAGCATGTTTGCTTAATAGCATTTGCCTTATGCTCATTCATAAAATAGTTGCATAAGGCAAATGCAAAATCAAATTATTCTTGATAAGCAGTATATTTACGCATTGCTTTTTGCCTGCAGCCATTCGGTTACTGCTTCATCCCATTCAGGTAGTTCTTCGGAGCGTTCTAAAATATCTTTAGCAATATTTTGGATAGGTGTTTTCTCAAACATTTTCATTTTTTTTGTTTTCAACCATATCCCTGTATATGCTGCAAATAGTACCATAGCAATAAGTGCCGGAACCAAATAATCTGTCAAAGTATAGATGGCATATACAACACCAATTATTCCAATAGGCATTGTTATTGCTGCTGCAGGTGCTTTCCAAAGTCTTGGATAGTCAGGATATTTCTTTCTAAGAATCAAAACATCAATCATGGCAATTGCATAAGAAACCATCCAACAGATACAGGCAATCATAATCAGAGACAGGACTGTCCCTACATCTGCCCCGTTAGCTGTAATATATATAATGGTTGCTGCCATCAAAAGTGCTGTAAAAATAATGCCGTTCCATGGTGTTCTATATTTGGGATGAATCTTTCCAAAGAAAGATGGAACAAGATTCTCTCTGGCCATTCCATACAACATTCTTGGAAGTGCTGCCATTTCAGCATTAGCAGTTGTAAATGCGGCAACAATTGTTAATATTGTCATTACTAAAAAACCGGTGCTGCCCAACATATGTCCAGCCGCTTCTACATGAGGAATTGCAGAATTTATTAAGATATCTGTAGGTGTATATTTACTTGCTGCTGTTGAAAAGATAACATCCATAATATAAATTGATATTAAGCCAATAATTAATGCATATGGAATATTTTTATATGGTTTTTTGTTCTCTTCTGCCATTGGACAAGCAAATTCAAAACCAATAAACCACCAAATTGCAATACCTACACTGGAGAAAACGGGGGCCCAGCCTGCTTCTTCTGAAATAATAGGTACATCAGCATTGATAACAGTTGCTCCTGCGGATTCTCCCAGGCCGGCCAGCCCCATGGTTCCTAATATACCAAAAGTAACCATCATAAAAATAGTAAGAATGGCTTCAGCTTTTCCATAGAACTCGACACCAAATAAATTCACCATTACAACCACGATCAAAAGTGCTGCAGATACAATTGGCTGTGGAATTCCAGTAAGGGATTCCATTGACAATCCGCCAATAACCTGCTGGGTGCCACCATCCGCTGCGATTAACATAATATAACCACTTAGAATTGCAAAAACAGACCAAAACCTTCCTAAAGCCGGCATCGTATAGTCAGAAACCATTCCTCCGCCGGGAAGCATAGCAGTTAATTCTCCATAGGCAAATGCCGCTGCCATCATAGGGATTAAACCAATCAATGCCGTAATAAATGCTGCTTTTCCCGCAGATCCGGCTACATTACCTACTGCAACCATTGCTGTACCAGATACCACAAGGCCTACTGCCGCCCCATACGCGGGCCAGAATCCTAAAACACGCTTTAGTTTTTGTCCTGACATTTTTTTCCTCCTAATTCTCAAACGTTTAATAATAACGAATAGTGTTGATTCAAAAAGAAATTAGCTTTCCTTTTGAATCAACGAAATAAAATTATTCTTACAGAATCATTGTTACATAATCAAATTTGACAAATTTCTCATACAATAATACAATGAAACTGTGTAATATTTAACAAGCACCTTGTTTTTGTCCATAATACGCTTTTTCAAATAAATCGAGATATTCTGCTGCACCGGCTTTACGAGCGTTGCTATCTGCGGAAACATTTTTAGATGCGGCTTCTGCTAATTCAGGAAAGTCTTCCGGATTGATGCCTTCGATTTTATTCATCGACGGAATATTTACATCATCGCATAGCTTTTGTAGTGCATCAACACCTTCTATAGCAGCATGGTAATCATCCATTCCTCTCACATCAATACCGAGAGCTTTTGCAATCAATGCATGTTTTCTTGGATTAGCCGGGATGTTAAATTCTATAACGGTTGGTAATAATACAGCATTTGCAATGCCATGAGGTGTATCATACTTTCCTCCTAATGCTTCGGCCATACAGTGAACACCACCTACATCAGAATATCCGAATGCAATTCCTGCAATGTTACTGCCTAGCATCATTCCAGCACATGATTCGATGTCAGGGTTTAATACAGCTTGACGTAAATTTTTCTCAATTAATTCTATTGCGTACAGTGCACATGCATCCGTGTATGGGGTTGCAATTGTGCAGGTATATGCTTCCACTGCATGTGTCATGGCATCAATTCCACAGGAGGCCATAATATGTGGTGGAAGCGATAATAAAGTAGCCGGATCTACTAAAGCTACTTTTGCCGCCGCTTTTGGATCAAATATGTTTAATTTTGTATGAATTTTAGTATCGGTGATAACGGCAAATGGCGTTACTTCACTACCCGTTCCTGCAGTAGTTGGAATAGCAATTAAAGGTGTAATGTCTCTTTTTAGTAATTGGAATCCGCACCAATCCTGTACACTTCCTCCATGGGTTAATAAGGTGCCTATGGCTTTTGCAGTATCCATAGAGCTTCCCCCGCCCACTGCAACCAGTACATCAACCTTTTCTTTTTTTGCCAACTCATAACCATCCATACAATCAACATCTCTTGGGTTTGGTACAATTTGATCGAAAATAACGACATCAATACCAACTCTTTTTAAGCTTTTTTCAACTGGGTCTGTCAGCCCTGCTTTTATTATGCCTTTATCTGAAACTAACATTGCTTTTGTGCCGCCCAACTCTTTTGCTTCTTTTCCAACAGTTTGTGCTGCGTCCTCTCCATATTGAATCCTGGTAGGCAAATAAAAATCAAAATTTTCTAAAGTCATCTTTTTGTTTTGAAGCTTTCTGCTTCTTCTTCCCTCCTTCCGTTAAAAAAATGCATTATTGTTATTGTTTTTTTATAGCCACCACCTCCTCATCAATCTTTGTAGAAAATATTTGCAAGCATTATACCAATAGAAATTGCCCAAAAAATAGGAAAATTCTTTCCCCTTTTTTCAGTATTATGTTCAAAAAAATAACACTGGATTGATTAGTGTTATTTTTTTGAACATTCATAAATGTAACCCACTCTATTTCTTTGTTTTTTCTTAAAAAGTGTTCATTTGGTTAACATTTAATTTTTTAAATATTCTTTATATTAAATTCTTCTCAAAAGTTTTCCCTCATGCAGCTTACCTGTCACCTTATTTCCTTCCACAATAATCTTACCATTTACCAGAACGTACTTAATACCTTCCGGTGGTGCATCTGGGGATCCTTGTCCCATGTACTCGGCTTTATCAATTATTCTTTCATAATCAAAAATAACTAAATCCGCATCCTTCTCCTCCAATATGCAGCCTTTTCCCTCAATCCCAAATCTCTTGGCGGGCAAAATTGTAATTTTTTTGATAGCCTCTAACAAACCAATGGCTTTCTTTTCTCGTACATATCTCCCAATCAAACGTGGGAATGTGCCTGAAACTTCTGGGGCACCCATCTCAGGATAATGAGGTCCATCCGCAGCATTAGTCGATATATAAACATAAGGTTTTTTCATGGCAGTGATTATGGCATCGGAATCACATACAAAAGCCGTTACCAATGTACTTGGATATTCTTTTCTAAGATAATCAAATAGCTCTCGACTACAATGTTCACCCATATAGAATCCTGAAGTAATTAATAAATCATTCACACTATAATCACCATATTCTTGCTCCCAGCCTGGGTCAAATATACTTGTGCCAATACAAGCAGAATACGCATCATATACACCGCTATCTGCTGTTATATCTAACCCTTTTCCAATAGCCTCTTCTATAAGACTGAGTCCTTTTTCCATAGCACCTCCGATTCCAACCATATACATGAGCTGTAAAATCTGTATGCTTACTCCGGTAATCTCAGCTGTTTTTACAATTTCATCAAAATATTGCAGTGCTTCTAATCCATCTTTTCGTAAGTGCACTGTAATCAATCTGTTATATTTTTTTGCAACCTTCGCTAAATTAATGATTTCCAGACTAGATGTTCCAGGCGCAAATTCTAAACCAAAAGTTATTCCAAAAGCGCCATTTTCCATAAACCTCTCTGCTAAGTCTTCCATAAAATTTAGTTCTTTTGGAGATGCAGAATAATAGGGATCGGTAATCCCTGCAGCCGTACGAAGTGCAAAGGAATGAGAAATAAAAAAACCATGGTTAATAATAAAACCTTCTTCTGCAATTTTTTTTATAACATGACCGTTTAAGTTTCTTTCTCCTCCCAGTGTAGTCGTTCCCCCTTGCTTTACCAAACACTCTGCGGAATATGGGTTACCATCTACATGGGAATGAAAATCAATAAAACCGGGCGAAACCATTAATCCGGCAGCATCAATTATGGTCTTTCCTTCAATGATGTCCTTTGTAATTTTTACTATTTTATCCCCGTCAATTCCAATATTCTTTTTCTCAATTTTATTATTAATAACATCAATAACTTCTCCATTGATAATTGCCACATCATATTTTCTATTGCTTTTTTTTCCCAAGCCCTCACTTCCCATCTTTGATCAATTTGATTTATTGCGTTCTAATATTTTATAAATTGTTGTCCTGCTAATCCCTAATATTTCTGAGGTTTTCTTAATATTGCCTTCATAGAACTTCAAAACTTTCATAATATATTTTTCTGTGACTACATTCAGTGGTTCAATTTCATTATTAGAAATCATTTCTTCTATGTCCCTATATTCTAAAATCTCTTTTGGAATCATATCTTTATTTATTTTATTTGATTTTGTTATGATTAGAAGTTTTTCAATTAAATTATGAAGCTGTCTGACGTTTCCAGGCCAATTGTAGTTCATAAGAATATTCAATGCGTCTTTATTAATTGTTTTATTGCCAATATTCAGACTTTTTATAAAATGTTCAACCAGTATTGGAATGTCTTCCTTTCGTTTTCTAAGAGGCGGTAATTTTATATTGATGACATTTAATCTATAAAATAAATCTTCTCTAAAGTTGCCTTTCTGGACTTCTTCCTCTAGATTCAAATTTGTGGCTGCAATTACTTGTACATCAATAGGAATTGGTGTGTAACCACCTATTCGCGTTATACGTTTTTCTTGTAGAACACGTAATAATTTTGCTTGCATTTCAATGGGCATATTTCCAATCTCGTCAAGAAAAATCGTTCCTTTATGTGCAAGCTCAAACTTTCCCCTCTGTCCACTTTTTTTTGCCCCAGTAAACGCCCCTTCTTCATATCCGAACAACTCACTTTCAAGTAATTGCCTCGGTATTGCACCACAATCTACTGCAATAAAAGGATTTTTTGCTCGCGCACTATTATTATGGATGGCTTGGGCAAACATTTCTTTACCAGTTCCGCTTTCACCCTCAATCACTACTCTAAAACTATAGCTTGCAGCTTTTTTTCCTAAATCAATGACATCTCGAATTAATTTTGATTTTCCGATAATGTCCTTAAATGTAAAGTAAGCCTGATTTGCAATGTTTATCTGGCTCGCTAAGGCTTGTATTTCTTCCATTCTTGTAAATACAAATACTTTATTTTTTTTATCCGTTGTACCACCTGAGAAATATTTCACATTCAAAAAGCAACTGTAGCTTTTATATTTTCCATTAATAATAATTTCATAAGTATTTACATCACTTAAGGTATCTATAATATTTATAATAGATGGCGTAGTATTCAAAATTCCTATATCTCTTCCGATAATTTTTTCCTTTACTTCTCCCAAAAATTTAGCCATCTCAGAATTTGTTTGGGTTATAATACCATCATTATTAACATATATAACACCATCCGTAACCGTTTCTAATATCTCACGTTGTTCTTCGCTGCTCTGTACAATTTGGTCATGTATCTCTTTCAGTGCAAGTTCATTTTGAATCGCTTTTGCTGCTGCCGTTACCATGCCTAAAGTATGTTTACATATTTGGTCAATAGTACCGGACATATTTAATATCGCTTTTAGTTTGCCTTTCTTGTCAAAAATAGGTGCAGCATAACATGCACCTTTTTGCAGCTCTTGACAATAATGCTCTGCTCCAATTATGGCCCATGGTTCTTTATGAAGAAGAACCATCCCCACGCTGCTTGTTCCTATAACGTCTTCTCTTTTACTCTCTCCAATAGCAAATTTCTTTGTTTTATTTTCAAGAGAAAACTCTTTTTTTGTGACGCTTTTTAATAAGTAGCCTTCATCATCAATAATTTCTACATGAAACTCACAATCTTTTACTAACTCAAGTAGTGTCTCCATAAACGGTAGAGCAATATTTAACATGGTTTTATTTTTATTGATTTTATTTCTTATTTCGGATTCATCTAATAAAACCGGCTTATTTCTCATTAAATAATCAATTTTATTATCTTTACACCTTTTCCAAGATTCAGAAATTTCTTTTCTGATCTCCTCAGCAGCTTCCTTATGATACTTCACATAATTAACCCATGTATACTCATATCGTAATAATTCAGGATTTTCTAAACTAAAAAAAGGATTGTAAGCCATTAATAATCATCTCCTTTAATTACAGAAAATTTTTTGTATTACGTTTGTCGAAACTTGATTTTGATATTAATTATAACATATATTTCAGAAAACTCAGAAAAAAAGTGCTTTCCTTATATTTACACGCCGGTTAAAAGGCCTAACCTTATTTATCTCTCATCAGCTATATAAGTTCTTTTCTTGGTATTCCGTTTTTTAATTGCTGAAGGTCTCATAATTAGAAACGTTAATAAAACGATCATTCCTAAAAACAACAGAATATTTTGTACATTTAAATATTCTTCCGGTATTGTCACATATAGCTTTGTTAATCCAAAAAACATGAATACCGTAGCCGCAATTATTTTTAATAAAAAAGTATGTACTTTATTTCCTAATTTTTTACCAACCAGAATACCTATTACGCCTGTCACCATCATTCCTAAAACAGTTCCTCCTAATACGACAAGGATATTGTTGGCATCTGTTGCTAATGTTATTGCCGTCAGTTGAGTTTTATCTCCTAATTCTCCGATAAAAAAAACGGTTGCAACTGTACAAACAGGACCAAAAGAACATTTTAGCTTTTGATTTTCATCATCTTCTTCATCACTTTTTAACGACCAAAGCGCAAAGCCTACAAAAGCTAAGCCAGCAATCATTTTAACCGTATCCACGGGAATTAGAGATGAAATATAACATCCTAGACATACAGCTAATCCATGATTGATTAATATCCCAATGAATATTCCCAATAAAACTTTTTTTACCGGATATTTTGTTGCAAAAGCCATTGCTAACAATTGGGTCTTGTCCCCCATTTCAGCAATGAAAATAAGTATAAAAGCATTTAACAATTCTTGAAACATCATTATTCCTCCTTAAACAGTTTAATTTATCAATTGGTTGAAAATATAAAAAAAACGAGACAATCAGATTAGTAAACCTTTTTAAAAAGATTTACTAATCTAAAAGTCTCGCTTCTTTAAGTCATTCTTAAAGCAAATAAAACCAGGATTTCTCCATTATGTTGACTTTATTTATGGCTTAGCCACAGCTACTCCCTTTTAGAAATCACTTATAAATTAACACATTATTATAGAAAAGTCAATATTTATCCAATATTACTTCAGACTGTACAAAGTACTTGCATTCAATTGGTTTAAATCCCAAGCACATCTTTAAAGGTGTAATACCCAGGCTTTTTCTTATATAGATATGCTGCTGCTTCACAAGCACCTTGAGCATAACACTCCCAATTATGTGCATGATGTGTAATCTCTAACCTTTCTCCTAACAATCCAAATATGACTGTATGGCTGCTTGAAATATCTCCCGACCGAATGGAATGATATCCAATACTTCCTTCTTCTCTTTGGCCCGGTCCTTCTCTTCCAAATACAGCAAGTTGTTTCCATTCTTTTTCCAGCGCCTTTGCGATAGCATATCCCATCTCCTTTGAGGTTCCGCTTGGGGCATCTTTTTTGTATCGATCATGCATCTCAATGATTTCAATATCCGCTCTATCCCCTACTGCTTTAGCCGTTATTTCTAAAAGGCTGTACATAAGATTAACCAATCGTGAAGTATTAGCGGCAAACAAAAATGGAATGGATTCTGATACTTCCTTGATTCGTTTAAATTGTTCTTCTGAAAATCCTGTTGTCCCACATACGACAGCTTTCTTATATTTTTTTGCCAATTCCATTACTTTAACAGAATACTGTACCGTTGTATAGTCAATAATCACATCACAGTTTTCTATTACTCTTTCTATATCATCCACTACTAAAGCGTTAACTTCTTTACCTAATCGTGTCGCAATTCCTATATCTGATCCTGTATATTTTCTCCCTTTTGGAGAAACACCTGCTAAGATGGTCATATCACTTCTTTTCTCGGCTGCAGCAGTAATTAATTTCCCCATTTTACCGGTTGGACCTGTAATGATGATATTCATACGTTCACCTCTTACTTAATACTATTTAAATATATACCAAAACACCTATACTTTAATATACCATATATTCTCACTTTACAGTAATACCGTCAAAATATATTGCAAAAATATTTAATAACTCTACATTTATAAATGCAACCCTTTTATTTTATCTATTTCTAATAAGTATTTCCATTATGCAATAAATTTAAAGATGTTCTATTGGAAAAAAATTTGCTCCCCAGAAATAATGTTTACTGTAAAATAGATTTTGAGATGGTTAAAAACAAGGGAATTATAGGAAGAATGCTGCTTATTAACTTAATAATTGGGTTAAACTATTTGTATATATTTATAGATTTTTAAATTTAGCAATGTCAATTCTAATGGTTTTGGAGGAATGGATGAATAACGAAGTTATCTCTGAAAAGCAAGCAATCTTCCTAGTAGCCCTATTTGTTGTAGCCGAAACGTTTGTTCTAACACGTGGCATGGAAGCCAAACAAGATTTTTGGCTGGCTATTATTTTGGGTATGGTTATTTCAGTGCCTTTCATGTTAATGTTTTCAAGATTACACAAAATATATCCTGAGAAAGATTTATTTGATATCAATGAGTCTATTTTTGGAATAGTTTTAGGCAAGATACTTAGTTTTTTATTAATTATTTATGTTGCGACCAATATGTTGTCCGTTATGAGTGTATTTAATAATTTTATTATTACTGCAGCTCTTGTTGAGACGCCTAAGTTATTGACCTATATAGTTTTAACCATATTGTGCATATATGGAATAAAAGCCGGTATTGAAGTCATGGCAAGATGGACTGAGTTTTTTTTTCCTATCATCATTACATTTTTATTTTTAGGCACAATATTATTAATTCCTAACATGAATATAAAAAATCTTTTCCCAATTTTAAACCAGGGCTTTAGACCTGTTGTTGAAGGCGGTATATTAACCTTTTTATTTCCTCTGTCAGAAACGATTGCCTTTGTAATGATTTTCACAAACTCAAAAAAAAATATATCTTTCACAAAAATATATCTATATGGGTCCATACTGGGTGGAAGTTTAATACTTATACTTGTATTAACTGAAGTTTTGGTCATGGGGGTTGATAAAACTTTGATGTATTATTTTCCGGGTTATCAAACCTTCACCCGACTATCTATTGGGGGAGAAGCTGCAAGATTAGAGATATTATCCGGGGCAACCTTTATATTAGGCGGGTTTTTAAAGATAAGTGTTTTACTGCTTGCAGTTAGCAGGGGTTTTGCAAAAATATTTAATTTTGATAACTATAGATTTATAGCAACCCCAACGGGATTACTTATTGCTACCGTATCCTACTATTTCTATGAAAGTACAATATTTATGTTTGAGTGGATTTCCGATTTTTGGGGGTACTTTGCATTTCCTTTTCAGTTTATAGCACCCATTATCATTTATATTGTTGCAGAAATTAAGATGAAGCTAATCAACTAATCCCAACTTTATTCTTGCTTTCCAATGATCGCTTCAACAGCTTTTTGAATATAATCTGCTGGGCTTGGAATATCCACACCTAAACTTAATAATAGACTTAAGATAAATGCAGCACCAAATAGAAAGCTATACAAAATCAATTCTTTTTTCTGATTGTTCTTTATAAGCGGCACAATCTCAATGATACCTATCAAAATATAAACTAAAATAACCAACACAAACATTCTCTATTCACCTACTTCAATAGTCTCAGATCTTATAGCACTCCTTTGAAGAAAGTCTAAAAGACCTACTAGTTTATCCTTATTTTTTTCAATTTCTTCACTGATAATAACTATTTTTGCATGGAACGATTGACGGCCTTTATTTTCTTTGTCTTTATTTCAGCAGCAATCCATATCATAATTGGTAAAATTACCTGAAATGGTAGTGAAAAGGTGGTCCATATTTCCTCAGTCCATGCGAATAAATGCATCATGCTACTTGTTACAAAAAGTGAACCATTAATCATGAGTAAAGTAATGGGTATTACAATCAATCTATAATCACCACAATTACATAATTTAGAAACCCCATTCGTAATCGCTAACAAACATATACTTAATTTAACAAATCCTCCTATTACGTAGGCAGCTGCCGGTATTATCTCCATTCTTTGAATAAAATCACCAATATTTATTCTTGAAACAGCTTTATATGCAGGAAAATATGTTTTAGTATATTCATCCGTTCCTAAAACCAAAAACTCACTGAAAGAAGTTATGAATAATATTAGACCTGCAATTAACAAAGCGTTGATGTAAATCTTATTGGGAGAATTCCCAGTTTTGGACGGAGTAAAAATCATAATAAATATAACGGATTCCGATAAAGGAAACCCAATGGTATAAATCGCACCTTCTATAGTTGGTTTTATACCTTCATTGAATATGGGACGAAGATTGTTTATTTCCATTTTAGGAATCATAAATATTACCCCGATAGCTATAATACAGACAAATAGAATTAAAAACAAAGACGCAAACCTGCCCATTACTTCAATACCTTCTTTTACTACCCAAGCACATAGCAGCATAATGGCTATGGCAGGTATTACTTTCGGTGATCCGGTTATAGAAGCAGTCGTAACAAAGTATGAGAAAATATCAGTAACTAATACGGTATTCATACTGGTATAGAAAACAAATAATAAAATCAATACTTTCCCTAAATATTTGCCGCCTATGGATTCAATCATATCAAAGAAATTTTTTTTGGGAAAAAGGACATGCAGCCTTGCAAATATTAATAGAATTGGAATGCAAATTGCTACAGCTAATATAATAGACAGCCAAAAATCCTTTTTAGCCTGTGTTGCTACTGCCATTACAATTTTATCGGCTGTCATAATAAAAACTAATAATGCTATTGCCTGTTTATCTGAAATAATTTCATTTCTTTTCATTTACTCCTCCAGATATAACCATTTCAACCATTTACGCTAAATTATAGTTTTCCCATATTGACTAACTTTATCAAATAACTTTCTTAGAATATTAACAAAAAAAAACATCATCATTTCCTCTTTGGAAATGATGATGGACTTCTTAATGTCATTATGATTATTTTTCCGGCTGACATGCCTCACAATAATAAATACTACCCCCTAAAAAAGCTTTTTTTACAAGATTACCGCCGCAGATGCTGCAAGGTTCTTTAACGGTTTTTGAGCTTAGTATGGTCTTGTACTCTCCCGGGTCTCTAAATAAGTCTTTTTCTGTATCTCTCCCACCATTTATCGTCATTTCATGCAATGTTTTTTTAATAGAATCATAAATCTGTTGTATTTCTTGATGGGTTAGTGTTTCTACTTTTCTTTTGGGATGTATCTTAGCATTAATGAGTATGTCCTGTAATACGCCATTTCCTAAACCTGGTATTCGCTGTTCTGTAGCCAGCAGCGCTTTTACGCTTTTATTTTGAATATTTTCATCCGATACAATTTGTTGAAAATATTCAAAAGAAAAATCATTTGATAAAGGATTTGGCTTTTCTTTAGCCACTTTGTAATATATATTATCATATTCGCCTTCTTCAAAGCAGCATAATCCGCCATACATTTGAACAGAGGCTGTCAAAACTGATTCATCTTCAAAAGCTATTAACAATTGATGCTTTTCAGGCTGCTTTTCCCCTTTAATAAAATACCTTAATGCAACGCCCTCACTAAAGACTAATTTGGTCTTTCCAAAGCTGACTTCAACATGTCCCCCAAATGCATCAGCATTTTCTATGGTTTTGCCCATTAATCGATGAATGTACTGGCAAGGCTCGCCAAAAAACCATGCAAATTTATGAGGGGACTGATTTGCAATAGCATCCTCAACTTTTTTTCCTTTCAATGTTTCATTAATCTGCTTGGATAAAACAATGGCTTCCGGTATCTCAATCATATGCCAAGCCTCCTTATACCAATTTTATCTTTAACTCAATAACACTATGGTAATACATCTAATATGACAACAGTATGTCACATAAACAGTACTCACTTATTGTTTTTCTTTTGAGGTAAGATTTCTAACCAATACCCGTCAGGGTCACTAATAAAATATAATCCCATGTCTAAATTTTCATAGCATATACATCCCATTTCTTTATGCAGCTTGTAAGCTTCCTCATAATTATCGGTTCTGAAAGCGATATGTGATTCATTATCCCCTAGATTATACGGTCCTTCCTTATCTCTCAACCAAGTCAATTCTATTTGATGCCCTGTAACGCCGTCTCCTATGAATACTAGAATAAAGCTTCCATCCGAAGCTTCTTTTCTTCTTTCTTCTTTTAAGCCTAAAGCTTTGTTATAAAACTCAATAGAAGCTTCTAAGTCTGAAACATTAATATTGTTGTGGACAATTGTAAATTTCATGGTTATACCTCCAAATACTTTATTTTTTTACTAGCATATTCAATGATATAAAATCAAATGCCGGCCGCAATTTTATTTTTAGCAATGACCACTTGAATTTCGGGGTAAGTGACATGCTCAGAAACTCTTTCCTTTATGGGTTTAAGGCCATTCATGCCAATTTCATTTATGACCTTTAAAATTTCACTTTCTTTTGATGAATCAATAAATCTATTCCAATCAATCCTATAACCTTGTTGATTGAGCCTCTCAAGATGTTTAACAATAGTATTTTGAGTCAGCCCTCTATTTTTAGATATTTCTTCAAGGTTATAACCCCTCTCATAAACTTCATAGGTCAATTGGTATCTGTCTTTCTTTAGCTCATCCCCTTCATCGTCGGATTCATTCCTTTCATATTCTTCATACATATCTTCACTTCTAGCTGCTATCTCTTTTGGCTCAATATTATGACAGGCTATAAAATCATTGACGATTTCAATAAATGCTTGCCCATAATTCTCATATTTCTTTTCTCCAACACCTTTTATTTGTAAAAAAGCTTCCTTGGCAGTGGGCATATAATAGGCTATTTCTTCAAGTGTTGTATTATGGAAAATAACATAAAGGGGTACTTTTTTCTCCTCAGCTATTTCTTTACGTTTATCGGTTAATAGTTTTAATAAGTCTTGGTTAAAATCCAAATCTGTCTTTCTTTTCTGTTGTACTTTTTTCTTTTCTTTTATATCGACCCTTTCTTTTTTGACCAATATTTTTTCTTGCCCCTTTAGAACCGCTCTTGAACGCTCTAAGAGTTTTAATACGGGAAATGCGTCAGCCGTCATAAGTATGTATCCTCTGGCAATTAAATTCATAATCAGCTCTCTTAAGCTTCCTTCTGAATAGTCTGTGATAATACCATAAGTTGAAACCTTGTCTAATTGCCATTCCATAAGCTTCTTATTTTTGGACCCTCTTAACACTTGTATAATGGTATTCATTCCAAATCTTTGATGGGTTCTGTAAATACATGACAATATTTTTTGGGCTTCAACGGTCATATCTGTATATTCAAATTCTTCTAAACAGTTTCCACAGCTCCCGCAATTGACTATATTTGTGTTTTCTCCAAAATATCCAACTATTTCTCTCCTTAAACAACTGTCTGTATGACAATAGTTAACCAAATGTTGAAGGTTTGTAAGCTGAATCCGTTCTCTTTCTTTTGATAATTCATTCTGTGCAATGATTAGCTTTTGTTTTACAATATCGGAGGGAGAGTACATCAAAAAACAATCACTTTTCTTACCATCTCTTCCTGCACGTCCGGCTTCTTGATAGTAGGCTTCCATATTTTTAGGCATGTTGTAATGTATGACAAACCTCACATCCGGCTTATCGATTCCCATTCCGAAAGCATTAGTAGCAACTATTATTTTAGTATTATCCAGCATAAAGCTTTCTTGTATTTCGTTGCGGGTATCACTATCCATACCCCCATGATACGCACCCACTGAAAATCCGCTTTGCATAAGTTTATGAGCCAAAGAATCAACCGTTTTTCTTGTAGAACAATATATAATACCTGAGCCATTTTTAAATTCATTGGTTAAATATTCCTTTAGATATTTAAATTTATCTTTTGGCTTAATTACTTTATAAAACAAATTGGGTCTATCAAATCCGGTAACCAATTCAAATGGATCCTTAAGTCCTATCAGTGTTTTAATTTCATTGATGACATATTCTGTTGCGGTTGCTGTAAATGCTGCAATAACAGGTCTTTTTTGAAGCACAGCTATGAATTTGGGAATATCTCGATAGCTTGGTCTAAAATCATGTCCCCATTGGCTGATACAATGTGCTTCATCGACTGCGACAAATGAGATGTCTATCCCTAGGCTTAAATTATAAAAGCTGTCGGTCAGCAGTCTTTCGGGGGCCACATAAAGCAGTTTATATTTTCCGTCCATAATATCTTTTATACGTATATTCGTTTCCATATCCGTTAAGGTACTGTTTAAAAATGTAGCTTGAATCCCCATCTCAGCCAAACTGTCCACTTGATCTTTCATAAGAGCGATTAAGGGAGAAATGACTACCGTAATACCCTTTTCAAACAACAAGGCCGGCAACTGGTAGCATAAAGACTTTCCCCCACCCGTAGGCATAATGCCCAGCACGTCTTTTTTATTGAGAATACGGTCGATAATGTTCTCCTGCCCTTTTTTAAATTCATCATAACCAAAATTCTTTTTCAACAGTTC
>JANQMT010000207.1:0-1942 GCA_028279945.1 Clostridia bacterium
TAATCTTTGTGAATGCTTGGATGGCACCTGTTCTTTGAAAAAATGCAATTAAAATACCAATAAATAATTCAAGTAATAGAATCCAAGAAAAGCTGGTTGTCCCTAATGATGTCTTAAGCAAAGTAGGAAAGCCCATTAATCCTTTTCCTGCTAGTAAAACGCCTACAAAGATTGCTACAGCCAATGAAAATACCGTGTTCCTCGTTTTAAATGCTAGAATAATTGCGATTGTTGCCGGTAGTAAAGAAATAATACCTAAATGTGATCCTATTTCCATAATCCTTCCTCCTTTTAATTTATTATATATTTAAAAAAATGTTTTACTATGGTTTTTTTTATAGATTTACAGCTTTCGGTGCCCAATTCAAATTGTCTTCATTCTCTAATCCCAATACCTTTTCCGGTGTTTCCCATGTTCTATTCTGAATAACGCTGGTTTCTTCATGGGTTAAAATTCCTTTATAAGCCGTTAGACTTCTTCTTAAATACCCATCCTTTTTACAGGCCTCCTCTACCCCATCATCTGCAATGGCTTTAAAGTGCGGCAGCATTGAAGCAGAATAGGCTATACTGGTGGTATGAGGCGCCGCACCGGGGATATTATCAACACCATAATGAATAACATCATTGACCACATAGGTCGGATTATTATGGGTAGTTGCTCTATATGTTTCTATCGCTCCGCCTACATCTGCACTGATATCAACTATAACTGATCCTTTTTTCATAAGCTTTAACATGTCTTTTGTAATAAGGTGGTCATTTCTGTGCTTAGGCCATTTTACACAGTTGATGACCAGATCCGTATTAGGTAATAAATTTTTTATGTTGGATTGATTTGAAAATGCTGTTTGTACGTTTTTAGGGAATATGTCTTCGCAATCCCTTAACACTCCAATATTTATGTCCATTAAGGTTATGGAAGCGCCTAAAGACGCTAAAATGTGAGCAGCACTCTTACCGACTATACCCGCTCCCATTATTAAAACCTTTGCACTGGGCGCTCCACCTATACCGCAAATCAATTTGCCGCTTCCGCCATTGGTGCTCAGCATATGGAAAACACCCATTAAAGCGCCTAACTTACCTGCCACCTCGCAATTAGGCGAGCCATATCTGTGACTATCCTCAGCAGTAAAGGCTATACATCTACTTTTTAGTAATGCGTCTACCTCTTCTTTATTAGCAGCAGGATGAATGCATGTGAATACGATTTGATTTTCTCTGATCAAATCATATTCTTTTGGAGTAAATTCCTTAACCTTAGTAACAAGATCACATTCACTATAAATTTCCTCCATAGATGCTCTGATTTCACCGCCGGCCTCCTGATAATCCTCATTATAAAATCCCGCATTTGCACCTGCATTACTTTGAATAAAAACCTGATGGCCATTATTAACTAATTCTTGAACTTCAATCGGTGTCATTATTGTTCTAGATTCTCCCGGCTTAATATCCTTCAGCAGTCCTATTTTCATTATTATTTGTCTCCTTATTTTGCACATAGTTAAATAAAGCTTATAATATAGCAATTAATATGCCATAATTCAAGCAATCAATGAATTTACGAATATCCTGATCTTTATCTGATAAACAATGTATTTTCAATGCTTACAATGGTTTTCTGTTTTAATCCGGTGATTTTATTTACAGCTTATACGCCAGAAATACTGTTACATTTTGGGCAATTATACTTTGCCAACAGATGCAATTGTTATATTTTGAGCACTTCCCTTAACCAATCGTTATAAAAAGAGCATAAATCAAAACCTGTCATCGACTCTATCCAATAAAAAATCCATAAGATATATTTTTATATGCTTATGGATTCAGGTTATCGAAAAAGTACTAGAAAAATGAATGCAGGTGTATGAATATTCGTTTTTTTGTGTTCATTTGGTCAGAAAATTTAGGTGGCAGATGAGCTATAAAAGTCGTA
>JANQMT010000010.1:0-22532 GCA_028279945.1 Clostridia bacterium
TTTTGTTTCTAACACCTTAACTTCACAGAAATTTTCTTCTAGCAATTTTTTCGTGGTATCAATATGTTCCGCAGTAATGCCTGACAAAACCTCTAACTCTTTATCGGCATCTCCACCTACGGCTCCGATAATTGCGCTGGCTTTTATTCCCTTCAAACTTCCTGTATTGGGAACAATAACACCTTTGGCATTTTTAATAATATTCCCACTGGAATGGACAATAATTTTCTTAGGAAACTCGCCTAATACCTGAACACTTTTACTTGCACCATATGCAATGGAAATAGGCTCTGTACAGCCTAATGCCGGAACAAGCTCTTCTTTCAAAATTTCAATATACTGCTTACAAATATTTACATCCATTTTAAACCACCACTCTTGTCTCAATTTGAGAAATTCTCATTTTGTATATTTTTTATTATGATATCATGGCATTTATTAAAAGTAAAGAAAATAGCTATTCGTTATTTAGCTTTTTTTGTCTCATTTTGATATCTTTTGTTCCCTTATATTCATTTCACTCCATTTTACTTTTCTTCGTTTTTACTTAACCTAAATACTAAGCACAAAAAAGCACAGCAAATATCTTCTTCAATATACTTGCTGTGCTTGGTTAGAATAGTATTCAGATAACGATAAAACAAAATATAGGTTTATACGTCTGTGTCTTCTTTAGTATCCATTGCCTCTTCTTTGATATGGATGATTTCTTCCTTAACATCTGTATTTTTTTTCTTATTTTTCATCAACAGCACAATGCCTGCTCCGATCATAAGTAAAGGTATGAACATGTCATAAACCAAACGCCTAGCTTCATAGGATATTTCAACATAACCCAGAATCGCAGTAAGAAACAGCCACAGTCCAAGTACTACCAGTCCAATACCCAGATACTTAATTTCAACTTTCTTCGTCTTAATAGGATAAATATGCTCATCAAAAATAATATCACCATTATTTATTTTCCTTTTAATAAATAAGTAGTCAAAAAAGCTATAAAACCATACAACTCCTACTAAAGCGGCAAAAATACCTCTCCCAAAGTTAAATTCAACAACATAGAATATACCCAGCAAAAATGCAAACATCAGTTGTAACCCTCTGTTCATAATGCCTAAATACATTTGGCCTGCTCCGGGTATAAGGGAAAAAATGAAGCCCCAAAAGCGATTATAATTTACATTTACATTTTCTGCCGGCTTAAGAGCCTTTTTTCTTATTTTTTTAATACAATCTTCACAGTAAATATTTGCTTTCTCTTCCTCCATGCATACTTGGCATAAAGCTTTCTGGCATTCTTTACAAATATAAACACTATGATTATCCTCATGGTTAAAGCATTTCATACTATTTCCTCCTCTTAATATGAACTATTTATAATAAGTTAAAAATATCATATATTTGCTGTATCCAATCCATTTTAGAATGTAGATCAATGGTTAAAAACAAGGTAAGCTTATCATAGAGCACAGAAACATCTAAAAAACAAAACACTACACCGGCAGCAATTAAACTCCTGCTCAAAATAGCTATTGTATGTTGGTCTGTAATCTGAAGCTTGTTTTGATGACTCTGCTCACCGATGGCGTCCATCACCTGATCGGTAAAGCCCATAGGCGCTTTTTTTATTGAAGCTTGATTCAATAATTGAACTGCAATTTTTTCAGCATGAAACATTGAACGACATTCATTACATTGTTTTATATGGTCAAATATCATCTTTTTATCTGCATCCGTTAATTTGGATTCAAAATATGAATTGATCAATTGCTGTATTGCCTTACATTTCATGAGTCATCAACCCCCATTCTATGTTTATTAATTAAATCCGATAACTGCTGCCTTCCCCTTCTGATTCTCGTATACACTGTTTTTTGCGGCAAACAAAGTATTTCAGATATTTCAACAACGGATAAGCCCTGACAATAGTAAAGTATAATCACAAATTTATATTGCGCCTTGAGGTTCATTAGGATTTTATTAAAGACTTCTCTATTTTCATTATTAATCACTATTTCTTCAACTTGTAATGCTTTAGCATCCATTTCCTCTAAAAGATATTCCGGTTTTTGGTTCAACTGAATCATTTTCCACTTTTTATTTTTTCTATGCCAATCCACACAAACATTCATAGATACTTTATACACCCAAGTCGAAAATTTACTTTTAAAGTTAAAATACGATAGTTTCTTAAATATTTTAACAAAGGCTTCTTGGGCTAAATCTTCAGCTTCAGAAGAACTATTGGTATAATTATAAGCCATTGTATATATCCTATCTTTGTATCGGTCTACCAAAATAGAGAAATATTCTTGCTGCCCTTTTATCACTTTTTTTATAATCTCTTCATCCGTCATAACATCACCGCCAGCCCGGGCTTATTTTAGTATTGCATGCTTTCTACAACGACTCTATAAGTTCTATTGACTTCCAGCCCGTTGTCTAAATCAAAATATATTAAATTACAGCCTATTAATCCAATAAAAGTACACAGCATTAAAATAATAAAAATACTTCCATAGCTTATTTTTAAACTTTGTTCATCATTTCTTTTAGAAGCTAAAGTATAAGATACAATACATTCTATACCAAACACAATAAAAATACCCGGCCAAGCAATTCGTAATATCAGGATAATGGGATAATCCATAAATTGATGGAATAAAAATATTAATCCGGTAACTATAAAAGCTATTCCAAGAGTCATTACGCCAATTTTTCTAAACATATTTTTTGATACACAAAGTATCTTTCACCTCCTAATTTATAAAATCAACACAAAATTTTCATGTTATTTAAAGGAATTCCTGTAATCATTTTTGAGTATGTCATGTGACTACATATATTAAGACGCCAGCTCTTCTTTTTTTTCTTCACTTTTTTTATATATTTTTTTAAACTACATGAAAAACCTTTTTTTTGTAAAAAATAATACCAAGAATATTTTAGGAGGTTCATTTCATGAAAAATAAAAGAGAAAGTATTGACGCATTAAATCAGCTCCTTCAAGGAGAACATATGGCAGTAGATGTTTTTAATACATTTATCTCCAAGCTGGATAATAACAGATACAAAAAAACATTTCAAGAGGTTCAGAACAACCATAGAGAAAACATCTCTTATTTAGCTAAATATATACAAAATTTAGACGGAAAGCCTCATGAAAATATTGGAATGAAAGGTACTGTTGCGGATATGAAGCTAATGATGGAGCTGGGCATGGCTGCAAAGGATCAAAAAATTCTTGAGAAAGCTATTGAAGGAGAAGTCGTAGGGATTAATATGGCTGAAAAAGTTTTACGAGGTAAACTTGACAACAAATCAAGGAGAATAGCAGGAGAAATATTAGAACGTGACAGAAGCTCTTTAGAGCAATTAAATCGATTAAACTGATATGAAACGACGATCACCAGTGGTGATCGTCATTCATTTTTTATTCATATATTATTGTTATAAAACCAAACCGCCTGTAACCTCAAGTACCGTTCCGTTGACAAATCCTGCCTCATCCGATGCCAAATATAAATATGCATTTGCAATATCTTCAGGTGTTCCCAGCATTTTAAGGGGGCACTTGTCTTTCATCATTTGAAGTACTTTTTCAGGCACTTTATCTGTCATAGGAGATTGGATAAATCCTGGGGCTACAGCATTGACACGGATACCTTTAGGCCCGAGTTCTTTTGCCCAAACCTTTGTAATACCGATTACGGCCGATTTTGCAGCAACATAGTTGGTTTGCCCAAAATTTCCGTAAATACCTACAATAGATGAAGCGTTTAGAATGACACCTTTACTTTGTTTTTCCATAATTTTTGCAACCCCTTGGCTGCAATTATAGACACCTTTCAAGTTGACATTGATGACTGTATCAAATTGGTTTTCTGTCATTTTTAGTAAGGATGCATCCATAGTAATCCCTGCATTATTAACCAATACATCTATATACCCATAAGTATCTAAAGCTTTATTGATCATATTTTCTACGTCACCACGTTTTGTCACATCTGTTTTACTCCCTATTGCTGTGCCGCCAACCCCTAGAATTTCTTCAACCGTTTTTTGTATGTCTGCTTCATTTAAATCACTAATGACGACTTTGGCACCTTCACCGGCAAATTTTTGGGCTGTTGCCTTTCCAATACCTCTAGCTGCTCCTGTAATAATAGCTACTTTATTTTCCAGCCGCATATTTATCACCTCTTATATTACAAATTTTTTCCCCACTTAACAGCGGTGGCTGCCCAGGTATATCCTGTTCCTGCCCCAAACAACACAGCTATGTCGCCTTGCTTGATGCGCCCGAGTTTTTCGCCTTCCACCAGAGAAATGAAAGCATCTGCGGATTGACAATGTCCATATTCTTCTAACACAAATGAATTTTCTTCTTCCAGCTGAAAGTACTCTAATATGTTATTTAAGATCGATCGTTTCATAAATATTGGAGCGATATAATTGATTTCATTTTTTTTATATCCACTTCTTTCAGCAGCTTTTTCAATCACTGAAATAAAATTCTTTAAAGTAATCGGATCAAGCTTTTCTTTCATACCGTGAATATCCGGCACATCTAAAAATCTATTCTCATATGCCATTTTATCAAAGTCATGAAAATTTTTACACCCGATTCCAAAAACTCCGATGGCTTCTGCAAAAGCGCCATCCGTTATCATATGGGTTTCCAAAATAATATTCTGATTTAATCCTTTTTCCAGGAGCACTGCAGCAGCACCATCTCCAAAATTAAACATAAATCTTGTGTTGCTGTTGGCATAATTAATTAAGTCCGCTTCTTTAGAGGATGATATCAGCAGAGCATATTTTAGTTCAGGGTCGTCCAGCATCATACTTCTTAAGACCTTTAAGGAATAAACCCCAGCCGAGCATAAGGAATGAATTTCAAAAGCATTGGCATTTTTTGCCCCTAACTCATGCTGTATTTTTGCTGCGCAATTATATAGGTAATAATCCTTGTATTCGCTTCCGCAATAGACCACCAAATCTAACTTCTCCGGATTGAAACCCGCTAAAGCCTTTTGAGCAGCCTTAATGGCCATATCTGACACGGTTTCTTCCGGGCTTGCTTTATGAACATGATTAATACCAAATTTATCTCGAATCACTTCCTTTGGTATTTTAGATGCTTCTCCTATATATTGACTATCTCTTATTTCATCCGGCACATAAATTCCTATTTTTTTTATTCCTACCACTCGATTAGAAAGCATTTGCTTTTTCTCCGTCACTTGGATAACCATATTGCTTCATCACTTGTGAAGCAACAATTTTACCTACATTATTTTTTGGAATATCTTCTACGAATTCTATATATTTAGGAATTTTATAATGTGCCAATTTACCTTTTAATGATTCAATAATACCTTCCTTGTTCAATTGTTTATCTTTTTTTAATGAAATAAGGGCCTTACCGACTTCCCCCCATTTTTCGTCCGGCACACCTATAACACATGTTTCATGAATTTCAGGTATTTCATAAAGGGCATTTTCAATTTCAGGAGGAAACACATTTTCTCCACCACTGATGAACATGTTCTTTTTTCTGCCTACGATATAATAGTAACCGTCTTCATCTCTTGCAGCCATATCTCCTGTGTATACCCATCCATCTTTTAATGTTTTTTTAGTTTCTTCTTCATTGTCCCAATATCCTGAAAAAATTTGGGGACCGCTCCAAATTAATTCTCCTGTTTCATTGTCTCCCAATTCATTGCCTTGATCATCTACAATCTTAGCTAATGTAAAATACATGGGTTTTCCTACGGAAGCATATTTTTTGCGCATCATATCATCACCCATAAATTCTGCCGGTGCTGTTAAATTATTTGGGCCGGCTTCTGTCATACCGTAACCCAAAACAAATCTAACACCTTTATCCCAAAATTTTTGCATAATATTGATCGGTGTGGGTGCCGCACCGGCCATGACCCATTTCAATGATGAAAAATCAGTGGTTTCAAAATTAGGCATATCACTCATCATTCTGAATATGGTTGCAGCCCCAAAAACAAAGGTTGGTTTTTGATCATGAATCACTTGCAATGCTTTTTCCGGATCAAACTGTTTATTGATCATGATTTTTCCACCTGCGTGCAAGATAGGTAATGTCAGTAGATTCCATCCCCCGGTATGGAATAAGGGTAATAGAATGTGTGCGCTGTCCGTATGCGAAATGCCCCAAGTACAGATTTCGTTCATGGCATTAAACAGTACAGCACCATGTGAAATCATTCCTCCTTTAGGCAGTCCTGTTGTTCCTCCTGTATGAATGATCAGATGTATAGAATCAAAATTCAAGTCGGCACAATAAGCCGCACCTTTATTTTCATATGCCATAATATTTTTATAGCTTAAATCTTCAGTATTTTGGTCATTTCCAATAACCACATGCTGATGAATATTTGTGTCAGCTCTTAAAGCATTTACTAAGTCTGAAAATATATCTTCATAAAACAATACCTTTGGTTTTTCTTTTAATATCAGCTCAGTCAACTCTTGTACGGATAGCCTTGCGTTGTAAGGCACTAATATGGTTCCTGTTTTTCCTGTGGCATAATAGGCATCTATCAGCTCAATTCTATTTCTTGCGATAAATGCAACCCGATCACCTTGAGACAAGTTGAATACTTCTTTAAAATAATTGGCTAATTTATTTGCCCTTTGATCCAGTTCATCATACGTATACATTTCATTTTCATCTAAGTCATGGACCGCCACAGAATTTGGATTAATCCGAGCTCTAAAATAAGAGTAGTTCCCTATCCAACCATTATTTATCACTCAAGCCCCTCCTTCCTAGTTTTACCTTTTTAAACATGTTATCAAATCGTACATATTATCAGCTAAATGTTTCATAATGGCTATACCTTCCTCGTCTTCTTCTGCGTTGACATTGCCGCCTTTTCCTGCGACCCCCACATTCCAATACGAAGAGCCGGGAATAATACAGTCATTACATGTGGCCCATAATAAAATCTGTGCAAAGGCAAAGTTCTGTCCTGCCCTTCTCGCTACTGTAACCGGCGCTACTACTTTACCTGAAAATGCTGTTGTCGTCCATTTATAAGATTCATTTTTTTCCTTCATTTCATTTGCATACCATCTTCCGGAAAAGCCTGCTCTATCTAAAAGTGCTTTCAGTTCTGATGTTATGGATGCATGGTAAACCGGAGACCCAAACAGAATACCGTCTGCTTCCATCATTTTAGAAAATATTTCTTGAAAATCATCTTTAACCATACATTGTTTGGCCTTTACACATCCATAACATCCTTTGCAGCCTGAAATTTGATAGTTGTTTAATCTAATGACTTCTGTGTTCACTTTTTTTTCTTTCAACGGTTCCAATACCTGATCAAGGAAAAAAGCAGTATTGCTTTCATCTCTCGGGCTGCCGCAAATACCAATGACTTTCATCTTCTCACCTCATTTGAATCTTATTATTAATTTAATTATACCATCATTCCTGTTTATAAAAATCAACCTATATCCTTTCACTTTTATAAATCAATAACAGCCTCTACTCTAGAATCCAGTTTCTCGTGAGTTGCTAAAGATACAAATATGGTTATAGCAACTGCAATGGTAATAACATTAAAATACCATGGCAATGCTCCCGGCCATTTAAATCCTGTTAGTGAGAGTAAGTTTAATACCAATGAAACGGATATACCTGCTGCTACGCCTTTTCCATTTGCACCCTTCCATAACAAACCTATAATAAATACAGGAAAAGTACCTGACATCAATGTTCCCCAGCCAAATGTTCCTAATATGGCTACCATTTCAGCACTGGTTAAAGAGAATAATATGGCAATTAAACCTAAAACCAGCATGGTAATACGAGATACATTGATTTGTTTTTCCGGTGCTATTTTTTTACCTAAAGCACTTGGTAAATCACGTGAAATAATATTGGCTGATAATGATAAAAACATACTGGCCGAAGACATGGCAGCTGCTAACACTGCTGCATAAATAAATAACTGAGCATATACACCCAAGTAATCCGCAAATACAAATATTGCACTATCTCCTTTAGCCAGAGGCGCTACTGCACCTGTAGCAACCAAGTACAATGCTCCGTAAGCAACTACTACCGCAAAGAATCCTACTACCATATGAGAAATGGCAGCATATATACCTAGTTTCGGCATATCTTTTGGGTCTTTTAGTGCATACATTCTGGTCAAAACTTGAGGCTGCCCAACTGTTCCCAGGATAGGTATGATCATCCACGCCATGGCAATGGACCTAGGAAGAACACCCCATGCATTTAAAAAATCAGGTCCAAAAGCTTTTGAAACATCTCCTTGAGTAACCGTACCTGCAGAAGAAACAGCTTTCAACACTTCGCCAAATCCGCCGGTCATTATAAAGAAAGCTGCAATAATGATGACACCTGCAATAACCATGACCAGACCTTGAAATGCTTGGGTTAATAATCCCCCAACTTCGCCGCTTATGACCATATACAGCGTTAATACGCCAAATATCATAAAACCCGTCACAATCGTATTTAATCCCAGTAAGTGACTGAATAATTCAGAACCGGCTTTAATCTGCGCCGCTAAATAGGCAACACACCCTATAAATAATACAATGGATAAAATGGCTTTTATGTAGCGATTGTTATTAAATCTCAGGTCTGAAATATCTCCTAAAGAGGATACAGCTCCTAATTCGGCCATAGCCCTGACTTTTTTACCTAGTATCCAATAAGCCATTGCAAAGGCTACAGACGACAGCATCCAAAAGTTCATTGTATTACCTGTAGAATAGATAATGCCCGGTACCCCTACTAAAGCAAAAGCACTGGCAACTGCTGCCGTACTGGAAAGGCCAACTGTTAAAGGCCCAAACATACCTGTACTTCCAAAGTAAGCTTGAGTAGAAGTTACTTTCTTTTTAGCCCACCATCCAATGAGAAATGAAACTAGAATCATCAAAAACGAAAATCCAATAATAGCGATTTTTACACTTCCTGACATTTACTTCACCTCGCCTTGTTTAGATTGTTTAATTTTATTTTTAAAGTCTTCCCAGTCTTTCTCTGACAGCCACTCATTTTTAAAAACTACAAATCCTACTGTCAAAGTGGCTAATCCTCCCAACCAGTAAGTTAAAACAGTCCATGCAAAGGAAGGGTGAAAGCCCATAATTGTGAAATCTGGTATACGTCCTAAAAATACCTCTGCATAATAATCGGATAGATAAAAGCTTGCACACCATAATACACCAAAAGCCAATAAGGGGTATATTATAATCTTTGAAGATAAAACCCCGTTCTTTGCTGCTCCTAATACCAAGTGTAAAAGAATCAATATAACACCCAGATACATACCGGCCAAATACTGACCTTTCCACCCAAGAATGGTTATGACGATCCATAGAATGCCAATTAACAAAATAATCCCTGTTTTTTTGTTAGAAATATCCAAAGTCTGTCATCCTCCTTCCAAAAATTAAGATATTATAGCGAATTTTATGAAACATGAATCACCTTTCATATTTTACTTTATCACACAGTCAAATTAATGTCAATTTATAGTTTTAAATTTTCTGATAATTCTTTTTTACTTTTCTCATAGACTTGAAATACAGCGTCTTGTCTGCTACACTTTTGTAAAGGAACGGAAAAAAGAGGTGGTACTTTGGACTTATTAAAACAACCCAAAACGCAACGTGGAAGAGATACCTTAGAAAACATATGCAAAGCAGCAGAAGCGCTTTTTAGTTTACAAGGATACTATAATACTTCAATTAACGATATAACGCGTATGGCTGATATTGCCCCTGGTACGTTTTATATATATTTTAAAGATAAAATAAGTGTTTTCAAGTATTTGGTCGAACATTTAAATGAGATTCTTCGACTGGAGATTCGTGAAGCCATCAAGGATTGTACAACGCGGTATGATATGGAATATGAAGGATTTAAAGCTTTTTTTAATTTCTTAAAGCATCACAGAGGCTTATACAAAATCATTTGGGAAGCCCAATTTGTCGATGAAGAAACTTTTAAAGATTATTACGAAAACATTGCAAAAGGCTATATAAAGCAAATTAAAAAAGCTCAAAAAAATGGGGAAATGGTGGATGACATTGATGCGAAAACTCTGGCTTATTGTTTTATCGGAGTTGGTAATTTCATAGGTTTAAAGTGGATCATTTTTGATGATGAATGTGTTACAGATGAGATCATTGATGATGTTATGAAGTTTTTAAGGAATGGAGCATTTAAATAGCAGTTTAGTTGTTCTATAAAAAAAAATTCATCCTTTTCTGCTACAAAAGGATGAATTCTATCTGCTAATAACTTCATTTATTTTTAAATAATCATAGTTATTTATTTATATATTTTTCTGCAGTTTGATAGCATGTTGTAAATTCTATATTGGTATTGCCTTTAATATGTTGGATAACATTTTCTAACACTTTCATCCTTGCAGGACGTCCAATTACTTGAGGGTGACAGGTCAAAATAAAGCAAATATCCGAATTTTCTTCTTTGCAGAATTCTTCATACAAGCCATCAAATTCAGCATTCCAAAAATCTTCAACCGATGAAATAGGCTGCATCGCTTTTCCTACGATTCGTACACTATACAACCAAAACGCTGCATCATCTAATGCCCAGTGAATAGGAAGTTCAACTATGTTTGACTTTTCACCAAATACTTCTAAATACCCAATACGATCCGTGTGCATCATATTGCTTGAATATTTGAATCCCATTTCTCTTATGATGTCAAAGGTATGTTCACTAAATTCCCAGGCCGGCGACCTATACCCTTTTGGTGCTTCCCCAATTAGGTCTTCAAGTATTTTACCGGTCTTTACATATTCTTCTTTCTCAGCTTCTCTTGATGGAAGTTGATCCGGATAAGTATGACTATAGCTATGATTACCAATTTCATGATGCTTACCTGCTATTTTCTTTACCATTTCAGGATACCTTTCGGCTATCATGCCCGGTACAAAGAAAGTTCCCGGTACTTGATATTTATCCAACAATTCCAATATTCTAGGCACCCCTTCTACAATTCCATATTGACCCAAAGAAGTACATACAGGTCTTTTCAAATTTTCTGGGTCTCTCGATGCCCAAAGGGATTCACCATCTACATCAAACGTCAACATGACCGGCATTTTTTTATTCATCTCACAGTTCCCCCTTTATCGATTTAAATACTGTATTGCTGAATCTGCATATATCTCAGCTACTCTTGCTATGCGTTCAACCAAAACTTTTTCATTAGCAGTATGGGATTCGTTGGCACTTCCTGGCCCTAATATGACGACTGGAATCCCGGCATGGAAAATATGTGATGCATCTGTACAACCACCTTTACCCCTAATCCCAGGTACTGCGCCGGTAATTCTTTCATAAGAATGAACGATATCTTTCAACATTTGCTCATCTTGGTCGATCACATAAGGATCCCATCCCTTGTTAACCACTTCAACAGTTATTTTAAAACCTTGTCCCATTAGAGGCTCTATGGCTTCCGTAATCTGTGCTATGACTTTATCTTCTGTTTCTCCGGGCATCATTCTACGATCAATAAGCAGTGTACATTCTTCAGGAATAATATTAGATTGAATGCCGCCGGAAATCTTGGTTACGGACAAACTCGGTTCTTTTAATCCCCACTCAAACAAATCATGACGAGCGTCAAATTGTATGTTTTTAATGGCTTCAATGACCTTTGCAGCATATTCTACCGCATTATTACCCACATGGGGTCTGCCTGCATGGCACGCTTTTCCTAAAATCTTTATTTCTATCCATCTTAATCCCCGCTGAGCACTTTCAATGTAAAAATCTGTAGGCTCAGATACTACTGCACTATCAAATTGTGTTCCCAGCTTATCCAGAAGCATCAATGTGCCATTTTTGCTTCCTGTTTCTTCATCTCCAATACCTGTAAAGACAATTTGCCCCTTTAACCGGATATTGTTCTTTTTAATTTCTTTTAAAGCCAGCATCATGGCTGCTATGCCGCTTTTCATATCACTAGCACCACGGCCATATATAAAACCATCTTTATATACGGCTTCATACGGATGTGTATCCCAGTTGTCTCCTGCCGGAACAACATCAAAATGACCGTTCCATAGGATTTTTCGACCTGAATCATCACCTAACATGGCAACCACATTGTCCACATACTCACTTCTAACAATTCTTGCTAAAATATTATTTTCAATCAGCCAACATTTTATAAACTCCGCACATTCGCTTACATCTCCAGGTGGATTGACACTTGGGATTCGAATCAATTGCAGTGTTAATTCTTTGGCTTCAATTTCATCAATCTTTATTTTTTCTTTCATTTTATTTTCCCCTTTACTACTATTTCCATAAAATTTTTTCGATATCTAGGTCTATATCCTTTTAACCTTCTTTCTTCTATACCACCACAATTATTTATTTAACATAGATAATACTTCTGCCATTCTTCTGCCAACCATCTTTGCACTTTTAACGCCTAGTTCGTCCTGCAGTACGGCTTTTCTTGAAGCACCTTTTTCAGGATATGTCGTAGCTGATGCTCCCAAATAACATCCTGGTGTTGGATCAGGTCCTGTTCCAACCACAATCATATTGTGTACCAAGAAGTAATAATGAATGGCTTGGAGTGTAAATTCTTGGCCACCATTCCGGTTGCCACCTACCACCAATCCAGCACCGATCTTATTGCTAAGGGTATATTTCCATTTACTTTTTGAATAACGCAACAAACCTTCTGTTCTATCCATGAAAGTTTTTAACTGAGCTGTCATAGAACCAAAGTAAACAGGTGAACCGATAAGCAATCCATCGCATTCTTCTAATTTTGGATATAATAAATTCATATCATCTTCAAAAGCTATACATGGGTAGTCCCTATTAGCTGCTACTTCATTACAGCATGCAAAACAAGAGTTGCAATTTTCTATTTTATAGTCTCTTAAGTAGAGAATCTCTGTTCTAATATTTTCCTCTTTTGCTGCCTCTTCTAATGCTATTTTTAATAAAATATCTACATTTGCATTTTTTCTAGGGCTTGCAGATATACCGAAAATCATTTTTTCTTTCATAATTATTTCATCCTTTATTTATTTTTTGTATATCAAATTTTTGTGGAATATCATAAAGTAGCATCTCAATACAATATGTAAATTCCAATAATAAATAGTAGCAAATTATAATTGCTACATTGAAATAACCCTCAAAATAGGGATTATTTCTGAATATATATTCTTCAATTTTCCAATTATCTTTCAATTCAACATAAACTAAAAGAAAAATAGAATTGGGAAAAGACTAATAAAATCAATCTAAATGATTAGCGGCCCAGAAGCTGCAATAAGCCAAGACTAACTCCAGGAATAAATGTTATAATGATCAGGGCAACAATCATCCCATATATAAATGGTGTTGCTTTTTTAACAATTCTATCTATTGAAATGCCTGTCATTCCTGACGCAACAAATAGATTCATTGCCACTGGCGGCGTTACGAACCCAATCGCAAGATTGATTGTCATAAATAACCCAAGATGTACTGGGTCAATCCCAAAAGGTTCAATTACTTTTAATAAGATGGGAGCAAAGATAATAATTGCTGACATTGTGTCAAGAAGCATTCCAGCCAATAATAAGAACATATTAATAATTAGTAAAATGACGATTATGTTAGTAGAAACCGATAATAAAAATTCTCTAATTAAATCTGGCACTCCAAACATGGCAAGAAGACTTCCAAGCGCCGCTGCTGGGGCAAATGTTAACATAATTCCACCCACAAAAGAAGTATTTTTATCCAACATTTTAAAAAGATCTTTCCACTTTAGTTCTTTATAAATAAATATACCGACTATGATGCCGTAAAAAATCGCAATGATTGCAGCTTCTGTAGGCGTAAAGACTCCACCATAGATTCCTCCAAGTATTAAAAAAGGCATAAAAAGTGCCCATTTTGCGTCCCAAACTGCAAGCATTAATTCTTTTAAACTAGCTTTTTCACCATTTCCTTTATATCTTTTTTTAGCCGATATGAATCTTGATATAACTATCAATATGGCTGCAACTACTATGGCAGGACCAAACCCGCCAATAAACAAATCACCTATAGAAGTATTGGTTACGACGCCATAAACAACAAGAGGTATGCTGGGCGGAACAATAATTCCTAATCCACCTGCAACTGAAACTAATCCAGCTGAGTAATCATGTTCGTACCCAGCTTCCAGCATATGGGGAATAATAATTGTACCAATAGCAGCAACCGTTGCAGGCGCTGACCCAGAGATAGCACCAAAGAATAAACAAGCTAGGATTGTAACAGTCCCTAAACCTCCGGTTGTATGTCCAACCATTTTATTTGCAACATTTACAAGCCTTTTTGACAATCCACCAGTCTCCATAATCGCGCCAGCCATTATGAAACACGGAACTGCTAACAATGGTAATGTATCTAATCCTGAATACATAGACTGTGCAATAAAAGTGAGTGTGGTTGTTCCAAAAAATAAAGCTGATGAAAGCATTCCCAATAATAACGAGATACCGATTGGAACCCCAATAACTAAAAATATTGCAGCAACTCCAATTAAGACTAATAGTTCCACATTTCTACCTCCTATCTATTCACTCTTTGGTTTCAACATCTAGTTTATTGATTTTGTATATAATATCAGTACAATCCTTTATCAATCGAATTGTAATGACTACAAACACTATTGGTATAACTGCATAAACGATCCACTTAGGAATTTGAGTAATTGGTGCAGTCATTCCATATTTTTTTAAATTTGCCGTAACGCCGACAAGTCCATAAATAATAAAAACATTGGTTATCATAAAAGCAATATTGGATATAAAGGCAGTCACTAATTGGCCTTTAGGTTTAAACATATTTATAACGAATTCTATTTTAAGATGTTGTTTTCTTCTAGTAGCACCTACTGCTCCTATATATATTGATAAAATAAAAAAGATTAGTGCAAGTTCTTCTGTAAATGCTATAGAATAATTAAATACGTATCGAGAAACTACCTGCAGAAATAATAATATCATCATTATCCCCGCACAAACTCCTCCTAAAACAAACTCCATGTTGTTGAGAAACCATTTAAATTTTTGCATTACCATTAGATACACCCTTTCTCGTGGGATAAGTAATAAAATATTGTGTATAGGATGATTTGAAACTCTTATACCTATACACAATATTAAACTTACTTCATTGCATCGATTATTTGATTAAAGTATTCTTTTCCGATGATACCTTCCATTTCAGGCCAAGCCTCCTTAGCTTTATCTTGGAATACCTTCAGTTCTTCTGCTGTTGGTTGATAAACCTGCATATTCTCTGAAAGTTTAGTAAGCAAATCTGCTTGACTGTTCAATACTTCATTCAGTGACTCTTCCGATCCAGCTATTGCTGCTTTATCCATTGCTGTTTTCACATTATCAGGTAAACTTTGATAGAAATCTTCATTGATTGCAATGGTCCCACCTGTAAACAAGTGATTTGTAACTGTCAGATATTTCTGAACTTCGTAAAATTTCAAGTCATAAATCGTTGGGACCGGATTTTCTTGTCCGTCAACAACGCCCTGCTGAAGTGCTGTAAATAACTCAGCAAAAGCAAGTGGAGTAGGTGCACAACCCAATGCCTTCATTCCTAATATGTGAAGTTGGTTATTTTGAACTCGAACCTTAAGACCTTCCATATCAACTGGCGATTTAACTTCTTTTTCATTGTTTGTAAGTTGTCTCATACCAATTGTAAAATATCCTAATGGTCTGATATTTGTATCTTCAATTAACTTAGCAGTCATAATATCTCCAATTTTTCCATTAAGATATTCCATTGCTTCTTCATTTTTTGTAACTAGATAAGGAACATCAAACACCTGAAATGTATTTGTTAATTCCGCAAAGCTTCCCAAAGGCCAGTCTGTAAGCTCAAAGGACCGATTTTGGATTCCCCCAAGAACAGCTTCTGTACTTGGGCCTAATGCAGAATTCATAAAATATTGAATTTCTATTTGATCACCAACTTCACTTTTTAATACAAACAGGTATTTTCTAAGCCCTCTTAAATATGGTTGATCATCTAGATTTCTACTGGTCGATGCATACTTAAGTATGATTTTATCCGGGTTATTTGATTTTGCTGTAATGAATGATTCAATTTCAGATGGAGTAGCAGTGTCGTAATCCACTTTTATTGGTTGCTGATCAGGTTCCTCAGATGAGTCTTCTATCTTTCCACTCGTACATCCTGCAAATAACATACTCATTGTCAATAAAATTACCAGTACCAAACTCCATTTTTTCCCTATTATCATTTGTTACACCTCTCCTTTATTGTATTTGTGTAATAATTTATGTTAAACAAGTTTTCAAGTTTAATTAAAGCATTATATTAAGTCTTACCTGTGGCAACTTGTTTAAGCACTATCTCTCATGTTTATTTTCCAAAAATTAGTTATATAGACTAAAAATGCCTTTGAAACAATCGTATAGCGCTGCCTCATAAATTAATATAAGCAATTTTGATACCAAATCATTTTAAATAAAAAACACTGCATTTTACAGTGTTTTAAGAGATTTATCATTTTTTCATGTTGATACATTCATATCATTTTATACATTTGTGTATAATTATTTTTTTATCATGTGTAATACCCTAAAATTTCAACAAATTCTTAACCTATGCAATTTTGTATACTTTTTTATCGTTATTCATTTTTGTATACATGCATGATATTATTTATTTTTCTTATCTATGCTTTTTATGCCATATCTAGCTAACTTCCTAGATATAGTAGGTTGACTCACTTGTAATAGTTCAGCTATTTTTTGTGTTGTATGAAATTGTTTTACATATTTTTCAAGTAATTTTTTCTCATACCCTTCAACTAATTGTTTTAAGCTGCTTTTACTTCGTATCGTCATCTCTTTTTCTTCATTCTTATCTGATAAAATTCTCAAGGCCTCATCAAGCTGTATGGTCTCTTTTTCAGATAAAAGAAGTAGTCTTTGAATAATATTTTGCAGTTCTCTAATATTGCCTTTAAAATCATTTTGAATAAAGTATTCCATTACTTCTAATGAAACATCTTTGTGCAAGCCATATTTTTCATTAAATTTCTTTACAAAAAACTTAATAAGCAAAGGTATGTCTTCTTTTCTTTCTTTTAGCGACGGGACTTTAATAGGAATAACGTTTAATCTATAATATAAGTCTTCCCTAAAGGTGTTTTGAGTCACCATATGTTTTAAATCGCGGTTGGTAGACGCTATAATTCGGACATCTGTTTTAATCGGGGTATGACCTCCAACACGATAGAACTCTCCCTGCTGTAAAAACCTAAGCAGCTTAGCCTGAAGTGATAATGACATCTCACCTATCTCATCCATCAGCAAAGTCCCTTGATCGGCATATTCTAGGATACCTTTTTTTCCTTTACTGCCAGCACCGGTAAAAGAACCCTGTTCGTAACCAAATAATTCTGATTCCAACAAATGCTCAGGAATAGAGGCACAATTAATTTTAATAAAAGGCGCAGTATTTCTATAGCTTCTTTCAAAAATCAAGTCCGCTATCAATTCTTTTCCTACTCCTGATTCTCCTGTTATTAAAACAGTAGAATCAAATTGTGCAATTCTATGACATAAGTAAACCACTCTTTCCATTTTATCACTGTTGTAAATCAAACAATTTTCAAGCTCAGCTCTATTTTCTAACTGCTGCAGTTTAATAGTCAATTTATCATTATTGAGTTTAGCTTTTTCTAATTCATTTTTTGTTTGAGTAATCTCAGTAGTGTCAATCAAGTTGCACACAACATATTTTAGTTGATCTTTACTATCAAAGTAGGGCTTTCCATAAACCAAAAAACTTGTGCCTGTTGCTAAGTGCCGTTCAAGCTTAACCGGCTTTTTGGTTTCTATGATTTTCATTGCTGCTGTTGCATGATTATCAACTTTTCCAATTTCAGACATATGTTTTCCCAGCATATCTGAAGGATCCCAGCCTGTAATGTGTGTTTGAGCCTCATTGACTTTTAACACATATCCTTCTGCATCGCAAATGACATATCCTATCATTGAAAGGTTAATTGCAGCTTCAAGTAATTCTATATATTCTTCTTGTTTTTTTACAGCATCTTTAAGCTCTCTGATGTTATCCCTTGAATTCATAGCGTTTACTCCTTAATCAAGTCCTAGATCATATCCCATAATATTTATTATATATTTATACTCTCCCCCAAATCCATAATCTTGACTTTGCAACCTTTTACACTTTGTTCAAACTCTTTTGGATCAACATCAATAAGATCGAATGTTTTATAATGCATGGGAATAGCCATTTGGGGCTGGATAAAGCTTACCGCTTTAACGGCATCTTCAATATCCATAGTAAAATTGCCGCCTATAGGCAGAATTGCTACATCAATATTTTCATCTGCCAGTAATTTCATATCCATTGTTAATCCGGTATCCCCAGCATGATAAACTTTTTTACCTTCTACCTCTATCACAAATCCACATGGAGTACCTCCGTATATTAATTGTCCGTAATGGTCTGTAATATATGATCCGTGCAGGGCATTTGTCATTTTTACTTTCCCAAAACCCATTTGTACGCGTCCACCTATACTCATAGGATGTATGTTATTATAGTATTGGGAAAGTGTTTGTGCCATGTCAAAATTGCATACAATGATGGAGTTGTCTCTTTTTGCAATTTCAACCGTGTCTCCCAAATGATCATCATGTCCATGCGTTAAAAAAATATGGGAAACATTTTTTATGTCCGAAACATCAACCGGACATAATGGATTTTCTTTAATAAAGGGATCAATTAAAGCATGTATTTCCTCCGATTCAATTTCAAAACATGCATGTCCGTAAAAAGTAATTTTCATAGTTACCTCCTGATATTATATTTTATACTATCCATTTTTTTAAATTTATATTTTTTTTCGGTACATGGCATTCATTTTTTATCTGTACCAATTCTATTTTAATGTATCTCAGAAAATCATACAACCGCCTTTTAAAAAGCCGGGCTTGAAATTTCAACTTTTAAAACTGTTTCAGCATCTTTAAAGCGGCGTATTCTTCTTTTTCATCAATGCATTGAATTCTGCATCTAATTTTTGATACTCTGGATGCTGTGGACTATATTGGCTTAGCTGCGCCAGTATATAGCTGATCCTATTTTCTAAAATCAATTTTTCTTCTTCTTTATTTTGTGGGCACTGATCTGTTTTCTGATTTCTATCTATATATTCTTTAAAACCATACTCATTTCTTTTTATACTGCCGTTTTCGAAGACCAGTAATTTATCACAGATCCTTTCCAGCATATATCGATCATGGGATGCAATCAGAATAGTACCGTTATAAGCTTCAAGGGTTTCTTCCAGCTTTTCTCTGCTTCTTAAGTCTAAATGATTGGTTGGTTCATCTAAAATAAGCATGGTATTCTCATTTAATATTAACTGTGCTATTTTTATTCTCGTTCTCTCTCCAAGGCTTAATTGTCTTATCTGTTTGTTAATCATAAGCTGTGTGAAACCCATATTAGAAAGCAATGTTCGTGCCTTGCTCAGCTTTTCTTTAGAAACAATATCAAACACTTCTAAAACTGTTTTTTCTTCATTTAGCTCCAATACATCTTGACTGAGATAAGCTATTTGGGCTGAAGCGCTTATGGACATTTTTCCATCATCCAAACTTTCCTCTCCCATAACCGCCTTTATTAACGTGGACTTTCCACATCCATTTCTCCCGAACAGACCGATACGATCACCTCTTTGAATATAAAATGAACTATTCTTAAACAACACATGTTCCCCATAAGCTTTCGAAATATTAATCGCTTCTATCATTCTTTTTCCTTTTTTCTCAACGCCATCAAACTCAAAATTTATTTTGGCTTCAGCGTTTGGCTTTTTGACACCTTCAAGTTCAATTTTTTCTATTCTTTTCAATTTTGATTTTACCTGCTTATCTTTTTTCTTTGCTTTTGCTCTAAAATATTCCTTTTTTCCTGCTACTTGTTTTGCTTTTTTTCTTGATTCCCTATGAGACTTATCTGACCAATTTTTAAGTTGATGGATATCTTGCGCTATTTTTTGCTTATACTTTTCTTGAATTGAATAAGCATTCAGTTGGCTGTCATATTGTCGCTTCTTCTCATTGCGATAAAAAGTATAATTACCTTTATAGCTATGAATCACGCCATTTTCAAGTTCTATAATTCGACCTACACACTCATCAAGAAAATATCGATCGTGTGAAATAATGATAATGGTCCCTTTATATTTATTAATTTCATTAATTAACCATTGAATACCTTGAAAATCCATATGATTGGTGGGTTCATCCAAAATTAATAGGTTGGGTTTCTCAGCCCATATATGTGCTAAAGCTAATTTTGTTTTTTCTCCGCCGCTCAGCCCATCAAATCTGGTATTGTCCCAGCTTTTAACATTTTTTAAGCCTAATTGGCCGGCCCTTTCAAAAAAACCTTTTATAACTTCCTTCGTATCTTGAAACATACTATTAATCGTATTAGAGGTATAGTAAGTAGACTGTATTAAGTAACCAACTTTCAAATCCTCTTCTCCCCATATGATTTCACCCGCATCACATATAAGATTTCCAAATATAATATTTGCTAAGGTCGTTTTACCTGCACCATTACCGCCTACCAGTCCTACTCTTTCACCCCTTTCAATTTCTAAATTGATGTCTTTTAAAACACTAACGTCCCCAAAATCTTTTTTTATTTTATTACACTTTATTAACATTGTTATCATCTCCTCATTTAGGTTGCTTCCTATACAAGAACACAGCTAATAAAAAAACTGTGAATGAATACTAACCATTCACTCACAGTCTTATGCTTGAATTCATCAAAAATATTAAATCATATCTGATTAATAAGTCTTCAAAAAACAAAAATACCATGCTAAAAACTACACAGTATTATTTCTTATATAAAAGCTTAAGGCGTGTTCTTAGTATTCAATACGTTTAAAAGAAAACACATAAAAGACATTACAAATAGACCTTCACAACAGGCGATTTTCTTTTAAACCCATATTCAATTCATTATTTTACTAAGAACAATGTGTACATCTTACTCTCCTTTTACCTAACCATCATTTATATTTTATTATCATCTATTTCATATTATATGATATCCAATAACCCCATGTCAAATTCCCTACCTAACACCATTAACCAAACTCACTTCATCATAATTCTCATTTAAGTAATTCTTAATATTCAACGCAGACCTTCTTCTCACTTCTTCTAAAGCTTCCTCTGAATAAAACCCTGCATGGGGTGTAATGATCACATTATCCATTTCGAATAAAGGGCTTGAAAAATTAGGAGGTTCATTTTCCAAAACATCTAGAGCAGCTCCTCGAATCCAGCCTTGATCCAATGCTTCTATCAAGTCTTTTTCATCGACGACTTTTCCCCTAGAAGTATTAATCAGTAAAGGTTTCTTTTTCATTTTCAAAAATTTTTCTTTATATATCAATCCTTCGGTCTTTTCATTTAAAGCACAATGTATAGACACAATATCTGATTGTTCCAACAGTTCATCCAGTTCAACCATCTGCAATCCAAAGGCTTCTACTTTTTCTTTCTGACGGGAATATACCAGAAGTTTCATACCAAAACCCAAAGCCCTTCTCGCTACTGCTTGTGCAATATCACCAAAGCCAATAAGTCCCATGGTCTGTGTAGACATCCTTTTTATGGGTAACACAGATTTCATACGCCAAGCTTTGTTTTTTATCATTTGATGATACCCTATAATATCTCTATTAAATGCCAGCATGAGCGCAACAGTATGATCAGCCACTTCACCGGCACAATACCCCGGTACGTTTGCTACTGCTATTCCTAAATCAGAAGCCGCCTTTACATCAATATTATCTACCCCAACTGCAGTATTGGAAATAATTTTACATTTTTTCAACTTCTCTAAAACATTTTTAGAAAGGGGTGCACATTCAGACAAAATTGCATCTGCATCTTCACAAACACCAATGACCTCTTCTTCACTCTTACATTGATAGCCCTTTACGCTTACATCACTGGGCAAGTATTTTTTTTCAACATCAATAGCATTCCAACTACAATCCGTAACAACAATTTTCAATTCAGGCACCCTCTACACATCTCCTTTAATCTATTCTACACCAATAGCATCTTTTTAAAATTCAATAACTTCTCAGGTCATTCTATAATAATTACTATAATTTGTCACTGTTATGTCTATTAAAAAATCCTTAATGAGTTTTTTCACACTGTATGTAAAATACTTTGCAATTGAATGCAGGTGTATCAGTATTTGTTTCTTGTGTTAATTTGGTTAGAAAATTTAGGTAGCAGATAAGCTATAAAAGTCGTGCACAGACAGGACGTCTGTGAGCAAACTTAAGCCATGGACGGCGATTGTTTGCGGTTAGGCTTTTATA
>JANQMT010000011.1:0-14560 GCA_028279945.1 Clostridia bacterium
TTACGTATTACGCGTAACCAGTAGTAGTATTGACTTGTCTTGATTGAATTCTCACTGCACCATTCTTTTACAGGCTTTCCACTTCTTCTGCATTCACCAGTAGTTTCACGCCACTCCTTAACCCTTACTTGATGATTAACGCTTCTCATATCCATATTAAATTCCTTCCGAGACTTTTATAGTGTTTACAACTCTTACAAATACTTTAAAAGTGTTGCACTCTAAGTTATTGTCTCACTTATTTATGATTATGAGAATACATCTTTTATTGTACGCTTACGTTTGTATCAACCTTCTGACTAATTCTTGGTCAAAGTCTTTCAACTTAGGATTAATAATTCTTAGGGTTTTATCCATCTCTGCTAATCTTTGTTCGTGGTCTTTTTCATTTTTCTGTGTTTGGGCTAGCCTTGCTTTTTCTCTTTCTAGTTTATTGATTTGATTTGATATGCTTTTGTATTCTTCATCAAATGCTTCTGCTACTGCTCCTTGTTTTGCATTTTCTTCTACTATGCTGAGCATCTTCTTTTGTAGCTTATCTATTTGGTTATCATATTCTGTGGTAGCTTCTGTTATAGGATGGGCTTTAATGACTCTTATGACATTCTTTCTAAATAGTTCTATGAAGTCTCCTTTGTCTTCTACTATGTTATTGATGGCGGTCATGATGGCATGGTGTAGAAATTCTTCTTTTAGGGTTGGGGAGTGGTTGCAGTTGGCTTTTGTTCCGTTTTTGAGTCGGTTTTCACATCGCCATACGGCGTATTTATTGCCGTACTTAGACCATGTTTGTCTTCTGTAAGGGTGTCCACATTCATGGCATACTAGGATATCGGTTAGGGCATACTTGGAACTGTATTTGCTTTTTTCTTTTTTTGTTTTATTAGCTTTTCTTGTAACGGCTCCTTTGTTGAGGCTTGCCCTTCTTGAATCTTTCTTCTTGTACTCGATGAAATAGTTCTTTTGGTATGATGGCTTTGTGATTATTTTCTATATAATATTGGGGGACGATGCCATTGTTTTTGACTCTTTTCTTGGTTAGGAAATCTACGGTATAGGTCTTTTGTAGTAGTGCATCGCCCATATATTTTTCATTGGTTAGGATTCTATCTATGACACTTCCGTGCCATTTATCTTTTCCTGTGACGGTTTTTATTTTATCTTCTTCTAATGCTCTTGTGATTTGTAAAACGCTACTACCCTCCAAATACATTCTATAGATTCTTTTCACGAGTTTAGCTTCTTTGGGTACGATAATCAGCTCGCCGTCTTCATCTTTGGTATAGCCTAAAAACTTATTATGATTGATACTGATAATACCGTTTTCGAATTTTCTTATGATGCCCCATCTTGTATTTTCACTAATGTTTCTGCTTTCTTCTTGGGCTTGGCTGCTTAGGATGGTGATGAGGAGTTCTCCTGTACCTTCTAGGGTATTGACCCCTTCTTTTTCAAAGTAGATGGCGATGTTTTTTTCTTTGAGTTTTCGTATAGTTTGGAGTGCATCTACTGTGTTTCTTGCAAATCTACTAACAGACTTGGTGATGATTAGGTCTATCTTTCCTGCCATGCACTCTTTAATCATGGCATTAAAATCATCTCTTTTTTTAGTGTTGGTGGCACTTTTACCATCATCAGCATAGATGCCAACGCATTTCCAATTGGGATTGTCTTTTATCTTTTCTGTGTAGTGAGTAATTTGTGCTTCGTAACTGGATTCTTGTTGTTCTAATGTGGTGCTGACTCTGCAGTAGGCGGCTACTCTTAGTGTTTTGAGTTCTACTTTTATGCTTGGATCGTAGATGACTTGTGGTGGTATGTAGGCTACATTTTTCTTTGCTAGTGCCATTGTGATTCCCCCTTTCATTTTGTATCTATATCTCTATTTCAATTTCACAACTTTCAGTTATGCTAATGCCATTGATGTATTCTATTTTTAATGTGCCATCATTAAATATGACAATCTGATTGGTGATAGTCTGAAACAGTTTTGCATTAAAGGTTGTAAGGGTTTTATTAGTTTTATTCTCTCTTACTGTTTCTTTTAATGCTTGTATAATTTTTTCTGTATTATGTTTAGAATCATCTACCTTTGCAAGGTTGTAGTAAGCTTCTGCTCTTTTAAAAATCAGCTCTGCCAGTTCATTGGATGAAAAGGCTTTACCATCTTCTAAGACTTTGATACGTTCTTCTATTCTTCTGATATGGGAGTTTGGTTTTAATGGTTCTCCTAGAGTTTCTTTTCTTGATTGTCTTCTTTCCTGTACCTTCTGAAATACTGACTCATCTATGAGTTGAGGATATTCGTCACCACCGATGTACCTTTCATCTTTTAGGATTCTACCTATGGAACTGTGATTCCAGTTGGGTTTTTTATTAGCATTTAAGATTCCTGCATCCGTTAGTTTCTCGGCTATTTTATGCAGGGGTATTCCATCTAGGTAATCTTTATAGATACTTTCTACAATAGTTGATCTCTCGGCATCCACTGTTACTTTTCCATTTACCATTTTGTATCCCATTGGTGTTCGAATCATTTAATCTCTCCTTTCAAAGTATTCGGTTAGCTTTAAGGTGTTAATTAGTTGAAAAGTTATTTTGTTGTTCTCTCCAACGATGACCCGCTCTACGGTGTTCATTAATAAGTTTTCATCATAGTTATCTATAACATTTGGATTGTGTTTGATGATTTCCAGTAGGTTTTGTGTTCCTGCTATTTCTTTTTCGAATCCATTGCTATCTAGTAATTGTTTACGCTTTTTCTTGATAGCATCCAGTTCTATATCGATAGCATTTTGTCTTTCTATGTAAAGAGCAGAGTCTAAGTATCCTTTGGTTACCACTTGGTTTAGGATATGACTCTGCTCGGTTAATTCCATGATTTTATTATCCAGTGTGCTTATTTCTTCTTGCTGATGGCTTGTCCTTAGCTTTTTTAAGGACTCCATTAAGGGGTTTAATATCTGTTTATAATGGCTTATGAGTTTGTTCCACATGGTTATGTATGCTTTCTGTATCTGTTCTTCTTCTACTGCTTTTGTGTGGCATTTTTCTTTGTCTTTGATGTGTAAGTTGCAAGACCACTTTATTTTTTCATAAGATTTTCCTATATGGGCTTTTTGCCTTTTAAAGGTACTGCCACAGTTGTTGCATATGATTTTGCCACTGAGTGGATAGCGGTTGTTGTATTTATTGCTATTACTGGTGTTCATATCTTTCATTCTGTATTGATAGATGTCTTTTACTTTCTGTGTTTCTTCTCTTGTTATGATTGGTGGATGGTTATCTTTTATAAAATATTGAGGTTGCTCTCCTTTGTTTTCTTTTCTGTTAAAGGGCATTACCTCGGTGGTATAGGTCTTTTGTGACAGTAAATCTCCCTCATATACTGGATTTTGTAGAATATCATTAATGACGTTTTCATGCCATTCTTTTGCTTTACGTATGGTTGGGATATTATCTTTATTTAATCCTTTTGCAATGGTGTATGCCCCTTTGCCTTTTAGGTATTCATTGAATATCCTTTTGACTATTCTAGCTTCGCCTTCTCGAATAACTAGTTCTCCCTCTTTATCATTGGTGTAACCATAGGCAGGGGTACTGATTTTAAAAGTTCCTTCTTGGAATCTTTTTCTTACTGCCCATTTATTATTGGTGGAGATATTTTCCGATTCTCCTTGTGCAAGAGAACTGAGGATGGTTAGCATTTGTTCACTTTTTTCGGATAGGGTATGGATGCGTTCTTTTTCAAAGTATATCCCTATGCCCATCAACTTTAGTTTTCTTATGACCGCTATGCTGTCTATTGTATTTCTCGCTAATCTTGTAACAGACTTGGTGATAATTAAGTCTATTTCTCCCGCTTCACAGGCTTTTATCATACGTAAGAATTCATCTCGCTTTTTTATTTGTGTGCCACTAATAGCTTCATCGGCAAAGATGCCTGCGTATTCCCATTCCTCATTTTTAGCAATAAGTGATTTATAGTAAGTCACTTGGGCAGAAAAAGAATTGTGCTGTTCTCTTGAATCGGTGCTGACTCTACAGTAAGCACATACTCTTTTTCTAGGTTGCAAGGTCTGCAATACTTTTGGTTTTACAGGTTCAATTTTCTTGACTTGCTTTATCACTTGCTTGTTTGCCATGATGAATTCCTCCTCTCATAATATTGGATTCTATTAGCAACACACATTATCACAAAGTATTTATTTTATCTAGTGGGGTTATATTTAAAGTTATATCTTATATTTACAATGTCATAAACTGCAATGGGTTAGATTGCATCATAGGTATTTCACCTCCGGCAGGATCTCTGTCGGCTGCCCCCATTGTGTCGGTCTGTGGCTGGGCAGAAGTATCATTATATGGCTGATGAGGTCTTGGCAAACAATTTACCCTAGTTGGCATCCCATATAGTAACCTATATGAAATACCAGCTAAATTGTTTTTGTAAGAATAGGTATCGCTCTCACAGGCTTAGATAAAACCAAGTGGTCTTGGCGTATTCTTTACAATCGCTTTTCCTTTTGGGATTCATCAGCTAAGGTATTTATGACATTGGATATTCAGTTTTCAAGGTTCAAATTAGAAGAACAAAAAAAGTCCCTCTACTGTGTAGGCATTGAAAAGGCATTTTTTATAACCATTTTTGAAAAAAAGTTTATTTTTTCTAGATTTTTTGTTTTAGCACCGGTTTTTGTACCTACTTTTTTCATGGTTCAAATGAATGAATTAAAAATACCCCTTCATTGTGTTGGCAGCGAAAACGCTTTTTTTATAGCAGTTTTTGAAAAAAATTTATTTTTTTTATTTTAGCAACAGCTTTTCTACCTACTTTTTTCATGGATAAAAATGGCTGAAACAAAAATAACCCCTCAATGTGTAGGCACTGAAAACGCCTTTTTGGCAACCATTTTTGAAAAAAAGTTTTATTTTTTTTACTCTTTATTTTTAGTTATTACTATAAATCGCTTTATTTCAACGTTTCTAGCACATTGGAAAGTTGATGGTTTTTTTCTCTAAAAAAGATAGGTTAAGTGTTTGGATAAGATATTAGAGTCTCTTTTATGTGTTATATTTATATAGGGTTTAAGTATTTAAATATTGTTCTTTCTCTGATGTTAATCTTTTATTATTAAAGTGATTCCTTCTTGGCAATTCACTGTGACCCCCACCTCAGACCAAGTAAAAGACAGGGCAACCCCTTGGCGGATAATCTATATTTTTTTCTTTTTCTCTCCTCCTTTCATTTCAAAATATCTATATAAACACCCCTAACTGGGTGATGCTCTGTTATCTCTTTAAAATCCACTGATATATCTAATGACATCACTTCTAATACCTAAGAAAGGCTGTATTCATGCCATGTTAGAGACATCTTGACATACGCTTTGACCCCTCTGTCTTATTTTTGACCCCACTTATCAATCTGCGAAAAGGTCGGCACTGCCGTCCTTTGTGTCCGAGGTGGGGGCATTTATGACCCCACCTCTTTATCCTGCTAAAATATCGACAGGGAGGTTCACTAGCCATATTGGCAAGAATAACTGAAACACCTTATGGAAATTATCACCTCCTTTCTTTGAGTCTCCTGCCCAAATTCGCCCAACAAAAAGTTATATTTGCCATTAGGGGTATTGATGCCATCCCTTCCCTTACAACCCCACACAAAGGCAAACAGGGCGACACATGGGCTAACTTAGCATTTTGGGAATAAAAAAAAGACACACCGTTTGTATTCGATGCGTCAATGCATATTAAGTATGGTAATTCGGGCATAAAAAATGACGGTTAGTTAACGATTTTTATCGGTTAACTTACCGTCATGCTCATACAGAATTTCTATTATAAATCTTGCTCCCATTTTGAAGCCTTGTATGAATTTTTCTTCCCCGCTGAGATATTTAAACTCTCCATGATCCGTTGTTAATTTTGCAAACAACTCTTTTTCTTTTTCTGTTAATAAGTCCAGTAGTTCTTCTTCATGCTCACTGACTTCTTCTGTCATTCTTTTATAGGGGTTGCCATCTTCTAGTCGGATGTCTAGCGGATTTATTTTGCCTTGATATAAGTCTTGAAGTAATCTTGGCATAGCTTTCACCTCCTTCAAGTCCACGATTATATCATGGAGTTTGGAGGAAAGCTATGTCTATTTTTTATTATGTTTATATATTCAAATAAATTCTACTTATTACGCATCAATATATTTTTCTATACCACCTTAAAACAGCCCCACCATTTCTAACAATTGTTGCGTCCTTCCACTTATCTTTGTTCATTTCTTTCTTTAATATATTTCCAATATATCTGGGGGTTAATTTATTATTTGTATTTTTAAAATTAGAATAAATTATCTGTATAGCTCTTGTTTCTTTTACCGCTTTTTTTAACTCTTTCTCAAATTCATCAAAATCTACAGATAACGTTATATCCTTTTCATCATATGTTATCAATTTGAGAGAATTCAATAAATTTATTTCATTACGATATTTTTTTATAATGTTAACATCCAAACTCTTATTTTGAATTATATCAACAAATTCTAGAACTTTTTTATAAGTACCTTGTCCCATGAATTCAGATTTTTTTAAACTAGGTTTTAACTTCAGTGCTTTGGTTCTCCTAAATTCCCTAAAATCTCTTTGTTCAATTAATTCAATTAAATTTCCATTTATCTCTATAAGTTGCAACCCTCTTAGCCATGAAAGAATCTTATTAAAATAACTATCTTTTGTCTTAATCGTAACATGTGAATAGGCATGAATATTATAAAAATCATTTTTAAGAGTTTCTATTGCTATTTTTTGAGCATGCTCAACATTGTTTTCTATCATGCTTAGTAATATATGATTTTGCCAAAAATCAACTGCTTTATTGATAGCTTCATTACTTTTACTTTGTTTAAATTGTATGTAGACGCCATTTTTTTCAATATTGCCAAACATCATTAAATCTTTTAGAATATTCATTGCTGTTCTATCAGCAATATTCAATGACATAGATAATTCTTCAATGGTAGTATTAGTAGTATTTTCAAGGTACTCTACTATCTCTATATATTTATTAAAATGTAATTGAGGCACATAGTAAAAAAGAATTCTTGGTATCTTTCCATTTAAAACATAATCACTAAATATATCCCAATAAAGTATTAATTTTTGACCCTTTCTTAAAACCAATCTCTTATTAATTAATTCTTGAATAATTTCCTCTCCAAATATTTCATGGATTTTATAATAATCTGCAGGTGTATCACTAGCAATTTTTCTTATACAAGAATCTTCCTTGTGTGTTAGTTCACTTAAATCTTTTTGAAATAAATACTCTATATTCATATTTTGTCCAATTATTTGTTCTTGGTTAATTCCACTTGCAACTAATTTATAAACATGAATACAGAATTTTTTTAATAACCATGGATAGCCTTGGCATTGATCTACTAAATATTCTTGCAGTATTTTATTAACTGGCTGATTTAGTTGTTTAGAAAATATATTTATTGCTTTCTGTATTTCTTCTTTTGAAAATATAGTTAGTTCAAAACTCTTTCTTCTATCTGATAAGCTATGCCACATGTGATATGCAGGATGCTCAACAGGAATTACTACATCAGTTTTCCAGGCAAAGCCTAGTATTATATTTTCTTTAATTGAATCAACGTTAATACTTATGTTCTTAATATTTTCAAATAAATTAATCAATTCTTTTTTTGAAAATATTTCTTCAAACTGGTCAAAGCATAAAATTATAACTTTTTTTTCATCATTCAGCTGTCTAAATACTTCTTGAAAACTGTCATGTTCAAAAGGAACTGATGAATTCGAGTATGTTAAACTTATGCTTGGTTTTGAAACAAACCCCTTATTAATTGCATTTTTAAAGCACTCTAAAATTGCAAATTCTACATATCTACTTGATATAGCAGCCCTAACATCTACTGAATAGATAAAATATTTATTTTTGTTTTGTTTTTTATTAATTTCATTTGTAAGTCGCAAGATAAAAGAACTTTTCCCCCATCCTGACGGTGCAGTTATAGAAAGTAATCTAGTACTACTAGATTTATCTATCACTTTATCAAAGTAATCTATCATATCCCCTAATAAATTTTGTCTTCCTACAAAATCTTTCGGGCGTGATGGTCTATAATCAGCCCATTCATCTCCACTAGATACTTCTACCACATTGTACATTTCCCCTTCTAGTTGACTACTCTCTCCTTCAAAATTTATCCATTCTAAACTTTGGTACTCAGTGTCTAATTCTTTAAGTTTCGTTAAAAGAGAATTGTCTGTAACTCTTATTCCATTCTTAGCATTATAGCAAGTTATGCTTTTTGCAATTGTAGAACCATCAATAGTCTCAACCTTTAACCAAAATTGACCATAGTTAGATATTAAAAGTATCGATTCATCTCTATAAGTAGCTCCTTTTTCCAATTCTAACTTTTTATCTGAAGTAATATTTCCACTTGTTGTTAATAATCCAATAACTCTATCTCTTGTATATATAGATAACTTTCTTCTCTCTTCAGAAGGTTTCTTTTCCCATTCGTCCATAATACCTTTAGCATCTTTTCCTAACGGACCAGTAGTAATCAACCAACCAGATGACACATTTCTTACAGTTACATTACCTATAATTTTTGTTAATACATCTGCTGATAATGTAGCACTGTGGGCTTTGCACTCAACATAGATTTCCTCACCGCTCACTTTATGTTTTGCTAACAGATCTACTTCCATACCTGTTAAACGAATTTCTTTTGTAACATCATACTGCATAGCTAACAGAATTTTTTCTCCAATATTTTCGAGAAGTTTACCTTTTTCTGTTTTTCCTACATTGTCGCTCACAACTACTTCAATTTTATAAGACATAGTCACCCTTCCTTGCTCTAATTGTAATTTCATGCATTAAAGAAAATATTTTTTGTAAAAACTATTTTATTTTCAAAATTAATTCTATAAGTAAATTCGTTAAAAAACTACAAATCCATTTTACACCCATTTCCAATCATATCCAATACGTTTTTACAAATTATCTCAAAATTCTCATTAGTTATAAACTAAAGATGGCTATTGAATTTTTCCCAACAAAATAGACGAAGCCTTAAAATCATTAACTGACCAAAACTTCGCCTTTGATACTCACCTATTTATTATTTTTAACTTGTCATCACTCTAATCCCCTATGTCATCTATATTTGTGCCCATTTTACAGGAGCAAAAAACAGCCTTTTTCAGCCAATTTTTTGCCCCAAAATTGCTCTCAAACCACAACATGTTGTGGTCAATTTACTCTTTTATTGCTTCTAACCACATTTCGTTATCAGAATTACACACTCGACGTGTCCGGTGTGGGGGAAATTGTCTAATACTTTTACTTTTTCTACAACATATCCTGCCTCTTGTAAAGTTACTAAGTTTTCTACTAAGCTTTTAGGATTACAGGATACGTACACCATGTTTTTCACATTATAATCTATTATCTTATTAAGTGCTTTAGCATTTACCCCTACTCGTGGAGGATCCAAGATAATCACATCGGGTTTATCCTCTATATGATCTAATTCCTTCAATACGTCTCCAGCTACAAAAGTACAATTATCCAGTTGATTGAGCTGTGCATTTTCATTAGCGGCTTCTACTGCCTCTTCAACTAATTCAACCCCTATGACTTTGCCTGCTTTTAATGCTGCAATTTGCCCTATGGTTCCGGTGCCGCAATATAAGTCAAAAACCGTTTTACCTTTTATATCTTGTAGATATTCTAATACTGTAGCATAAAGTTTTTCTGCTGCTGAGGTATTGGTTTGAAAAAATGAAAAAGCTGTTACTTTAAATTTCAACCCTAATAATTCTTCATAGTAATGATCTCTCCCCCATAAGACCTTAAGAGAGTCGCAATAAACAAAATCTGATACGCTGTCATTAATGGTATGAATAATACCAACAATACTCCCTTCTAAAGATAAATCCAACAGCATTTCCACAAAACTTTCTTTATCAAAATCCATTTGAGATGTGGTGACGATATTGATAAGTAATTCTCCCGTACGCTCACCTTTACGAATAATAAGATTGCGCTGTAAGCCTTTATGGGTTTTTTTATTGTAGAAAGGATAACCTTTGGTGTTAAAATGTTCTAATGTTGATACAGCTATTTTATTAAAATCTTCATGCACCAGATGACATTGATTTGTGGTAACAATATTCATAAAACTGCCTTTTTTATGCATTCCCAGCGCAGGCTTACCACCTTTACTTTCATCCCCAAAAGTATATTCCATTTTATTTCTATAGCATGAACTCGAAGGGCTTCCCTCTACACCTTGAAATTCTTTCACAAAAATATCATTTTCATTCAGTAGTCTCTGAACTTCCTTGCCTTTCATAATAACTTGCTGCACGTACGGTATGGTTTGTAAAGAACATCCTCCACATTCACCAAAATGCGTGCATAAAGGATTTATTTCATAATCCGCTCTTTCAACAACTTCTTTTATTTTTGCAATAATGCGCTGCTTATTTTTTTTCTTTATTTGCGCTCTTACACTTTGTCCTTTTAGCGCTTTTTCTACTTTCACTTTGATTCCATCTATATAGCCAATTCCTGTATTAGGATATTCAAATTCTTCTATCGTTACTTCTATAATGTCTCCTTTTCTCAAGTCAATACCTCCTCACTTTATGGTCTATAGTTTTACCATCATAGTTCAATGTAAATTTTGACAGCAAAATCCTCCTACTACCTCTATGCATCAACTTGATATAGTATACCACATATTTGTTACTTAATGGGTTGGAACACCACACGGGATTCCCTACACTCAAATATGATGGAAATAGATAAAGAGTCCATAGACTCTTTATCAAATCAGACACTTCATGATTCTTTTATTTTTTCTTTTTCTTGATACATTCGAATATCGATCTCACGAATGATCTCTTCTAAAGTAGTATTTTTATCTGGCATTTTCAGCACTGTTCCAAAACTTGCTGAAATGGTGTAGGGTTTATTAATTTGTTGGTTTTTAATGGACAAATTATCATATATCCTTTGCATGATAACTTCTTTATCCTCTTCTCTCACGTTACTTGCAAATATTATAAATTCATCACCTGAATATCTGGCTACTATGTCAGATTCTCGAAAACTGTTTTTTATAACATCCGCAAACTCTTTTAAAACAAAATCTCCTTCATAGTGTCCAAATTTATCGTTAATGGATTTCAAACCATCAATATCACAGAAAAGAAAAAAAACATTCTTTTCTCTTCTTTTTGCTAATTTAAGTCTATGATCCGATAGATTTAAAAAAGCCCGGCGGTTAAATATACCTGTCAATTCATCTATTAAGGCTAGTTCTTTAAGTGCGGAGATCATGCTAAATCTTTCTATAGAATAAGAAATGGATCGAATTAGCATATCAATATTATATTGTCCCTTGATTAAATAATCTTGAGCACCACATTTAATGGTATTATGAGATAATTTAAAATCATCAATATTTGAAAGAACAATAATCGGAATATCGGGACAAAAGTGGATTAGATTTGTCAGAGTTTTAATACCCAAGCTATCCGGCAAGTTTAAGTCGAGTAAAATAACATCATAATCATTCTGTGAAATAGCCGATATAGCCTCACTTAACAAATGTACGCGAGACAAATCAAAGACACAATCCATATACTCGTATGATTTTGATTCCTTTAACATATTTTCTGTAATGGTTGCACTAAAATCACTATCTTCAATTAGTAGAATTTTTAATTTTGCCTTCATTAAGAACACCGCCATTTTCTTTTTGAATACTTTATACTATTATGATTTATTATATTTAAATAATTCTAAAATATCTATGTCAAAGAAATTTTTCAAAATAAACCTGCTCACTTGGCATTATAACAAATCTCAAAGGTTGTAGACAATAAAATTGTAAAAGAAATAGCGCCAAAAGATGGGAACCTTTTAGCGCTTAGGGATAGATAAAAATGGGTGATGTATTTTATTCGTATCTTGTTTTTAAAGAAACATCATGTGGTGTTCTGCCTTCTTTAAACTCAACTTCACCTGGTGTGATACAATCATGAACCGGGCAAACGTTCAAGCACAAGTGGCATCCAACACAATTGTCATTGATAGTAGGTTTTCTGTTTTCTTCATCCCAGTCAATAGCTTGATGGGCTGCATCATAACAAGAAACATAACATCTTCCGCACTTAATACATTTGTCTTCATCAATCTTAGGAATGATTTTGAAATCTCTGTCTAAGTCTTCAGCAGAAATGATGTTTGGAAGAGCAAGACCAACCATATCTTCTAGTTTATTGAACCCTTTTTCTTCCATGAAGTAAGATAAACCACTAATCATATCTTCTACAATACGATAACCATATTGCATAACAGCTGTTGTTACTTGAATGTTTCTACTGCCGACGAGAATGTATTCTAAAGCATCTTTCCAAGTTTCAATACCACCAATACCACTCATTTCAATGTCTTTTAGCTGTGGATGTTGTTTCATTTGAGTGATAAATCTTAAACCGATAGGCTTAACAGCCGCACCGGAATAACCGGAAATAGATGATTTTCCATTTACTACAGGCATTGCTGTCATATTTTCATAATCAATATTTGTAATTGATTTAATCGTGTTGATTGCAGAAATACCTGCTGCTCCGCCTTCAATCGCTGCAATAGCAGGGATTTCCATGTTACCGATGTTTGGTGTCATCTTAGCGATAACCGGAACATGTGTCGCACTGGCTACTGCTTTTGAATATTGTCTAACAAGATCAGGACTTTGTCCTACATCTGATCCCATAGCATGACTGGTCATTTGTGGACATGAGAAATTACATTCAATAAGGTCGGTACCTGCTTGTGTAACTAATTTAGCTAACTCTTTCCATTCCTCATCGCTGCTTCCCATAATAGTCGCAACCATGATTTTTTCCGGATAATCTCTTTTAAGTTTTGCTATAGCTTCTAAGTTCTTTTCAAGAGGCTTATCAGATATTTGCTCCATGTTTTTAAAACCTACCCATGGCGTTCCTTCCTTAGCATTATTATCAAATCTAGGAGAACACTCATCAGCAATAAATATTCCTATGGTTTTAAAGAATACGCCGCCCCAACCGCTTTCAAAAGCTTTAGCAACCATCTCATAATTACTTCCTACAGGAGATGATGATAGAAAGAAAGGATTTTCACATTTTACTCCTAAATAATCTATTGATAAGTCTTTCTTAAATGACATATTATTTCACACCTTCTTTCTTTGAAAGATAGTCCATGATGCTGTCAGCTGAATCTTTACCCTGAGCAACCGCTTCTACTACTGTCTTACCACCGTTCACAACATCGCCGGCAGCAAAAACACCTTCAGTGCTTGTAATACCTTTGTTTTCGTCTGCAGCTACAAAGCCTTTTTCGGAAACATCTACATTTACTACTGTTTTTACATCTTCAGGTGATTGGCCAATAGCAAATACAATGGTATCTGCTTTAATCTTTAATTCCGAATAGTCATCAGTACCTTCAGCAAGCATACCGACTACTTTACCGTTTTCGCCCAATATTTCTTTAGGTCTGAACTTAGTAATTAGGTTGACGCCCATTGATTGTACGTACTGTATTTCTTTAAAGTCGGCAGGTGCTTTTTCAACAGTTCTTCTATATACAATATTGACTCTGTTAGCTCCAACTAATTTTGCTGTAGCTGCACAATCCATAGCAACGTCCCCACCGCCGATAACGATGATATGATCGCCTATATCGACTTTTCCGTCATTATCACGTGCATTTTCTAAGAATTCAACTGCATTGGTTATGCCTTGCAGGTCCATTCCCGGCACCTCTACCATTTTAGGCTGCCATAATCCCATACCTAAGAAGATTGCCTCAAACCCTTGTTGTTTTAATTCATCAACAGAAACATCTTTTCCTATTTTTGTATTAAATACAAATTCAACCCCAAGGTCTTTAACTTTTTGAATATCAAAATCTACAACGTCTTGCGGTAGTCTTGACGGAGCAATTCCATAAGTTAACACGCCGCCGGCTTTTGCTCTTTCTTCAAAAATAGTTACTTTGTATCCATTAATAGCTAATTTTGCTGCACATGATAGTGAAGCAGGTCCAGAACCAACACAAGCAACTTTCGCTTTCGTTGCTTCAGGCGCTGTTAAAACCGCCATATCAAAAAGCTTTTCTTGCTCAACAGCAAATCTTTGTAATTTACCAATTTCAATAGGTCTGTCTATACCCGTTCTGCTGCATTCTTCTTCACAAAGTCTGTCATATGGACAGACATTGGCACAACATCCACCTAAAACATTATTTTCTCTAATGGTTTCTGCCGCACCTTTAAAATTTCTAAATCTAATTGAACGAATAAATTTACCCGGATCTGTTCCTGCTGGGCAACCTTTGCTACATGGTGCATCGTGACAAAGAGTACATCTAGCTGCTTCTTCCATTGCTGTTCTTAGATTAAAGGGTTGAACTGCTTCATCAAGATAATCTTTCTTTTCTACTTTGCTCAAGAGCCATT
>JANQMT010000051.1:0-33624 GCA_028279945.1 Clostridia bacterium
GACGACGGAAGAAGGCGTAATATTAGAAAACTTCTCAATATATGATGCGGGTGATGCCCCTTTGGATTTAAATTGGGAAAGATATTATGGTGATATAGAGAAAACTGCGGAAGAACTCATTAAAGACAAATTTACTCTTTTTATAGGTGGGGACCATTCTGTTACCATACCTCTTTTAGGTGGATTTAGAAAAGCATATGAGGCAAAAAAGATAGGTGTGATTCATTTTGACTGTCATCCGGACTTAATGGATGAGTATGAGGGGCATAAATGGGCCCATGCATGTCCCCTTAGAAGGTTCTTAGAATTTGAAGATGTAGAGACAAAAGATTTAGCGCAGGTAGGTATGCGTTCTTTTGAGCCGGAAGAAGTACACTTTATTAATGAAAATAATATTAACTTTTATCATGCATCAAAAGTTAATCAACTAGGTGCGGAAGAAGTCACTCAACAATTAATTGAAGCTTATAAAGATTATGACGCCGTCTATATTACAACAGATATTGATGTATTGGACCCTGCCTATGCGCCGGGAACAGGAACCCCGGAAGGCGGCGGATTGTCAAGCAGGCAAATGATGTACATGACTAGAGAGTTAGTCAAAAACCTGCCTGTCGCAGCATATGACTTAGTAGAAGTTTCTCCACCAAGAGATGTTAATGACATTACCTCATGGGCTGGATTAAAAATTATATATGAAATATTCGCCGGACTTTATGAAAATAAAAATCCTAATTTTATTAAAATAAGAGTTTAGGAGGGCTAATATGGAAGGAAGTTACGGAATTTTATCAGTTTTACCATTGCTTGTTATGCTGGGATTAGTAATATGGACGAAAAGAATATTTGAATCAATACTTGTGGCAATTGGTTTTGCTTTAATCATTCAATATGGCTTTAGTATTGATGTTATATATGCATTTGAAGAAAAACTATATGGTATGCTTGCCAGCGAAACATATCCTTGGATTTTAATTATTTTAATTCTATTTGGTGCTCTAATTAATCTGTTAATTGAATCAGGCGGTACTCTAGGATTTGCTAAATATGCTGAAAGGGTTATTAAATCAGAAAAAAGCAGCCTTATCGTAACGTGGATTTTAGGCATTTTAATATTTGTTGATGATTATTTAAATAACTTAACAATTGGCGCTGCCATGAGAGGAATAACGGATCAGCATAAGGTGCCGAGAGAAATGACCGCAATGGCTATCAATGTAACCGGAGCACCGGTATGCGTATTATTGCCTTTCTCAACTTGGGCAGCATTTATTTACGGATTAATGCTGGAAGTTGGTGTAGCAGAGGGTGGATTAATATCTGAATATACAAAGCTTATACCCTTCATTTTCTTTGCAATCGTTATGGTAGGTATGGTTCCATTTATGGCCTTAGGCATTATTCCTAGATTTGGACCCATAAAAAAAGCCTATGAAAGAGTTGAAAAAACAGGAAAAACATTCCCAGAAGACTTAGCGGATACAATGGGTATTGAGTTTGCTGAAACTCAAGCAAGAATCAAAGAAAAAGGAGAACCAAAGCTATATGATTTTTTAATTCCTATCATAGCTGTTATTGTACTTGTCATAACAACCGAAGAAATAATGTATGGTTTATTCCTTGCATTGGCATTATGCTTCATACTATATGTTCCCAGAAAAAAGATGAATATTAGGGAATTCTTTGACAATTTCTTTGAAGGCGCAAAAGAGATGTTATTCATAGCTATTTTTGTTATGATGGCATTTATATTTGTGGAAGCAGTTGAAGAACTTGGTTTATCTGAGTATGTCATAACCTCAGTAGAGCCTTACTTAAACGGAGCACTTCTTCCGGCATTGGCGTTTGTAATAGTAGCTGTTTTAGCTTTCTTTGGAATAGATTTCTGGGGTATTATGATATTGATGTTCCCCATCGTAGCGCCATTGGCACAAGCTTCAGGTGTAAATGTATATTTATCATTAGGAGGCGTAGTTTCAGGAGCCGTATTTGGTGGAATGGCCTGTTTCTTCTCAGAACAAATGATAATGAGTTCAACATCTGTACAAATTAGACCAACAGATCAAGCAGTCTGTTTGCTTCCGTATGCATTAATAGCATGCGCTGCTACTACCATCTTATATTTAATATTTGGTTTTGCTTTATAAAGCAATCTATAAATGTTATTAAAAGAATCTTTATTCCATCCATAAATTCTTATATACTAGTAGATGATACGTAAACGTATCATCTACTAAGACAAAGTACGGAGGGCTTTATGGATATAAGAGAGATTAAATGGGCTGAGGTTAATCTAGACCATCTGATACATAACTTAAAACAAATAAGACAGCATGTAGGGGAAGAAATCAAAATTGCTGCTGTGGTTAAAGCCAATGGATATGGTCATGGGGCGTTAGAAATGGCAGATGTTCTATTGAATAACGGTGCTGATATGCTTGCGGTTTCATCCATTAATGAAGCGGTTGAAATAAGAAAACAAAACCCTAAAGCTCAGACACTGGTGCTGGGCTATACACCATCAGAAAATATTGAAGAGGCCATAAAGCATGGTGTCATTCAAACCATCTATTCCTACGACCAAGCCATACAATATTCAAAAGTTGCTGAAAGAATAGGAATGGGTATCAGTATTCATATAAAAATTGATACCGGTATGAATAGAATTGGTTTTCAGCCTAGCGATGAAGCTGTAAAAGAAATTATTAAAATATATCAATTGCCCAATGTGAAAATTAATGGTATTTTCTCTCATCTGGCATGTGCGGATGAAACCGATAAGACGTTTTCGTATCAACAGTATGAATTGTTTTTATACTTCATAGAAAAACTACAAGAGAACAATATTAAAATACCTATTAAACATATATCAAACAGTGCGGCTATAATGGATATGCCGGATATGAATATGGATATGGTGAGGCCGGGGATTATTTTATATGGTCTTTATCCTTCTAATGAAGTAAAAAAAGACGTATTGAATCTAAAGCCGGTGATGTCTTTTAAAACAAGAATATCCCATGTCAAAACATTAAGTAAAGATGGGGGCATCAGCTATGGATTAAAGTATCAGGGAAAAAAAGGGCAGAAAATCGCTACGATCCCTGTAGGTTATGCTGACGGATATACTCGACTTCTAAGCAATAAAGGGCATGCCATTGTACATGGGAAGAAAGCACCTGTTGTAGGAACTGTTTGTATGGATCAGTGTATGCTGGATGTTTCTATGATTAATGATGTTAAGGCCGGAGATGAAGTATTGTTATTTGGCGGAGATCATTCTCATTCAATCACCACAGAGGAAGTAGCTGAATGTATCGGAACCATTAACTATGAAACCATTTGTATGGTAGGAAGGCGAGTGCCTCGGGTGTATATTAAAAACGGAGAAATAGTAAAAATAAAAGACTACCTCAAATGATTTAAGATTTACATAAGATGTCTTACGAAAACCATGGGATAATTTTCATGGTTTATTTTTTTAGATTTTTTTGCTGTGACTTTATTATTATTTTCCATGTTTCACCATGACAAAAACTGAATATTTTTAATTGACATATAATTCAGTCAATGATAAAATGAATTCCACCACTGATAACAAACAAAGGAGGAATTTTCTTATGCGAAAAGTACTTTCGTTTGTACTGGTATTTTCACTGGTACTTGGCAGCTTGGGTGTTTCATTTACTGCTGCGGGAGCATCTACACCTTCAGATGTAGTAGGTACGGAGTTTGAAACAGAAGTCAAAGTATTAATGGCCCTTGATGTTGTAACAGGATATCCGGATGGCAGCTATAAGCCGGAAGGGGCTGTAACAAGAGCAGAAATAGCTGCGCTTATGGTTAGGGTGCTGGGTCTGGATGATGCAGCCGAATTTTTTGGAGTAAGCAGTTTTAGTGATATGTCAGGACATTGGGCAGACAAATATGTTGCCGTTATTGCCGGAAAAGATATTGTAAATGGTTATCCGGATGGGACTTTTAAACCGGATGCAAAAGTATCCTTCCCTGAAGCATTAACGATGATCTCAAGAGCACTTGGCTATAAGGACGGATGTGAAGATTTAATTGGAGATTGGCCGGTTAACTATCTATCTTTAGCAGAAGATCTTAACGTGACAGATGATGTAAATGTTGTTTTCTCAGGATCTGCTGACAGAGGTGCGGTAGCTACAATGCTCTTCAATTCACTTTCTGTTGCAAATGTAAGCGTTGATAACGACGGGAATGTATCAAAGAAAACACTTAACCGTCAAAGTAATGATGACGAAGATGCTGAGTATGTTACTTTTCTTACAAAGTTAGACTGCTATTTTGTGGAAGATGATTTTATTGATGCAGAAGATGCGGAAGATGCATTGATTGATGTATCTAACTACGTATTTGCAAAGGCAGATGTATACCGATTGGATAAAAATAATGATAATGAATTGAATGATGATGATCCTATTATTGCAATAGATCAAGTGACGAGTGACACCGTTACGGGACTATATGACCATGTTAACGATACTTATGGTATTAAATTTACGGATGCAAACAATGAAGAGTATGATGTTACCGCCGCTGAACCCGACACTAAAGTATACGTGAATGGAGGAGAAACAACATTCTCTGATGCGCAATTAATTCTTTTGGGTTTTTATATGACTGTTTATGGAGAGCTGGATGAAAAGGATGATAATAAATTTGCCACAATTGACGGAATCGTTGCATGGGCAGCTACTGGGGAATACCTTGCGGAAGAGGAAGAACTTGAAGAAATTGAAGAGGCTCTTGAAGATGGTACAGGAGAAATCTTTGGCGTCGAGCTTCCAACAGTAGGTAATAAAGGAGAAGAACTTGATTTTACAAATATTACGGTTGATGGTGCAGCCGGTAAGCTTGAAGATATCCAAGAAGGCGATGTTGTAACCGTATTTGCCTCTGCCGGTAAAAAAAACGATGATGGCGAATATGATAAAGTATTATTGGTTGTTACAAGAGAAACCAAAGAAATAAAAGTTAAGAAAATAGATGAAAGTAATGATGAAAGCAAAGGAGAAGTTATCGATATGGAGGGGAATGCATATAAGATAACTTACGAAGAAGCAAAAGGAAAAATACTGGGTGGAAAACTTGAAGTATGTGAAGAGAAAACTTCAATTGAAGATTTTAAAGTTGGAAATACTTATAAAATAATATTTGATACTTTTGGATATGTTTATAGCTCTGAAGAAATAGAATCAACACCGGATCTTTACGGTATTGTAATAGCTGCATCAAATGGTGGAAGTACTCGCAATCCGGAAATTAAGCTGTTTACCAGTGATGGAGAAACCACTACTTTTGATGTAAATATTGATGAAGACGATACAGAAGATGCACTTCTAAAAGACGGTGTATGGGGGTCGTACATTACCACTAACTTTACACCCGATGGTAGCGGCGGTTATTCAACGCCTAGTCAAATAATAGCTGTATCTTATGAACTTAACCCATCCGGTAAAATTGACAAACTTACCGCTTTAATTACTGACAACACTCAAAAAGCAGATGATAAATCCTATAGTGGAAAGAGCGAAAAGTGGAATGGCAATGGATTTAAAAGCAGCGGTGTCATCTTTTATATAGCAGATGATCCGGCGGTAGCATCAACCGGTTCAATTACAGGCCTTGTTAATGACGGTGACTGGGATGTTCTGGATAAGCTTGAAGATGACGATGAATATACGGCACTGTATGCTTTGGATGATGGGGATATTGAGGTAATGGTAATCCTTGATGGCACTTCAAATGATGAATACTTCGCTGTAACCGGAGTCTCAGATATAGACGATGATAAAGCTGAAGTTGAAGGTTTCATAGATGGTAAAGCAGTAACTAAAATTTCAGAAGCTAAAAACTCTGAAGCGCTCAATGATAAAAGTGAAGATAATTTCGTATATGTAGTCAGTTATAGTGCCGGAGAAATCAATAAAGCTACAATGGTTAGAACCGGTACTGCTCTTGAAGATATCGTAGAATACGGCTATGAGCATGGTATAGTCACAGATACAGAAAATAATGGATTTGATGTAACTGCTGATGCAGTGGAGACATACGTAGAACTGGCAGATGATGTTGTAGTATACGAAATAAAATTTATAGACAAAGAACCGGTTGATATTGAAGTCGGTGATACCAATGACATCGATAAAGATGATTTTATCATTTGCATCTATAATAAGGGTGAAGAGGCTGAGATGGTAGTTGTCGTCGACGAAGATGATATTGAAGATTATGAAAAATATCTTATAAATAAAGGGCTTTAATATCAAGTTATTGGTAAACAGAATATATATAAACTCATAAAGTTCTCATTGATTTCCGATGAGAACTTTTTCCTTTTTTTATTTATATATCTATTATTCTTGACTTATTTCATAGCGTTTTCAGCTTTCTAATTGGATATAAATCCGGTTATTTTTATGCTATAATAACATAGAATACTATTGTACCAATGAAGAGAAGGAATGCAAAAACGCTTCTATATATGAATAAGGAGGAAAGCTTTTGATAGAAAAAATAATATTTTGGGGACTGTTGGCATTAATACTCTATTTTGCATACCGTAAAGCTGAAAAAACAGTTAAAGCCCTGGACCAAGAGGATAAAAGACAATCAGAAGCTGGTGATAAGCAGGAAGAAAGAGGAAAAGAAAAATAAAACAAAAAAGTGTTTAGATAAAAGAATAGTGGGTATTAGATATTGTGAAAAACTATATTTAGAAAGAGGAGCTTTCAATGGATAAGAATATTAAAATAAGGATTGATGAGAAACGATGTCCGGCTGATCATCCTTGCCCGTCTATTCGAATATGTCCAACTAAGGCCATTAGTCAAAAAAAAATTTTTTTCGGACTGCCGGAAATCGATTACGAAAAATGTATTAATTGTAAGAAGTGTATTGATTTCTGTCCATTAGGAGCAATTATTGAAGAAGGACAATAGAAAATGTCATCAATTATTAATAAAAAAAAGAGTAAAATAATGATATAATCGGTTTAAACAAAATATAAAGGAAGGAAGATATATGTTTAAACGAATTATATCATTATTTATTATAATGATCTTGTTTTCGACATCTATCGCATTTGCCAATACAGAAAAACAAGAAGTCACCGTATATAATAAAGGTATACATATTAATGGAGAAAAAATTATCAATGCCCACTCTTTATATCCGTATTTTGAATATAAAGATATTGTCTATTTTCCCCTTACCTATCAGAATAGCAAAATCTTAGGATTTGAAGTCATGTGGGATGAGGAATCCCAAAAATTATTGATTACAACCCAAGATTCGGAACAAAAAAATTATGATGAACAGTGGATTAAGCAAGACTGGAACAAGATAGCAGCAGAAAAATCAGATGTAAAACTGTTCATCAACGATAAAGAATATTTATCCGATGATTACCCCATTATGGAGTACGAATACATCACTTATGTTCCGCTGACCCACAAAGTAATAGCAGATTATTTGAAATGGGATTTTTTCTTCAATTTGTACACAGGTATCTATATATCTACAGATGAGGCCCTAAGTGCAGCAAGCATGTTTGATGAAGTATCTTTTAACTACTATAAAGCTTTGGCAAATCATGCAATGACACTCAATAAAAAATTAACGGAAGCAGATGCTATGCGTATTATCATGCTTATCAAAGAAAAATGCCAGTTATATGATATGGATGAACTGCTAATATATGCAACCGTATGGCAAGAAAGCAATTTTGATCCCAATACATATTACAAAGGTGCTATAGGCCTTATGCAGATTATGAAAAGCACAGGCGCAAATGCAGGACTGACGGCTAAGATGCTGTATGACCCAGAAATCAATGTGGATTTTGGGGTAAGATACCTAAAGGATAAGATGGATCGTTATGATCAACAAGTAGTGTTAGCCTTATCCGCTTACAATCAAGGTATTACACGTGTAGACAAAGGCATTTATAATATTAAATATCACGATGGCGTGATGAGCAAAAAGGCGAAAATAGAAGCCTATTTGAAAGAACAAGGCATTACCGTTACAACAGATTCCAGTGAAGAAAACACGATCAATTAACAAAAAAATGAGAAAGAATTTTGTGTTATACCGTATGTATAAACAAAATTCTTTTTTAATGTTTGCTATTATTCATAAAAATGCTATTATATAGATGTGTGTGAGATACTTCTATACTAAAGAATATAGGACTGCATAATTGGAGGAAAAAAATGAACAGAGTAAGAAGAATTTATGTGGAAAAAAAGAAAGGTTTCGACATTGAAGCCCAAAGACTATATACAGATTTAATGCAAAGCATAAAACCAAAAGGGCTTAAAAAAGTTAGAATATTAAACCGTTATGATGTTGAAGGTGTGGATGACCTAACCTATGAGAAAGCAAAAGGGACTATTTTTTCTGAACCTACGGTAGATCAGGTCTTTGATAATAAAGTAGATTTATCTGAGTATAGCAAGTATTTTGCAGTGGAATATTTACCCGGACAATATGACCAGCGTGCAGACTCTGCAGCCCAATGTATTCAGATATTAAGTCAAAAAGAAAAACCTGTGGTAAAAGCTGCAAAGCTTATCGTATTAGAAGGTGAGATATCCCATAAAGATTTTTCAGACATTAAAAGCTATTGTATTAATCCTGTAGATTCCCATGAAGCCATCCTTGAGATACCGGATAACTTGACGGTTGAAATGCCAATTCCTCCCGATGTAAAAAATATAGACGGCTTTATAGCTATGAGTCTTTCAGAGTTAAAAGAACTGAGAGATGAATTGAAATTAGCCATGTCTTTTGAAGACATAGCATTCGTGCAAAATTACTTCAAAAACGATGAAGGCTGTAATCCAACATTAACTGAGCTTAAAGTTTTAGATACTTATTGGTCCGACCACTGTAGACATACGACTTTTTTAACTGAGATTACGGATGTTGAACTGGATAATGGTGCATATACGAAAATAATGGAGGATGCGTACTCGGATTATTTAGATATACGAAATGAAATATATAAAGAAAAAAAGAAGCCGGTTTCTTTGATGGATATGGCAGTGGCCGGTATGAAATACCTAAAGCAAAAAGGTAAGCTGAAAGATTTAGATGAATCAGAAGAAATCAATGCCTGCAGTATAAAAGTAAATGCAATTATTGACGGAAAAGAAGAAGAATGGCTGGTCATGTTTAAAAATGAGACCCATAACCATCCAACTGAAATAGAGCCTTTTGGCGGAGCGGCTACTTGCTTAGGAGGTGCCATAAGGGATCCGCTTTCCGGCAGATCCTACGTCTATCAAGCCATGCGTGTAACAGGAAGCGGTGACCCAAGACAAAGTCTTGAAGATACTCTGCCTGGAAAACTGCCACAAAAGAAAATTACAACAGAAGCAGCCCACGGATACAGCTCCTACGGCAATCAAATAGGATTGGCTACAGGCCAAGTTGCGGAAATATATGATGAAGGCTTCGTGGCAAAGAGAATGGAGGTAGGTGCAGTCATTGCAGCTGCTCCCAAGAAAAATGTTATACGTAAAAGACCCGAAGAAGGAGATTGTATCATATTAGTAGGTGGAAGAACCGGCAGGGATGGCTGTGGAGGTGCCACAGGCTCATCCAAAGAACATACGGAAGCGTCTATATTGGATTGCGGTGCTGAGGTTCAAAAAGGTAATCCGCCTACAGAAAGAAATATTCAAAGACTATTTAGACGAGCAGAAGCAGCACCTCTAATAAAAAGATGTAATGATTTTGGAGCCGGCGGTGTTTCTGTTGCAATTGGAGAGCTGGCAGACAGCTTAGAGGTCAACTTAGATTTGGTTCCAAAAAAGTATGATGGACTAGATGGTACTGAACTGGCCATTTCCGAATCCCAAGAAAGAATGGCGGTGGTAGTTGACGAATCGGATGTAGAAGCTTTTATTCAATACGCCGATGAAGAGAACTTAGAAGCAGTCACAGTAGCCAAGGTTACCAATGACGGCCGTTTTAGAATGACTTGGAGAGGGCAATGTATACTGAACTTAAAAAGATCATTTCTGGATACCAATGGTGTACAGCAAAAGAAAAGCATAAAAGTTCAAATGCCTAAGAAACAAGAAAATTTCTTTAAAATATCATCTGATCTTACTGGAACCGTAAAATATAATTGGATGAACCATCTTAAAGATTTAAATATAGCAAGTCAAAAAGGGTTGGTTGAAAGATTTGATAGTACCATTGGCAAGTCTACTGTGTTGATGCCCCTGGGAGGGAAGTATCAGTTGACGCCTGCTGAAGGGATGGCTGCAAAGCTTCCGGTTCAGCATAAGGAGACAGATACGGCAACGCTTATGACCTTTGGATATCATCCAAAGCTTTCAAAATGGAGTCCATTTCATGGCGCGTTTTATGCCGTGATAGAGTCTGTAACCAAATTGGTAGCAATGGGAGGCGACTACTCAAAAACAAGATTAAGCTTTCAAGAATATTTTGAAAAGCTTGGCGAGGATTCATACCGATGGGGAAAACCTTTTGCAGCACTATTGGGGGCATTGAAAGTACAAAAAGAGTTAGAGATTGCGGCTATTGGCGGGAAAGACAGTATGTCGGGTACCTTTATGGATTTAGATGTTCCGCCAACGCTTATTTCCTTTGCAGTAGGCACAACGGATGCAAAACACGTTCTATCACCTGAATTTAAGAAGGATGACAGCTTATTGGTATGGGTATATTGCAGTAGAGATGAAAATGAACTGATTAATCTTGAACAATATAAAGAACAAATGGATTGTATTTGTCAGTTGATCAGACAAGGAAAAGTGCTCTCGGCTAAAACCGTTGGATATGGAGGTATTGCTGCAGCTGTGTCCAAAATGGCCATGGGTAATATGATTGGTGCGCATATAGAAGGGCTTTTAAAACAAGAATTATTTGACCCTGCTTTCGGCTCTATTCTTTTAGAAATAGACAAAAAAGAGAACATCTTTCACCTTTTGAAGAATGTTGAATATAAAATTATAGGCAAAACACAGTCTGAAAAAGAAATTCATGTATCAGGAGAAAAGCTGAAGCTTGAAGACATGATTGAGGAATGGATGCATCCATTAGAAAAGGTTTTTCCAACCAAAGACCAACTTTCAGGAGATCTAATATTTAAGCCGTATAATAAAAGAGGAACTGTAAAAAGTTCATTAAATATTGCAAAACCAAGAGTATTGATTCCAGCTTTTCCCGGTACAAATTGTGAAGAAGACTCAAAAAAATCCTTTGATCAAGCCGGTGCAGAAACAAAAATTCAGATATTTAGAAACTTAACACAGAATGCATTGAAAGACTCCATAGAGGAATTGGTTAAAAATATTAAAGCTTCACAGATTATAATGATACCTGGTGGATTCAGTGGAGGCGATGAACCCGACGGATCAGCTAAATTTATCACAGCTGTATTTAGAAATCCCAAGGTAACAGAAGCAGTAATGGATTTAATCCAAAGAGACGGTTTAATGCTTGGAATCTGCAATGGTTTTCAAGCCTTAATAAAGCTGGGGCTGGTACCTTACGGCGAAATAAGAGAGCTGACTGAAGAGGATCCTACCCTCACATATAATCGCATTGGCAGGCATGCATCTAATCTGGTAAGAACCAAAATTGTATCGGTAAAATCACCCTGGTTAAATCAAGTGGAAGCAGGAGATATTCATACCATTCCAATTTCTCATGGAGAAGGAAGGTTTATCGTAAAAGAAGCATTAATGAATACATTAATTGAAAATGGACAAGTCGCCACCCAATATGTGGATTTTAACGGTAATCCAACTTATGATATACGTTTTAATCCCAATGGTTCCCATGGTGCAATAGAAGGGATTACTTCACTGGATGGAAGAATATTTGGAAAAATGGGTCACTCAGAAAGAATCGGAGAACATCTGTATAAAAACGTACAAGGCGAAACAGATCAAAAGATATTCGAATCAGGCGTAAATTATTACAAATAAAGCGGCAGGTATGGGCTGTAGTGCTGTGTTTACCGCTACAGCATTATGGTCAACAACTATAATATTTGGTTTATTATAATTAGAATACCAACATTTCTATTGGCATTTTATGATATAATGAGTAAGGAATTTTCAAATATTGGCAGGAAATATTGGAGGCAAAGAAATGTTTGTAGGTATAAGCAGTGTATTAACCATACTCTTAATGATCGGAACAGGCTTCTTTTTAACAAAAAAACGATGGTTTGATGACCATACCGCTCATTTGTTTTCTAAGATCGTCATAAATGTAGGGGTGCCGGCCCTTGCTTTAGAAAGTATTACAAGACAATTTAGTACAGAAATATTAAAGACATCCTTGATTTACGTTTTAATAGCTTTTACAAGCATTATTATACTTTTTCTTTTGGCAAAAATCATTGGAAAGCTTTTGAAACTGGAAAAAAAAGAAAAAGCTGCATTTTGCTTGCTCTTTGCTTTCTCAAATGCAATTTTTATGGGTATTCCAATCAATAAGACTATTTTTGGTGATGAAAGCATCATATATGTTTTACTATTTTTTATGGCAAGTAATTTTTTGTTTTGGACTTTAGGAATTTATACCATGTCCAATGCTAATTCAGAGGATGGTTCTAAAGAGGGTTTGTTTTCAAATATGAAAAGGGCTGTTACACCTGGGTTGATAGCCATTTTAACAGCGTTTTTATTAGTAGCAATAGATGTTCAGTTACCGCCTTTCCTTGCTCGAACTCTATCCTACTTTGGGAATCTATGTGTACCTTTATCCATGCTTTTCTTAGGTATTAACATAGCACTCATCAATTTTAAACAATTGAAAATAAAGAAAAGTGGTTATGTCATTCTGATCGCAAGGTTTGTGTTAAGCCCTTTGCTGATGCTTGTTCTGTTAAGTAGTATAGGCATTACAGGGCTGGGAAAAAGCGTATTTATAATAGAAGCAGGATTACCCTGTCAAACACAAACGGCTATAGCTGCAAAATATTATGATGTAGAACCGGAATATGCATCTATTATGGTAAGTCTAACCACCTGTGTAAGCGTCATTACAGTACCTATTTTGGCATTACTTTTAGCATAGAAATTAAACGACGAACTTTCAGGATTATCCCAGAAAGTTCTTTTAAATTTTGTGGTTTTAATACTATATTTAATTTCTTCAGTCCGTTTTGGATGAAATATAAATATAAAATTCAGATAAATCAGTCTTTAAGGAGCTAAAATACTAAAACACGAACTATTAATTATACTAGCAATGATATAGTTAAGATATATAGTTATAAACATAAAAATACCAAAATAAATATTCGTATTCATATTGACTGCGGATTTTGTAATTTGTTAATATATAAGCATGAAATATTTTGTGCGAAATGATAAAACTACTGGATAAAAATGGAGGAATAACTATGAAAGCTGCTATTATAATGGGAAGCGATTCCGACTATAATGTTGTTGAAAAAACTGAAAAAATATTAGAAGAATTTGGAGTAGCATGTGAAATGCGAATCATGTCTGCACATAGAACACCATATCAAGCAGAGGCTTTTGCAAAAAATGCTGAGAAATATGGTGTAGAAGTGATTATTGGAGCTGCCGGAAAAGCGGCACATTTGCCGGGTGTATTAGCAGCATTCACACCGCTGCCAATCATTGGTTTGCCCATTAAATCATCGACAATGGATGGACTGGATTCTCTTCTATCTATTGTACAAATGCCAAAAGGTGTACCGGTAGCAACGGTTGCTATCAATGGGGCAGAAAATGCAGCGCTATTGGCGGTTCAAATCATGTCAGTAAAATATCCGGAACTAAGAGAGAAAATGAAGGCTTATAAAAAGAAAATGGAACAAGAAGTTATTGAAAAAGACGCTAAATTTCAAAAAAGATAATTTTTGGAGGTAAGAATAATGGAAAAATTAGAAATGCTATATGAAGGTAAAGCAAAAAAAGTCTATAAGACGGATGATGAGAAAAAATATATCGTTGACTATAAAGACGATGCAACAGCTTTTAATGGAGAGAAAAGAGGGTCTGTGTCAGATAAGGGTGTTGTAAATAACATCATGTCATCCATTATATTTCAAGAATTAGAAACGAAGGGCATACCGACCCATTTCGAGGAGTTGCTCAGTGAGAGAGAAAGCCTTGTTAAAGCGGTTAAAATACTGCCTTTAGAAGTTATCGTCAGAAACGTTGCGGCAGGTTCAATGGCTAAACGTTATGGGGTAGAAGAAGGCACTCCGTTAAAAGAAATCGTTTTCGAGTTTTGTTTGAAAGATGATGACTTAGGAGATCCAATGATGAACGAGTATCATGTATATGCATTGGATTTGGCAACAAAAGAGCAAGTTGAAACCATTAAATCATATACTTTTAAAATCAATGAAATTATGAAAGCATATTTCTTAGAAAAAGGATTAAAATTAATTGATTTTAAATTAGAATATGGCCTTTACGATGGACAAGTCATATTAGCAGATGAAATATCTCCGGACACTTGTAGATTATGGGATGTCAAAACCAATAAGAAAATGGATAAAGACCGTTTTAGAAGAGATCTAGGCGATGTGGAAGAAACGTATCAGGAAGTATTAAGTAGAATTCGAGGATAACGTAAATATACAAATCTAGCTTGACAAAGGAGTATACAGATGAACGAATGCTTAGGTGAGACACCGTGGGATAAATTAGAAGAGGAATGTGGTGTTATAGGCGTCTATGCGCCCGGTTCAAAAGACATTGCAAGGTCAGTTTATTTTGGCCTCCATTCTCTTCAACACAGAGGACAAGAAAGTGCAGGAATAGCTTCAAACAAAGCTGGTAAAATTCAATACTATAAAGAAATGGGATTGGTACAAGAAGTATTTAATGATGAAATTATAGAGCGGCTCCAAGGCGATATTTCTATAGGACACGTTAGATATTCAACTACCGGAGAAAGCTACGTTGCCAATGCTATGCCCTTAGTGGTATATCATAAAAGAGGCGGCTTGGCTTTGGCCCATAATGGGAATTTAGTGAATGCAAAAGAAATAAGGGATGAGCTGCAAGATAATGGCGTTATTTTCCAAACCTCTATAGATTCCGAAGCTATAGCAAGTCTTATTGCAAGAAACAGTAAAGATCTATCAATTGAGGATGCTATTATTGAAACCACAAAGGTCATTAAAGGATCATATGCATTAGTCATTACTTATGATCATAAATTAGTTGGTGTAAGGGACCCTCACGGTATTCGGCCGCTTTGCATAGGCAAGGTTGACGGCGGTTATGTATTATCCTCTGAAAGCTGCGCTTTTTCGGTTATGGGTGCAGAATTTATTCGAGATGTAGAAGCCGGTGAAATGGTTGTAATAGAAGGTAATGAAATCAAAAGCATCCAATACGATACCACCACAAGAAAAGCGGCATGTTCATTTGAATACGTTTATTTTTCAAGACCTGACAGCATTTTAGACGGCAGAAATGTTTATATAGCCAGACGTAATGCAGGGATAATATTGGCCCAAGAGCACCCTGTGGATGCAGATTTAGTTATTGCTGTTCCTGACTCCGGTACGGTAGCAGCCATCGGTTATGCTCAACAATCCGGAATTTCATTCGGTGAAGGACTCATAAAAAATAGATATGTTGGAAGAACCTTTATTCAGCCTGACCAAAGAATGCGAGAGCTAAGTGTTAGATTGAAATTAAATGTACTAAAAGACAATGTAAAAGGTAAGAGGCTGGTTATGATAGATGATTCCATCGTCAGAGGAACAACAAGTGGAAAAATAGTGAATATGTTAAAGGAAGCCGGCGCAAAAGAAGTGCATATTAGGGTCAGTTCCCCACCGGTAGCACATTCTTGCTACTTTGGCATAGATACCCCCAGCAGAAGACATCTAATAGCTGCAAATCATTCAATAGATGAAATATCTGAAATGATAGGTGCGGATAGTCTTGGTTATTTAAGTGTTGCAGGACTAATGGAAGCCATAGGCTTACCGGAAAATCAGCTGTGTACAGCATGTTTTAACGGAGAATATCCTATGGACGTACCTCAGAGAGGTAATAAATATGTTTTTGAGAAAGACTAAAAAAAGATGCTCCTCTCTTTTAGTATAAGTACAAGTTAAACTTTGAGTTGAAAGCTTTTGCAATAATAGTTTACGTTGTTTTTCATTTTTAACTTAAACTATACTTGTACTTATACTTGTTTACATATGGACATGTGTAATGGGTATTATTTATAATCAAATGATCAATAGATAATAGGAGGATTCAATGAAAGAGTCACTGACCTATAAAGATGCCGGAGTGGATATCCATGAAGGTGAAAAAGCTGTAAAACTGATGAAACAGCATGTACAAAAGACATTTAATAAAAATGTTCTAACCGGCTTAGGCGGTTTTGGCGGGTTATTTAATTTGGATTTAACGGGTATTGAAGAACCCGTATTGGTTTCGGGTACGGATGGCGTAGGAACAAAACTTAAAATAGCTTTTATGATGGACAAGCATGATACGGTAGGCCAAGATTGTGTTGCTATGTGTGTTAATGACATCCTATGTCAAGGCGCAAAGCCTTTATTTTTCTTGGATTATATTGCAACCGGGAAATTAAAAGCAGAAAAAACAGCAGAAATTGTAAAAGGCATTGCAGACGGTTGTGTTGAATCAGAGTGCGCATTAATAGGTGGCGAAACTGCAGAAATGCCTGACTTCTATTCTGATGGCGAATATGATATTGCAGGTTTTGCTGTGGGAATAGTTGATAAAGGAAAAATTATTGATGGATCTAATATTAAAGAAGATAATGTCCTGATTGGATTACCTTCAAGTGGTATTCACAGCAATGGGTATTCTTTAGTAAGGAAATTATTTTTTGATCAATTACAATACAATATCCATGATCAAATAGATGAATTGGGAAATACAGTTGGAGAAGTATTGCTCACACCAACTAAAATATATACAAAAGCCTGTAATCGTGTGATTTCAGAATATGACATTAATGGAATTGTACACATTACGGGTGGCGGTTTTTATGAAAATATTCCTAGAATCTTACCAAAAGGATATGGTGTAGAAATTCAATTGAATAGTTGGGTAATACCGCCTGTCTTCAAATATATGAAGGAAAAAGGAAACATCTCTCAAGAAGAAATGTATGCCACCTTTAATATGGGGATAGGCTTAATGATGATAGCAGATAAAAATGATGCACAAGGTATCCTTGAAAAATTAGAAGAGGTTGGAGAAAAGGCCGCTATTATAGGTCAAGTAATAAAAGGTGAAGGTGTCAGTCTATGCGAATAAAAATAGCAGTGCTTGTATCAGGTGGAGGCACCAATATGCAGGCAGTAATAGACGAAATCAATAGTGGCAATATCAATGGGGACATTGAAATTGTAATATCTTCAAGTCCGGATGCTTTTGCCCTAAAAAGAGCTGAAAGTCATGGCATAGAAGGCATTTATATTGGTAAAGACAATTATCCTGATGTTGAAGAACGAACAGAAGCAATTATTAAAATATTAGAAGATCATGAGATATCGTTAGTGATTCTAGCAGGATATATGAGTATATTGGATAAAAAGATGGTTAAGAGATTTCAGAACCAAATTATAAATATCCATCCATCTTTGATACCAAGTTTTTGCGGTAAAGGATACTACGGGAAAAAAGTACATCAAGCGGTTTTGGATTATGGTGCAAAATTAACAGGCGCTACGGTGCACTTTGTCGATGAAGGAACCGATACAGGTCCTGTTATACTTCAAAAATCAGTAGAAGTTAAACAAAACGAGACAGTTGAAACTTTAGCAAAAAAAGTGTTAGACATAGAACATCAACTGCTGCCTAAAGCAGTTAAACTATACTGTGACAATAAACTTGTGCTTGACGGCAGAACCGTTAAAATAAAGGAAGTATAAAATCAATTGATAATTAATAATTAATAATGAATAATTATGGATGGTTTTCTACCGAAAACCTTCTTATTTCTGTCATTGCGAGAAGCATAGCAACATGGCAATCTTTTAAAAATTTTGAGTTGGCAAAATTCACTTCAATTATTAATTATTAATTAAAGTGGAGGTTTATCATGATAAAAAGAGCATTAATCAGTGTATCGGACAAAACCGGTGTTGTAGAATTTTCAAAGGCCCTTGAAAGTATGGGTGTAGAAATCATTTCAACCGGCGGAACAGCAAAGCTCCTTAAAGAAAGTGGCATTAAAGTAACGGGTATTTCAGAGGTTACAGGATTTCCGGAATGTTTAGATGGAAGGGTCAAAACACTGCATCCTTCTGTACATGGCGGTATCTTAGCCATGAGGGATAAAAAAGAGCATATGGATCAGTTAGATGAATTGAACATAGGGACCATTGATTTAGTTGCTATCAATTTATATCCATTTAAGGCAACCATAATGAAGCCTGATGTAACACTGGAGGATGCTATTGAAAACATTGATATTGGCGGCCCTACCATGTTAAGGTCAGCTGCTAAAAATCATCGAGATGTTTCGGTAATCTGTGATCCAAATGATTATGAGCAAATCATTGAAGAACTAAATGCAGCAAAAGATGTTTCTAAAAAAACAAAATACAAATTAGCTTTGAAAGTGTTTCAACATACAGCCGGTTATGATGCCATGATTGCGGATTACTTAAGAAAACAAATAGATGGAGAGCTGCCTGACCAATTAACTTTAACTTTTGAAAAAGTACAAGATTTAAGATATGGTGAGAACCCTCACCAAAAATCCATCTATTATAAAGAAATAAAACCGGAAGCAGGCGACCTTGTACAAGCAGTACAATTACATGGAAAAGAGCTGTCTTTTAACAATATCAATGATACCAATGGAGCATTAGAGGCGCTAAAAGAATTTGATGAACCAACGGTTGTAGCAGTAAAGCATGCTAATCCTTGCGGCGTTGGATCAGGATATGATATATATGATGCCTATATCAAAGCATATAAGGCTGATCCTATATCTATTTATGGAGGTATTGTTGCTGCAAACAGAGCCATTGATGAAAAAACAGCAGAAGAAATCAATAAAATATTCATTGAAATTGTTATTGCCCCGGATTTTACGGAAGAAGCTTTAGAAATATTTAAGCAAAAGAAAAACATTAGATTATTAAAACTTGAAAATATTACCGAAAGCCATAAAAACACGTTGGATTTGAAAAAAGTTAGCGGCGGTTTACTGGTTCAAGAGAAAGATGACTTATTATACCACGAAGAAAACTTCGAAGTGGTAACAGATCGAATACCGACTCAGAATGAATTAGAAGACATGAAATTTGCTTGGAAAGTTGTAAAACACATAAAATCCAATGGCATTGTATTGGCGAAAGACGGAAAGACTATTGGTGTGGGGCCCGGACAAGTGAATCGTATTTGGGCAGTAGAAAATTCCATTAAACAAGCCACAGAAGATCCAAAAGGCAGCGTAATGGCTTCTGATGCATTCTTCCCATTTAATGATTGCGTAGAAGCGGCAGCTAAAGCTGGTATTACCGCTATTATCCAACCTGGTGGGTCTGTAAGAGATGAAGACTCAATAAAAAAAGCCAACGAGTACGGCATAGCCATGGTCGTCACCAAAATGAGACACTTTAAGCATTAAAGAGGACAGGGAACAGGTGACAGTTTTTGTAGGGAAGGGTTGCCGTGAAGTTTTGTACTTTAATATAATTTTAATTTTGTTCACAACATCTTTCTGATATAATATTAAAAGCATAATTAAAAGGAGATAAAGAAAGATGAAAGACTTTAAAATGAACAGCAATATAGTTTTAGTCATATTACTGGTTATTTCTCTATGGATGAATTACAGCAACTATAATCAGATAGAAATAATTCAAAACGACTTAAGCCGAACATCCAACATGCTTCAAAATGATGTCAATGATATCGGTTCTGATGTAAGCAGAATTTTAAATGATTTTAAGAAAGAATCTATGTGGGTAAGAGAATCTTCCATTGATATTACCAACTTTACAGATGATTTAAAACATGCAGAGATAGAAATTTCAATCTCACTAAATGAAAAAAATAAAGATGAAAATTTATATGTGTTAGCGATTCCTAGGAAAAGTGATGAAACATTCAAGTTCCAAGTACCTGAAAATAATGGTTTAACCTATAAAGTTAAAATAACGCTTCCTTCTGACTATAATTATGAAATGCAGTTAGTTGGAGAAAATGATACATTCTCCAGAAGTGGCATGTTAAATAAAGTATATATAAGTAACTATATAAATGAAATTATTAACATTGATGGAGAACTGTTAGGCGGTCAATACCATGAAGGCGACCAAAAAGGTTATTATTCTTTCTTTGTAACTGTTGGTCAAGTGAAAGAAAGTGAGTTTGCAGAGTACTTAAAAGACTTAGAGATAACAGAAGTCAAAGCAGATGTGTACTATGGTAATCGCTATATCAATACAATCGATTTTCTAAAGGAGACCAATTATATTCCTATGGATATAAACGATATCTCAAATTCAATTCCTGAGAGAGCAGTGCATGATATAACGAATGAGTTTGAGAGAAAATATTTTTTTTCAGGCAAATATGAAATAGAAGGAGAACCGGAATTTCCGGATATGATCTTAGTAATTAAAGCCAAGGATAATAAAGGCAACACCTGCGAAAAAATGATAGGTGATTTTTATGATTATGATGAAATGATTGAAAAATACATGAAAAAATAGGGGGCAATGTATCATGAAAGTATTAGTTGTCGGATCTGGAGGACGTGAGCATACCCTTGTGTGGAAGCTTGCCAAAAGTCCAAAAGTAAAAAAAATTTACTGTGCACCTGGCAATGCAGGAATAATTGATTTGGCAGAATGTGTTGATATTTTTGCTGAAGACATACAAGGATTATGTACCTTCGCTAAGGAAAAAAAGATAGACCTAACCATTGTTGGACCGGAAGCCCCTTTGGCTGAAGGCATAACAGATGTATTTGAAGGCGAAGGACTGAAGATATTTGCTCCTAATAAAAAGTGCTCACAGTTAGAATCCAGCAAAGCTTTTACAAAAGAGTTTTTGATGAGACATCAAATTCCTACAGCACAATACAAGGAATATACTGATTTTGAATCAGCGAAACAAGACCTTGGCATATATGGATACCCTATGGTCATTAAAGCGGATGGATTGGCTGCTGGGAAAGGTGTCGTCATAGCAGAGGATGAATCCACTGCACTCAAAGCACTTGAAGAGATGATGAAAGATAAAGTATTCGGAAGTGCAGGGGATAAAGTGGTGATAGAAGAGTTTCTAACGGGAATCGAAACATCTATTTTATGCTTTGTAGATGGAAATACTATCGTACCAATGGTATCTGCACAAGACTACAAAAAGATATTCGACAACGATGAAGGACCAAATACTGGTGGAATGGGGACCTATTCTCCCAGTTTGATATATGATGAAACATTAGATGAGAAAATAGAAAAGCAAGTATTAACGCCTGTTATTGAAGGCTTTAAAAAGGACGGTCTGGACTTCAAGGGAATCTTGTTCATAGGTCTTATGATAAAAAATGGAGAGCCAAAAGTATTAGAATTCAACGTTCGTTTTGGAGACCCGGAAGCTCAAACTGTGTTGACACGGTTGGAAACTGATTTAATCGATATTATAGATAGTATCATTGAAGGCAAATTAGAGCAGCAAGAAATTAAATGGTCAGATAAAAATACAGTATGTGTTGTTATGGCATCAGGAGGATATCCTGGAAGCTACGAGAAAGGCAAAGTCATAACCGGGTTGGATAAAGTGGATGAAGATGTAATGGTTTTTCACGCTGGAACCAAGCTTAAAGACGGACAAGTCGTTACCAATGGAGGCAGAGTCCTGGGCGTCACAGCATGGGCAGACACTTTAGAAGAAGCAAGACAAAAAGCTTATGATAATACAGAAAAAATTCAATTTGATGGCGCTTACTATCGTAAAGATATTGGGAAATTAATATACAAATAATAACTTAATATACAAGCTGTGATTTAAGATTAAGGAGGATTTTGCTATGCAATGTCCTCCTTTTGACCATTGACAATAATTTGTTTGAACTACCAAATAAACCTTGACCTTTCCACCCAACTATGCTATTTTTCAATTGTAAGGAGGGGCTTACTTATGAAATATTTAAGAATATCCATACTTATACTGGCAATTGTGCTCATAGCGTCAGGCATATACATAGATGAAGTGGCTACGGTTATAACTAAGTCCATTAATATATGTTTAGAGTGTATTGGAATTGGCTGATAATTAGGGTTATTAAATGCCTCCATATTAATTGTAGTCAAAGAATTTGATGGAAGCTTCACTCATTAGAAGTACATGAAGAATGTCAATATGGACTAAAACTCTTGCATCTTGATTTACGTTGAGAGACATTTGGTATAAAATTTTCATTGCGAAAAGAACAAAGGGAAATTAATTTTTAACATACTATAGTTTGACGGTCAGTGCCCTAAACCTCTGCTAGGTATTGTAACCCTTTGGTTTTAACTCCGTTGCACTCCATTAAAACTACATTTCTCCATTACAAATTATATACCAAATACCTCCTGTAGCTAATAATATGTATTCGTTCATCATCATAATGATGATAAAGGATGTAGATACTATGTTTGGATTATTTAGAAACAGAAAATTTGTTCAATTCTTTTTTAGTATAGCCACCAACAGTCATTTTGCAGGCTTTGCAAAAGGTACGATATATAGGGGAGAATCTAAAGCGCTTTGTGTTCCAGGGCTTAGCTGTTATTCTTGTCCCGGAGCTGTGGGGTCTTGTCCTATAGGATCTTTACAGGCGGTTTTAGGAAGCATTAAATATAAATTTTCAGCATATGTCATTGGGATTCTTTTGCTATTTGGGATAACCATGGGAAGATTTATCTGTGGCTGGCTGTGTCCTTTTGGTCTAATACAAGATTTATTATATAAATTACCATCGCCTAAGTATAAAATAAAAGGTGGTTTCAGATATCTTAGGTTTTTGAAATATGGTGTATTATTACTATTCGTTATATTGTTACCTATTATCTTAAAACATCCCTTAGCAGGCGGTGATCCATACTTCTGTAAATGGATTTGTCCTGCGGGAACGTTAATGGCAGGTGTTCCATTACTAAGTGTTAATGAAGGATTAAGAGGCGCAATAGGATTATTGTTTGCGTGGAAGATGTTGATATTGATTGTAATAATAGTGCTGTGTATCCTCTTATACAGAACTTTTTGCAAGTTTCTATGCCCACTTGGGGCCATATATGCATTATTTAATAAGTATAGTTTTTATAGATACGAAATAGTGTCTCACCAATGTACTCGATGCGGTAAATGCCACAGTGCATGTCTAATGGACGTGAATGTTATCAAAACCCCTAACCATCCGGAATGTATTCGATGCGGCAAATGTAAAACCATCTGCCCCAACGACGCAATCGTTTCTCATTTTGCTACCCATTCGGTTGGTGAGGAGCCGTTAAGTTAGATAAGTCTTAGATATTAGGTAACTATATATATTTGTCACAAAAAACCATTGCTTTGTTTGAAATTTTCGTTATAATATTATTTATGGGTGTGGGCGGTTAGCTCAGCTGGTTAGAGCACTTGCTCGACAAGCAAGGGGTCGTTGGTTCGAATCCAATACTGCCCACCACATATTTATAAACATTTATATGGGGCATTAGCTCAGCTGGATAGAGTACCTGACTTCGAATCAGTTGGCCGGGGGTTCGAATCCCTCATGCCTCGCCAAAAGCAAAAACCTTACAATTTCAACGTTGTAAGGTTTTTATTTTTTTTGATTTTTACCAAAACTTGCAGTATAAAATGGTTCACCTTCATTTTCCTTATATGCATTAATACAATAGTTAGTTGCAAAATTGTATTTTAACTTATGAGGACTCAAATCAAGACCTAACTTTTTATTGAGACGATAAAAAATCATTTTAACGAATCCATTCATTTAAACGCAATACAGAGATATGATGATTTTATTAAATTTAGTTATTATGACTATAAAAATTGTGATGTAGAAAAATACACTTATCTTATCAAAGAAGAATTTAGAGGATTAACATATAGTAATAAAAATTATGTGAAAGGAATTGAAAGAGATTCGTTTATAGAAAGGATACATGATGAATTCATGAAATAACTCATCATATTAGAGATATTAAATTAATAAGTTCCCTAAATAGGATTTAAGGGAACGCTTTTGTTTCTTCATTAAAAGTTTTAATAATATAACAATAAGTATATAACATTTAATTATATTTGAAAAAAACTACAAATAACAGACTTTAACATTATATGCCAATATTATACAATATCTGTGATTAGAATATTTCAAAAGTGGAGGGATATATAATGAAAAAGAAATTTAATGTATTAATAGCTTTATTAATCTTAGTGGTATTATTAAGTTCAACAAATATTGGTTTTGCAGTAGATGAAAACTTAGGTAGTTGGGAGACAAAAACAAGTATGCCAACTGCCAGACCTGCTTTAGGCTTAATAGAGGCAAATGGAAAAATATATGCTATTGGTGGACAAGTTGATTCGAAAAGCATAAATACAGTAGAAGAATATGATCCTGCGATTGATACATGGACAACAAAAGCAAGCATGCCAACACCTAGACATAGTTTTGGAATAGCAGAAGTAAATGGGAAGATATATTGTATTGGTGGAATGGGTAGCTCAAATATTGTAGAAGAATATGACCCTGCGACTGATACATGGACAACAAAAGCAAACATGCCAATACCTAGACATCATTTTGGAATAGCAGAATTAAATGGGAAAATATATGTTATTGGTGGAAGTGGTGGCTTAGATATTGTAGAAGAATATGACCCTGCGACTGATACATGGACAACAAAAGCAAGTATGCCAACACCTAGAATTAGATTAGGCGTAGCCGAAGCCGGTGGGAAGATATATGCTATTGGTGGATTTATTAGTAGTGGCCATACAGATACTGTAGAAGAATATGACCCAGTGACTGATACATGGACAACAAAAGCAAGCATGCCAACACCTAGATATAATTTAGGCGTAGTAGAAGCCAATGGAAAGATATATGCTATTGGTGGAGTTGGTGCAGCTGGTGGCTTAGACATAGTAGAAGAATATGATCCAGAAGCCGATACATGGAAGACAAAAGCAAGCATGTCAGCACCTAGAAATGGATTAGGCGTAGCCGAAGCCAATGGAAAGGTATATGCTGTAGGTGGAAGAATCATTACAGATAATTTAGACACTGTAGAAGTATTTACACCTCTTAGTACACAACAAGCTCCTGATGCTCCAACAAACCTTACAGCAACAGCAGGAGATTCACAGATAAATTTATCATGGGATGCAATAACAGACGCTATGAGCTATACAATAAAAAGAGCAACGACATCAGGAGGCCCTTACACTACAAGAGCTATTAGTGTAACCAATACATCCTACACAGATACTGACGTAACCAATGGCATTACATATTACTATGTTGTATCTGCTATAGTGTCAGGGACAGAAAGCCCTAACTCAAATGAAGCTTCAGCAACACCTGAAGTATCAACATCCCCTCAAACCGGAAGTGCAATCGTAGTTATTACAATGGTGAATGGAGCAGAAAAAGAATATGACTTAACTATGACAGAAGTCAATAACTTTATAAATTGGTACGAAGCAAAAGACAACGGAACAGGAGATGCCTACTACACCATAGAAAAAGACTGGAACACAGGACCATTTAACAGCAGAAAAGACTATATCATCTTTGATAAGATATGTTTCTTTGAAATCAATGAATATTAAGTAAATTAAAAACTGCTTATAATAGTAAACAGCGCCAAAAGCAAAGATGTCCTCAAGGCATCTTTTTTTAAATTTAGAATTCGAAACCACTACAAACTGATTCTTACCTTGTTTTATAATCATGACATATAGAGTATAGAAAATAAAAAAATTTGATTATTAACAACAAATCGTCACAACAATTGAAAAATGACAAAAGATATGGTATATTTAAGCAATTGAGAAAATTGTCATATTAAGCGTATAAAAACAAATGATATTAGTATATCGAATTATTAATTAAATTATTATGGAGGTAGATTAATATGAGCGATGAACAACAATCAATGGAATCAGTGATAGATCAAATTGATGATTCCATGAAAGAAATATTAAAAGGAGATGTTATTGACGGTACCGTTGTTACCGTAAAGGAAGATGAAGTGATTGTCAACATAGGACATTTTTCTGATGGTGTTATTGCCAAAGAAGAATTCATTGAAAAACAAGATGATGAAAATGAAATTAAAGTTGGAGATGTTATTTCTGTTTACGTTCTCAATCCTCATGATCAAGAAGGTAATGTTACTTTATCCCAAAAAAGAGCGGTAGAGATAGTAGCTTGGGACGAATTAAAAAAAGCATTTGATGATAAAGAAAAAATCAAGGTTAATGTAAAACAAGTGGTTAAAGGCGGTGTCGTCGCATTCTATAAAACCATTCGCTGCTTTATACCCGCATCATTACTTGCATACCGTTATGTAGAAGATTTAAATGAGTTTGTAGGAAAAGAGCTTGAAGTAAGAGTAGAAGATTTTGACTTAGAGAAAAAACGTATAGTTCTTTCCCGCAAAGCTGTTGAAATAGAAGAACGAGAAAAGCTAAAAGAAGCAGTATTAAAAGATATTGAAGTTGGAAAAAAATATAAAGGTGTTGTAACCAAGTTAATGAATTTTGGTGCCTTCGTAGATATCGGCGGCGTGGAAGGGCTTATTCATATTAGTGAGCTTTCTTGGAATAGAGTAAAGCATCCTTCAGAAGTCGTTGCTGAAGGGGATGAAGTTGAAGTAGATGTATTGAAGTTTGACACTAAAACTAAAAAAATAGGATTAGGGCTGAAAAAAGTAGAAGAAGACCCTTGGAAAAGTATTATAAGTGAATACCAGGTAGGCGATATAGTAGAAGGAAAAGTCGTCAGGCTTACAGATTTTGGTGCATTTGTTGAAATTCAAGAAGGTATAGAAGGATTGGTGCATGTTTCTGAAATCTCTTCCAATCATGTTCATAAGCCTTCAGATGTTTTAAACCGAGGTGACAAAGTCGAGGTTGAAATACTAAAAATAGACCAAGAAAATAAGAAATTAAGTTTAAGCATTAAAGAAGCCGAAGGACATGCAACAGAAGAAGAATCGAGTATAAAAGAACCCGAACAAGGTACCACTCTGGGAGATATTTTTGGAGATCAATTAAAAGATTTTTTCAAAGAATAGAATGAAGAATTAAAGTACTGGTTGGTTACATCGTTTATTAAGTAGTCAAATTATCTTAAGGAGACACATTATGTTGTCTCCTTTAATATTTGAAAAGAAGGAATCCATAAACAATGAATTATATATGATATACCTTTTTCATCCATTCAACGGTATTTGGAATACCTTCAGTAAGTTTTACCGTTGGATTATAATTCAAATCCCTTTGAGTTTTGGTGATGTCCGGGATTTTTATTTTTGTAGTAAAGGCTTCTTCATTGACATAGTTAACGAGCTGGTCATCTTTTCCTAAATGATTTAAAATCATATCGGAAACGAGCTTCATGTCATGTACTTCTGAACCGCAAATATTGTACACTTCTCCCGGTTTGAAATGATTAACGATATTCGCTAATGCCACAGCACAATCTGTAATATATAATGCATTTCTCTTGTGACCCAGATATACTGTATAGGGTAAATTATTTAATGCTTTATAGGTAAAGATACAAATAGCACTCCTGTAGGGCGTGTAATACTCTCCTGGGCCATAAGTATTAAAGATTCTGACTCTAACAACCTGGTTGTCAAACATTTCTGTTTCGTTTAATATTTGCATTTCATTGACCCATTTGGTGATGGCATAATCATTCATTTGCTTTATTTCATATTTTTCCATTACATCTTCATACATGACACCGTCATAATCTCCGTATACTTCTGAAGTACTGGCAAAAACCATTTTAAATCCGTATTCTCTTTGTAACCTCAGCATATTTTTTGTTCCTACTGCATTGGTTATCCAAAGTTCTTCATAATGATCTTCCCCATTCCATCTTCCAAACTCTGCAGCAAGATGATATACATAATCAAACTTTTGATTTTCAAATATCTCAAGCATTTTTCTATATTGACTGACATCTGCTCGGTAATAATTCTCATCATGACAATGCTTCAAATCACATACCCATACATCATGTCCTCTTTGTTGTAGTAAATCTACTAGGTGTGATCCTACGACGCCTTTGCCACCTGTAACTAGAATGTTCATATTTATTCCTCCAAGTAGCTTTTCTTCAAATTATCCTATTTTTAAAGAAAATTCTACAATTCTCAGTACATAGTATTCTGTATAAATTTTATTGTGACGAGTAATATATTGAGATGGGTTTACATTCAACTACTCATGAATTTTTTGATTTACTTAAGAATAAAATGAATTGTAGCTTATTACCTTATATATTCGGGCAAGTTAATGTAGTTTTAATTTGTAAGAAAGGGTTTTTTGATGAAAAAATATTTAGTACTAAATTTTAATTCAAAAGTATTTCTTCCCATTGCACATAATATTGAATCTTTAGGATATCAAGTAAAAGAATTTTCACTGGAATACAATAATGATAAAGACGGGAACGTACAAAAAATAGAGAAAATTATTAAACAATATAAACCGGATGTCATCTTAAGCTATGGATGGTGGGATGAAAATATTGACATAGAAAATTATGAACAAATTGTAAAATCAGAAAATTGCATACACGTTTTTTGGGCTTTTGATGATCCTACGTACATGGATCATATAACCATTCCTATGGCAAAATTCAGCCATTATATTTTTACAACGGATGGTGATTGTATACAAACTTACAAGGCTAAAGGCGTAAATGCTTATTTCCTTCCATGTGCCTGTGACCCAAGTATACATACTAAAACAATTCCTTTAAAACAGTATACCAATGATATTGTTCTGTTAGCTAACAATTATAATTGGAAACAATATGTGCCATTTCCTAATAGAATAAATGGTATTCAACATGTTCTAATACCATTAATAGAAAATAACTATGACATAAAGGTATATGGTCTATGGTGGTTGGATGAAGATAGACACTTTGTTTTAGATTCCAAATACTATGGAGGTGTTATAGATTCAACTGAAATAGCAGATGTATATTCATCATGTAAAATGGCAATAGGGTTCCTTTCCATAGGCATATCAAGAACCATGTTATCCATGAGAGTGTTTGAAGCTTTGGGCAGTGGAATATGTTATCTTACTCAATATTCACCGGCACTAGAGACTTTTTTTACAGATAAAAAACATCTTTTGTGGAGCAAATCCAAAGAGGAAACATTGGAATCAGTTAAGTATTATTTGCATCATAAGGATGAAAGAGAAAAAATTGCAAGATCAGGCCAAGAATTTGTATATAGTCGCCATACATATTTACACCGTGCTTATCAAATTACCAAAATCATTGAAAACAAACCTATTAAATTCTATATAAATGAATTGATTTGAGAAATAAAATAAATAACTTGGATTCTTAATGAATTTGTTTTAATTCTTAAGGATCTAAGTTATTTATAATGCAGCTTTTATAAAAACTTTTCAATAATACTGATTACATTAGGAACACGATGTAGCAGGGTATGTTTTTCATAAACTTCTTTTTGCCCTGCTCTTGCAATTTTTTCTCTAGAGGAATCATGATTGAGGTAGAAATTAACCAACTCTAATGTTTCTTCCCGTGATTTCGTCCATTCCATATGAACGCCTTTGATAAAGAATTCTTCTAGTGCCGGAGAATATTGGGACAGATGAAAAGCACCGCATGCAAGTGCTTCAAATGTTCGTGGAGAGAAGTGAGTTTTGGAATTACCAACAGTTTGTAGTCCTAAGACGATTTTTGATGAAGAATAGATAGCTGCTTCCTCTCCGTAAGATAATACATGACCATAATTTTTCTCCGGAAGTTGATATATCCTATCTGAATCTGTCCACCATAACCCCCAAACCATTAGGTCATAATTATTTTCAACGATAGGTTTGACGATATTTTCTATACCATTAAACCTGTAAGAGAAATAATCAGGGTCCCAAGTGACGTTATAATTATGTGCTAGAAGTACTAAATCATGTGAATACTTTTTTCTAGGAGTTATTTTTGTGTGTTCGGAGGGATAACAACCGTCTAAAAGCAGATAAGCGTCTACGCCGTTATTTTTGTACTGATGGATGCACTCCGCTACAGAAGTAAATGCTAAATCGCATTTCTTGGCAATGGGCAAAGAAATACTCTCGAAACATACCGGATCGTCAATTGCCCAGTAAACGTGAAATATACCCTTTTTTTTAAGGACATCACAAAATGCATCAATATTGACGATGTTTTTCCACCAACCATATGAAAATACAAAATCCGGTTGAAATGAATCAATTAGTTGATTCAAATCGTGCTGTATTTTTTCGTCTGGAATATTTAACCCTTCACATGCATAGTTTTTTATTTTATGCCCCAAGGCTTGATATCCAAGATGGGCATTGCAAGTGCTTCGAGGATTAAAATTACAAAAAAGAATTTTATACAAATGGATCACTCCTTAAAATACATTTCACTGATAACTCTAATGCATTATATTCAAATTTGTAGAAAATTGATAACAAACCTCTAAAGATGTGAATACATTATATCGAATAAATATTAAGGAGGAGATATTGGTGCTAAGAATATTGACATTTTGTACTTATCCGCTTTATATGGGCTTTCATACAGCGGTATCAGATATAGGTGTATATGTTCGAGCTGTATTTAATGGATATGGTATGAGTTATTTACAAATTTGTAAACTTATTGATGAGGTAAAACCAAATTTTATTTTCACTATTGGTCGACCTGAAATTCATGTTGATTTTGAAGCATTAAAAAAAGCCTGCAAAGATAAAGGGATTTTTCACGTCTATTGGGCAACAGAGGACCGCACATATCATCAGAGATATAGCATAAAAATTGCAGAGAGTGCTGACTTTGTTTTTACGCCTGCGGAAGAGTGCCTGGAAGGGTATAAGCGTATCGGAAAACCTTGTTCATTGCTAAGATATGGATATTATCCTCCGCTTCATAACAGGCGGGAGCCTGATGAGAAGTATAGGGCAGATATAACAATAGCAGCCAGTTTTCATGAACGGCTTCAATGTGATTATGTTATTAATCAAGTTTTGGGAACAGAAAATAATGGTGAAGAAATATTAAGAAAAACCTGTATCGATAAAATCGTAATTCCGCTGGTTGAAAGGGGTTATCATATTACAATTTGGGGAGAAGGCTGGGATACACTTGTTCCTCAAAAATTTTTTAAAGGTTATCTGAATTATTATGAACTTCCTGTATTATATAGTTCATCGAAAATTGTGCTGGGTTTGGAATGGGATAATATTTCTGAAACCAAAACCACAGGCAGACCATTTGAAGTACTTGGATGCCAAGCATTTTTTCTCTCCTATAGGACTAAGGCGTTATCCAATATCTTTGAAGACCGAAAGCATCTTGCATTGACCGACTCGGAAGAAGAGACATTAGAATTGGTAAATTATTATTTAAAGCACGATACTGCTCGTGAAGCAATTGCTGCAGAAGGATATAAAGAAGTCCACAACCACCACACCTGTTATCAGCGAGCACATGAATTTATAGAAGCTTTAAAACCGCATATCTAAAAATTAGATAATAGTGAAATATAGTAGACTTCTTCCTATTTCATTCGACTGGATTAGAGTTTATGTAATATATTTTGATAAAACATAAACATTATCCTTTAAAGAATCATATGATATTTTAGGTGAAAAATGGCTATAACATCGAAATATGATGATTAATGAAATGTGGAGGTTGAGCATATATGCATGTATATGTTTTTGGACTGGGCCATATCGGATTACCTATGGCGACATGGATAGCTTTAAAAGGACATGATGTCATAGGAATTGATATCAATGAGAAAGTAGTAGAAGCAATTAAAAAAGGTTCTATTAATATACAAGAGCTTTATAAAGGTGCTCATATTGGAAAAGTGGCGCAAGATTTAATTAAAAATGATAAGCTGTCCGTCCATAATAATTTTAATAGACAAAACAGTGATCCTTCAGTATTTATTATAACAGTTGGTATCGCAGACCAAGAAGATGGCAGCCATGATATTTCCCCGTTATCAAATTTACTAGACACTATTTTACCATATTTAGTAGATGAGGATTTGTTGATTTTTAGAACAACCATGATTCCCGGAACATGTAACAACTTTATTGCACCAAAAATAAAATCCCTTAATAAAAAAATATATCTGGCATATTCGCCTGAAACCATTTTAGAAACCAGAGCATTTGAAGAATTAGAAAATAATGTGAGAATATTAGCTGGTCTAGATGATGAAAGTTATAATAAAGCAGCAATTTTTCTTAAAAGTTTATCCCATTCCAAAATAGAAAAAGCATCGGATATATTAACGGCTGAAATGGTAAAGGTTGTACAAAATATAACTCGAGATGTGGACATTTCACTTATTAACGAATTAAGTAAAATTTCTTCTCATCTGGGGGTTGATATTTATGAATTACGTGAACTCGTCAACACACATCCAAGAATAGAACTGCTTTTACCGGGCCCCGGTGTCGGAGGTTATTGTTTGCCCAATGCACTAAAATATTTAGAAGGTGCTTTAGAAAAGGATGCCTCTGTACCTTTAACATTAATGCAAACGGCGCGTCAATTAAATGAAAAAAGACCTCAAGAGATAGTAAAAATAGTAAAAGATGCCCTTAAGAAAGAAGGAAAAAGTTTAAAAAAATCAAAAATTGCAATAGTGGGGTTAGCTATGAAGGATTATTGCGCCGACTGTAGATATAGCCCGGCAATAGAAATTGTATCTCAGTTAATAACCGAAGGGGCAAAAATTTATGCTTTTGATTCTTTGGTCAGTCCTCCGTACCCTTATCAAGTCAAATCTTTTGAAGAATGTATAAAAAATGCAGATTGTTTGTTGATTACTGCAAAACAATTCAATATGATATTTGACGTAGATGAGATTATAAAACTAATGAAACAACCGACCATTGTAGTAGATACAAGAAATGTTTTTCCAATAGATCCACGTATTCTCTTATATCGAACATGATACACCACTTAAATGTAACTTTTTTAGATGTTATCATGATATTTTCATTATTAGAATTTTATTCCAGTATATTTTTAACAACTATAAAGTTACATTATAAAATGTTATGAATAAGTCAGTAACATTAATTTAACAAAACATATGATTTTACAAAATTCGACAATAATTTAATTCAAAAAGTATTATAATATATATAATTTAGACACAAAATTGTCTGAGCTGGAAAAGATAAAATATTAGCCAACGTTCATTTAATAATATATTATTCCTTTTGGTAAGTGATTAATTTGGACCGCAGGTTTATAGGTAACCTTAAATACCTAAATATAATGTACAAGGAGACATAATAGATGAAATGGTTTCGT
>JANQMT010000111.1:0-43798 GCA_028279945.1 Clostridia bacterium
AGGCTGCTGGTTGTGAAAGGCGGTGAAGGTCTTTTACTTTTTTCTTTGGTTTCTACCTTTTTCACTTTATATTCGTTATTGTCCAATGCTTTTAAGATCGCATCGGCTTCTTCTTTATTATTAATGTCTATTTTTTTAGATAAGTGCTCAACCAGTTTAGCTTTAAAGTTTTGTTTATTTTGTTTATCTGAAGACAATTCGACATGAATTGTCCAATATTCTTTGGGTTCAAATTTTGCAATCTCTTTTTCTCGATCACATATAATTTTTAATGCTGCAGATTGTACCCTTCCTGCACTTAATCCTCTGCGGATCTTTCTCCATAATAAAGGACTAATGCTATAACCTACCAATCGATCTAAAACTCTTCGCGCTTGCTGCGCATCTACAAGCCCCATATCTATTTGTCTAGGTGATTTTACAGCATTTTTAATTGCGTTTTTAGTAATTTCGTTGAATTCAATTCTGCATTTTTGATCTTCTTCTATACCCAAAATATGAGCAATATGCCATGAAATAGCTTCCCCTTCTCTATCAGGGTCGGTTGCCAGCATGACTTTTTTAGCTTTTTTAGCTTCTTTTTTTAGTTCCTTTATAACGTCACCTTTGCCACGAATATTAATATATTTTGGTTCAAAGTTATCTTCTATGTCTATCCCCATTTTACTTTTAGGCAAATCACGTACATGACCTACAGAAGCTACTACTTTATATCGACTTCCTAGAAATTTACCTATTGTCTTTGCCTTTGCAGGCGATTCAACAATTACTAAAGATTTTTCTGCCATTAAGTTCACCTCATTGTTTTTTTATCCACTATGCTGATTATTAAAACATATTTTTGTTAGAAAAGGTATTAAATTTTTATTAATTTTTTTATTTAACACCATCAGCATTTAGATATTGTTACTTAAATTCGATTATTTATTAAATCTCAAAAACCAGTTAATCCCAAATACAACCGCTTTTTTGATTATAGCATTACAAGTTTATTTTGCAATAATTATTTTCCCCGACATCACTTTAATTAATCCTTTTATCTCTAATATTGTTAGCAGTGCATGGACTTCCGAAGGTTGTTTTTTTAGCTGATACGTTAAAGTATCCATTGGGACGGGCTGTGATTTTTCAATCATTTCATAGATTTTTTTCTCATCACCACCCAAAATGATATGATCTAAAATATTCTTTTTTTTACTTAAATTTAATTCATGAAGAAATTCGTCAATATCAACAATTGGCATAGCACCTTCTTTTATCAGTTTATTGGTTCCTTTGCTGTATATACTTTGAATGTTTCCCGGTACAGCATATATATCAATGCCTTGTTCCAATGCATATTCGGCAGTTATTAGAGAACCACTCTTTATCCCGGCTTCAACAACGATTAAAGCTCTGGATAACCCGCTGATAATACGGTTTCTTTGAGGAAAATAAGCCGGATTTGGCGGTGTATCCGGCGGGTATTCAGAGATAACAGCACCTGAGCTGATAATCTTATTCATTAACCCTTGATTTTTCTTTGGGTAACAGACATTAACACCACAACCTAATACAGCTATTGTACGACCATTACTGTCTAACGCACCTTGATGGGCATGGGAATCTATTCCATAAGCCATACCGCTTACTACGGTTACACTGCATTGGGCTAAGCTGCTTGCAATACTGTGGGCCGCCCATTTCCCATATGCCGTCCCTTTTCTTGCACCTACTATGCTGATAGCGTCTTTATCCTCGTCTTTTAATTCACCTTGTATATACAAATAAAATGGCGGATTGTATATTTCTTTTAGGCACGATGGATACTCTGGATCAAAAAACATCATACCTCTTATCTTTTCTTTCTCCATCTTATCATATATTCTTTTAGCCTCATCCAAATCTTTATTCATTATTATAATATTTGCTGTTTTTTCATTTATTCCTTCAACATTTTTTAATGCACCCTTGGACGCGTGGTAAACCTCTTCACTACTATTATGATACTCCAATAGATTAATTTTTTTCTGCGGCGTTATACTTTTTAAAGTACTCAACCATATATCATATAAATTTCCATCCATTTTTGCCACCTATATGCCACGATATTTTTTATCTAAATTTCTATACTGTACAGCTTCCGCAACATGCATAGGTTCTATGTTTGTGCCGGCATCTAGGTCCGCAATGGTTCTGGCTAGTTTAATAATACGATTATAAGCTCTGGCACTTAAAAACATTTTTTCAAAGGCTGCTTCTAATAAAGCTTTGCTTTCTTTGCCTAATGTGCAGTAATGCTTCATTAAAGAAGGGCTTAGCTGTGAATTATAATGTATTTTGTAGTTTTTATATCTTTCTATTTGTATAGCTCTTGCTGCTTCTACTTCTTTTCTCATGGCTTCTGAACTCTTATTTTTGTTACTCTGAACCAATTCTTTATATTTAACAGGGAAAACTTCAACATGCATATCAATTCGATCTAATAAAGGTCCTGAGACCTTTGACATATATTTGCTGACTTGGCTGGGTGTACAAGTGCATTCATGTAAACTATCCCCATAATAGCCGCATTGACACGGATTCATACTTGCCACCAGCATAAATGTCGAGGGAAAAGTATAGGTGGCATTGACTCTTGAAACCGTTACTTCTTCATCCTCCATAGGTTGCCTTAACATCTCCAGTACATTTCGGCTAAACTCAGGTAATTCATCTAAAAAAAGAACACCGAAATGTGCCAAAGAGACTTCCCCGGGCTTTGGTATTCTTCCACCCCCTACCATAGCCGTAGAGGATACACTATGGTGTGGTGACCTAAAGGGTCTTTGAATCACTAGTGCCTTTTTTTCTGAAAGTTGTCCGGCAACACTGTATATTTTGGTTACCTCTAATTTTTCTTCATAGGTCATTTCCGGAAGTATTCCCGGAATACGCCTTGCCAGCATGGTCTTACCTGCACCCGGAGGTCCAATCATTAGAATATTGTGTGCCCCTGCAGCTGCAATTTGTAAAGCTCTCTTAACCGAATCCTGACCGGCTACCTCAGTAAAATCCTCCGTTGCTTTTGACTTACCTTTTATTTTCTTTTCTTTACCTTTATAGGGTTCTATTAAAAAAGATCGATTAAAAAAATTCACAACTTCCCCCAAATAACAAAATGGATAGAGCTCTATTCCATCAATAATAGAAGCTTCTTCTGCATTGGCATAGGGCAGAATGACTTTATCAATCCCTTGACTTCTTAAACCTAATATCAGCGGCAATGCACCGTTAATACGATTGATCTTGCCATCTAATGATAACTCTCCAATAATAGCATATTCATTGAAATCCTTTTTCTTTATGTGCTCTAAAGCAGATAAGACACCTACTGCCATTGGCAAGTCAAAATGTGTCCCTTCTTTTCTTGTATCTGCCGGACAAAGATTAATGGTAATCCTTTTAGAAGGAAATCTAAAACCGGAATTAACAATAGCAGAGCGTACCCTTTCTTTTGATTCCCTCACTTCTACATCCGGCAACCCTACTACATTAAAAGAAGGTATCGCATTGGATAAGTCCGCTTCCACCACCGTTAACTCTGATTCAATCCCCTTCAATGAACAGCTCAATACTTTTGCAAACATCCTCTACCCCCAACAAAAAAAGATTTTCTACTATATTTCGACAGAAAATCTTTTTTACCTTCATTTATTTTATATTTATTACTTTTTCTGTAAGTTTTCAAATATATTAATGCGTGCTATTTTTATAGTACATCACCACAAAACCTGTATTTTCTAACGTTTCTTTTGTTGAATAATCTTGCGCTGTAAACGTGCCGTCCGGGGCTTCGTTCTCTATTACGGGGAATAACCATGTATTTAATTCCGATAGACCAATTGCCGACACAGTATATTCCTTTAATTGTCCATTATCACTTAGCGTTATTTCATACTCTGTACTTTCCAATAGGTATATCAGATAAGCACTAAAAGTCATATCCATTCGGGATCGAATAAGTCTTTTGTCTTCTTCTGTTAAAGGACCCATATGTTCTTCATATTCTTCCATATTAGGACCTAGCATATTGATGAGCGTCTTAATCTTTTCTATGGGATACTTATTAATTGAAATTATTTCTGAACCTATAGGCAATGTTCCTGTTTTATCGTCGATTAAGTAGATCTTGTCATTTGACGTTTGAACTGTAATCGGAATATATACGGCTTCATTTTTAAATCGCTCCATTGTTGCTTGAGGGTAAACTAAATGTACACGTGCAGAATTTACAATGGGTAAAAGTGCTACATAAAAATCTCTTTCTGACATATTTTCTTCAATTTTTAATAAAGCTTCTTCTTTTAAATTTTCCAAAGTATCACTATCACAAGTATTTAATGCTTCATTGATTATGATATCTACCAGCTGATTTAAATCGTCTATAAACATTTTTTCCCCATCGGATACTTCAGATGTTTTACATCCAACCAATAAAACGATTATTAATATATATACTATTTTTTTCATTATTGCCTCCTGTTTATTCAAGCGAATTTAAAAACTATTCTTCAAATCTTGTTTCTTTTAGAAAGCCTGCATACAATCTATAATTCGACAGAAAATCTTTTTTGCCTTCATTTAGTTTATATTCATGACTGTTTTTGTAAATTTCATGCCTGACACATGCTCTTTTTGTATTGAACCTAAGTTACAAAGCCTTCATATTATAAATGGAAAGCAATTGAGGTGATTTTATGTTCCGGATATTTGAGCATTACGATAAAATATCAACAGAAATATTGAGACTTCTTTTTATTTTAAGTAAACAGATCATCAGCATGACTAATAGCATTCATATCCTTTTGGAATATCAAATGTTTAATACAAACCCCAGTTTTAAAAAATTTATTGACGCATTTAAAGAAGGACGATACTATCATTATCGATGTCAAGGCTTTATGGAAAGTCTTGTACTCACAAAGTGCTATTCACCTTTTAGCATTAACTATTGGATATATCAGCTTGTTTATCCCGCCGTTCAACACTTTAGTGAGGCACTTGAAAACCTTGATAAAATGAAGCAATCTTCGCCTCTTAATCAAAACAAGGAATTTGAGCAACTATTAGTAACTGTAGAAGAATTTAAAAAGACCTCAGAAGAAATAATGCGCTTAGTTAGAACATACAATATTAAATATTGAATCATAGTTCTTAGGTGGTAGCCTGTATAGGATACCACCAAATTATTTTTTATTTAATCAGGTGGTACCTTTTTATATCAAATTGGATTTCATCACCCACCTTTATTTTCTGACTATTCTCATGATACAAGGTCAATTGCTTTTCACCGCATTGGGTTATGATATTAGTCTTGTGTCCTTTGAAAGTTATGTTTTTTACTTTCCCTTTACATTTCCCCTCTTTCTTTATCAAAATATCTTCCGGTCTAACAGCAATTTTAGAACTCATTTTCCCCCAATCATTATGACATAAAGCACAATATTTCTCTCCTTCATCTAGGCTTAAAATATTATTCTCTCCCAGAAAACCTGCTACAAAACTATTATTTGGATAATAATACACTTCCTCCGGTTTGCCCTTTTGAATGATCTCACCCTTGTTCATGACTACAATTTCATCTGCGGCTTCAAAAGCTTCTTCTTGATCATGGGTGACATATACCATAGTCGTTTTATACAGTTTTTGTATTCTTTTTATTTCATATATCAATTGATATTTTAAGTTATTATCAATATTAGCCAAAGGTTCATCCAATAACAGTACCTTGGGATTCATGGCAATCGCTCTCGCTAAAGCCGTTCGTTGTTTTTCTCCACCACTCAATTGGTGTGGGTATTTAAGACCTTTTTCTTTCAAATTTACCGTTTCAATTACTTGGTCTACTTTTCTATTTATTTCATCTTTAGAAACCCTCTTCATTTTGAGAGGAAAAGCAATATTCCCGCGAATATTCATATGAGGCCAAAGGGAGTTTTCTTGAAAAACAACCCCAATATTTCTTCTTTCAACCGGTATGTTGATCTGATCTTCTTGAGAAAATAAACATTCATCCTCATAATAGATACAGCCTCTCTTTGGCCTAACCAATCCGCAAATGCTTGATAGCAATGTACTTTTACCACAACCACTGGGTCCTAAAATAACGGTCAGCCGATTGGGTTGAATCTCTAAATTTAAATCTTTAATAGCAACAAAATCTCCATATTCTACTGATAAATCTTTAATACTCAGTGTGCTCATCCATGGTTCCTCCTAATCCCTATTTTTTTTAGCGTTAACTGACCAATTAAACTGATACAAATAACCACTACAGCAATAGTAGATGTCATCTCAAGACCGTATGAATTGGACTGAATGGTAAAAAGCATCACACCTAATGTTTCCGTTCCTTTGGAATACAGCAGCAGCGAAATTGGAATCTCCCTTAAAGCTATTAAAAAACAAACAATCATCCCGGCAGTCATGCCCTTTCCAACCTGAGGTAAAAAAATTCTTATAAATCTTGTGGAAAAATTCAATCCTAAAGTTTGAGCAGATTGCTCAGTTGAAATATCAATATTTTGGGCCATACCCATCATCTGCTTAATGCATATTGGAATAAATAAAACGATGTAAGTCATCATAATGATCCATTGAGTGCCATAAACCTTTATGGGTAAATTGATCCACGCCAAAATTGCGCCTATGGCTAAAATAATATTAGGAAAAGCGATAGGCAGCTGCATGATATTAAATACTAATTTATTTTTGTATAACATCACATAATTATATATACATAAACCAGCCATCAACGCTGCAATAGCAGAACATACAATACCATAAGTAACACTATTGAATAACGCTCTTTGAATCATATCATTTTCAAAGAACATTATTTTATAATTGTTAAGTGTCATGTTAGATAAGCTAATTTCTAAACCCCACCGCTTAAAAAGCGATGATATAAAAATAGTGATCAAAGGAATAATAGAAGCAATCATAAAAAACAAGGCTATGATACCGTTCACTATACCTTTCCACTTACCCAGCACAATCATTTCTTCATCATACTGGTGATCGGTTTGCTTTAAATCATAATTTTTTTTCTTCAACATGGACTGAGAGTAATAGTATACCCCATAAGATAAGGCCACCAAAATAAGTGACAGAACCGATACCAAGGGTAAATCAAGCTGTGAAATAGCACTAAAAACTCTGGTGGTTAAAACTTCCTTGCCTATAGGAAGGGCCAACTGGGCCGCAACACCAAAATTTGCCATGCATCTGCTAAAAACCAAAACCCCTGTTGAAAAAATAGTCGGCATCATCAGCGGAATAATAATATACCTAATAATGGCTTTATTATCTGCTCCAAAAACTTTTGCGCCTTTGATTAACACCCCATTGGTTTGTTTTAAAGCATTGGATATCGCCCAAAACACCAATGGATACAGATGCAATATGAGTATAAAAGCTGTTGCTCCTAAAGAATATGTAGGCGCATGATAGTTGAAGTCTTCAAACAACCAGTCTAATATTCGATTTAAATATCCACCTTTTCCGGTTACCCCGATCCAAGAAATACAGAATATATAAGATGGAATGGTAAATGATATAAAAATTAACCTTTTAACTAATTTTTTATACTCAAAATCTGTTTTCTCACACACCAAAGCTAAAAACCCCCCTACCAACCATCCGCCTATCAATGTTATCAAAGATAAGATAAGGGTATTGGATAAAGCTTTATAGGTTGAGCTTGATGTAAACGCTTGAACATATGCGCTTATACTAAAACCACTGAACAGATTGAAGCTCCGCAGTATAATCATCAGCATAGGAATAACAATAATACCAGCAAAAAACAGCAAAAACAACTGCAAGATTACGCCCAAAAAATCGGAGCGTAATCTCACATTAAAAAATAGGGGACCTCTAGTTATGGAAAACTTCTTGATACGCTTGTTTAATGTGTGACTCATTCTCTGATGCCTTCTCCCAATTGATTTTATGAACTTTTGCTTCTGCTGGTAGATATTTATTTTCTATATCTTTTCTAACGCTAACAAAACCAAATTGATCCGTTATAATTTGTGCTTCTTTAGACACCATAAAATTGAGAAACTTCTGCGCAATTTCTTCTTTTTCCTCACTTCTATTGTCATTTTTAATAATTGCCATAGGTCTTTGAATGGCTAAAGCGCCTTCTTCCGGCCAAACGATGGCAACGGGCATTTCATACCCATCTTTTTTTGCCTTTTTCTTAAGTCTAACAACTGAGTCATGAGGTCCAACGCCTAAATCAAATTCACCTTCCATTATTTTAGACGGTATCTGGCCATTGGACTTGGTTAAAAAAACCTCATTTCCATGCAGTTTTTCAAAGTAATTCATGCTCTCACCTTTTAATTGGTAAAGGGCACAAGTTATCCCCAGTGCAGTGGAGGACTGGTTGGCATCTGCTAAAGTAATCTTGCCTTTATAGGCTTCATTTTTTAAATCTTCAAAGCTCTTGGGTATTTCCGTATCTTTAAATTGTTTTTTATTATACATAATGGTGACATATCTTTCGTTGACTAATATATAATCTCTGTCGACGGGTATGTACTTATCTTTGATAGCTTCCGGTTCGGTGAGTTGAACCGCTTCAAGCAAACCTTCATCATCTAAGATGTTATAAATGAGAGGGTCTGAACCAAATACAACATCGGCTTGTATTTGACCGGCTTCTTTTTCAGTCCAAACCTTACTTCTCACTTGACCGCAGCTCATTTTGAGCATATCAATGACATCACCGTTTTTCTCTTCAAAAGCTTCTTCCAATTTGTCAATCATCCCTTCTGAGCCTGAAATATATACCATAACATTTTCAGAAGCCTCTTGAACTGAAGCACTTTCTTCACTGCCATCCTCTACGGGCTTAGATTCAGTACATGCTGCTAAACATAATAGACTTAGGCATATGACTACGGATAATAATTTTTTCATGTATACCTCCCATATATTTTCTTTGAAAATGATTATCAATTTCAAGTATTATTATAATTAATATTCTCTTTAAAATCAATATAGAATATAAATTATTTCTAATTTCTGGGTAAATGAGAAAATTAAAAATCCAGTTAATACCTCAATTTTTCAATAAAAAAAAGATATATTTTAAAATATACCTTTAATATGTTAGGGCTATCTTATGGAATAGAAAAGCGATATTTTTTATCACAATACGATTGCGTTTTCAGTATGACGAATCATTGGTTTGCTTTCATGGAATATTACCTCTATGATATCCAGTCTTACTTCTTGATGTTCTAAAGACTTCTTGGCAATATAGTATTGTGCACTTCTTACCATATGTTTTACTTTGAAAGGCGTAATAGCATCTATAGGACGGCCGTAATTTTCATTGCTTCTGGTTTTAACCTCTACAAAACAGGTTACTTCATTTTTTTTAGCAATAATATCGATCTCACCATGCCTGCAGCTGAAATTGGTTTCTATTATTTTGTACCCATTCTTTTTCAAAAATTTTGCTCCGGCTATTTCCCCTTTTTCCCCTAGATTCATATCAGCCTCACTTTTATCCATTTTTTTACATTAATTTAATTTATTATATCATATCCAGCCAAAAATCAGTAAAATTTTTCCACTTTAAGGATGGATAAATTGAATGCAGGCGTATAAATATTCGTTTCTTGTATTAATTTGGTTAGAAAATTTAGGTAGCAGATAAGCTATAAAAGTCGTGCACAGACAGGACGTCTGTGAGCAAATCTTAGCCATGGACGGCGGTTATTTGTGGTTAGGCTTTTATAGTTTATTTGCTATCAAATTTTCTCCAAATTAATGCGAAAACGAATATTTATGCGCCTGCATTCAATCGCTAGGCATTTTATCTTCAATCAAAAGCCGCGAAAACTTTTCGCGGCTTTTGATATATATTTTTATAACTTTATTTGACTTCAAGAATTTTATTTGCCATAGGTGCTCTTAAACGATGAGCAGATGGCAGGCCTGAACCCAGTAATGGTCTGACATAGAATTTAAATGCATCGGTTACATTATTACCTTCTGCATTGATAAATTCATCCGGCATTATTTTAGTTTTTGCTGCGATTTTCTCTAAAGCGACTATCTTATAATCTACAGAATAGTATCCTATTCTTTGAATGGTAATAGAACCATCTACTTTATGCCAAATCGCAAATTGTGCCGCTTTTTCACCAACTTCTCTTGCTTCCTGCTGGTCAACATCGGATATACTTCCTATAAAGTTTCTTTGAGGATATCCCAGTGTATCCGCTCTTACTCTGCTAATCTTTAATTTTTCTTTAATTAAATTAGAAAGCATGTCTCCTAATGAACCGCTTCCTGAAAGCTGTACGTTCCCATGGGCATCTTTTTCAACATTATCTGTAAGCTTGGTTGCAATTGCAACGCCATCCTTATCGGTAATACCTTCTGATACTGCAACAATACAACGGCCGTGCTTGTCATAAACTTTCTTAACCTCTTTTAAGAATTGATCAATGTCAAACGCTCTTTCCGGCATATAAATGAGATGTGGACCATCATCAGGATATTTTTGAGCTATGCTGGATGCTGCAGTTAAAAAGCCTGCATGTCGACCCATAATAACACCTATATGAATGCCCGGCAAAGCACGATTGTCTAAATTAATTCCCATAAAAGCCTCTGCAACATATCTTGCAGCAGAGCCAAAACCTGGTGTATGATCATTTAATACCAAATCATTATCAATGGTTTTAGGAATATGTATTGCTCTCAATTCATAATTACTCTTATCGGCATTTTCATTAACGATTCTTACCGTATCAGATGAATCATTTCCTCCGATGTAGAAAAAGTATCTTACATCATGGGCCTTTAAAGCTTTAAAAATCTCTTCACAATATTTTGCATCAGGCTTTACTCTTGTAGAAAGTAATGCGGAAGATGGTGTACATGCCACTTGTTCCAAATTATGAGTGGTTTCTTGTGTTAAATCCATAAAATTTTCATTAATAATTCCTTCTACTCCATTTAGTGCACCATACACTCTTGTAATTTGAGGAAACTTTCTAGATTCCAGTACTGCGCCTACTAAGCTTTGATTGATAACAGCTGTAGGGCCTCCACCTTGTGCAATAACAACTTTACCTTTTAATTCCATACTTCTTACCTCCTTTTTATTCGTACTCTCCCATACTTAAAATTGCTATTTTTTATTTTACTGAACATACTTCTATTTGTCAAAGAACAATCTTATAATCATTAAATCTATGCAAATACGCTTTATAACGCTATTTTTTTATTCCATAATTCTTTGCTTGTCCTAAGATTCACCATGAGAATAGAAACGTTCAACGTTTGACTACTCTCATTTTTATTAAAACCTGCCGTATGGTCTTCTTCTTGGATATCCGTAGTAGCGCCTTCTCCTTCTACGTCGACCAATCAATTCTCCCAACAGTACTATAGAAATAATATCTCCAAAGAATCCTCCCCTGTACTGAGCCTTTTCAGATTCTTGGATAGGTGCTCGATTAAGCTTTGGCTGTACATTGTTATGAATCGTCTCTACCATGTCATCCAACTGCTCTTTTGTCGGCGTTTGTGTCGGTCCATAGGTTCGATCCCAAGTATTACACTGTTTAACCACTTCAGGATAAACAATATAGTATACCGGAGGATACATTTGTTCTAATTGAGCTTCTCCTTTTCTCAAGGCATCATATTCATTTTGACTCACATAATCGTTTCTATATAAAGATTGTGTCATTTTAATTTTTTTATGCATTAAAAAGCCTCCCATTAGTTTATTTACAATTATTATATGAAGATTATAATAAAGAGGAAACTTTATTGACGTTAAACAACCTTTAAAATAGTAATTATTGCTCTATAAAAAGTCTTTTAAAAATGATCTTCTATGTAAAGGGGATAGCCCGTATTCTTTTATGCCTTGATAATGGTTCTTTGTCCCATATCCCTTATTTGCTTTAAAATCATAATAAGGGTATTGTTCGTGATATTCACACATTTTTCTATCTCTTGTTACTTTAGCGATAATAGATGCGGCCGCTATAGATATACTCTTTTGGTCACCTTTTATAATTGCTGTTTGATTGCATGCTATATCCTCCAAAGTTACTGCATCGATTAATTCATGTTCCGGTACAACATTTAAATCATTTATGGCATTTTTCATAGCCAGCTTAGTAGCATTTAAAATATTAATTTCATCTATCATTTCATTGGCCACAACGCCTATTCCAACAGCTTTGGCATGACCTGTAATATAATCATATAGTTCTTCTCTTTTTTTCTCAGGTATTAATTTGGAGTCATTGATACCTAATACAAAAAAGTTCCTTGGCAAAATAACGGCAGCAGCAACTACAGGCCCTGCAAGAGGCCCTCTGCCTACCTCATCAATTCCCGCTATTATCTGACAATCAGAATCATACAATTCTGTTTCATATTGATTCATGCCCTCAATTCTTTTGAGTTCTATTAAGTGCTTCTTGTACCGATTCTCCAGCTGCCTCGCCAGTTTATGCACTGCTTTTCTTGAATCATTTCGCAGCAGCTCAATATAAATAGGATATTCTTCCATATCAATCTCATGAATCATATCTTGTACTTCACTAACGGTTAATACTTTAGTCTCCATAATTCACCTGTCCCCTAATCCGGCCTTTCTATACTGATATTGCCGATTTTGCCTGTACGGTATTCATCCATTATGGTTTTTGCAGCTCTATCATAGTCGATTCTGCCTCCGGATAATATGAATCCTCTTTTGGTACATATTTCATCTAATATTTCAATAGGTTCTTGACCCTCTATGTGATCCAGGTTATATCTTTCTTTTAATTTGTCCGGATAATTATGAAGCAAAAACTCAATAAACTTTAATGCCACTTCTGATAAATCCAGAATTTCATCTTTAATTGAGCCTACATAGGCTAATTTAAGTCCTATTTCTTTATCTTCAAACTTTGGCCATAATATACCGGGTGTATCTAAAAGCTGTATATTGCCTTTCATGTTGATCCATTGCTTTCCTTTTGTTACCCCGGGCTTATTGCCTGTTTTTGCGCTTTTTTTCCCGGCTATTCTATTAATCAAAGAAGATTTTCCTACATTTGGAATGCCTACTATCATGACTCTTAGAGGCTTTTTTCTTACAGATTTTTCATTAATCCCTTTGCTGATTTGTTCTAATTTATTATAAAGGTTTTTAAGTCCTTGTCCATTCATTGAATTCATTGGTATTGCAATAATAGCTTTGCTTTCAAAGTATCCCATCCAGTCTTTGGTAATGTTTTGGTCAGAAAGATCACTCTTATTGAGTAAAACGATTCTTTTTTTCTGATTAATTAATTCATCAATAACCGGGTTTTTGCTTGATAAAGGAAGCCTTGCATCCAGCAGTTCTATAACCACATCTACTAACTTTAGATTTTCCTTGATCAGCTCTTTGGTTTTCTTCATATGTCCTGGATACCAATTAATATGTTCCATTTATTTATCACGTCCTACTGCTTTTCAAAATAACACAAAGGGACTGTATCACAGTCCCTTTATTGCCTTATTATTTCGCTGACTTAATTTTAGCTGCTTTTCCTCTTCTATCGCGCATGTAATTAAGTTTTGCTCTTCTAACTTTTCCTTTTCTTGCAACCTCAATTTTATCAATTTTTGGTGAATGAATTGGGAAAGTTTTTTCTACACCTACGCCAGAAGCAATTCTACGGACAGTAAAAGATTCGCCTAATCCGCCATTTTGTCTTTTGAGTACAAATCCTTCAAATACCTGGATTCTTTCTCTGTTACCTTCTTTTATCTTAAGGTGTACCTTAACCGTATCTCCTACATTAAATTCCGGTACGTCCTTCTTTAAGTAATCTTGTTCAATTGATTTAATAATATCCATAATGCGTTCCTCCTCTCTTCATAGACGTTCATGAAATAACATTCAGCGGACCGCCCGTAATACACCATTAAAGATTATATCACAAATAATTATGATATACAAATATTTTATTAATAATCCGGGATAACCTTTATCCCTTTTATTATCTACATTTTTGAACTTGAATTATTCATAAAACTTTGTAATAGCCAGCTGATTTTTAGTTTATCTTGAATGATCCGGGTTCATAAAAGCTTGTATTATTTTTTGTTCTTTTTTTGAAAATGAATCTATTTTTTTTATATATGCCTCATAAAGATCTTTTCGTCTTGCTTCTGTCATTTTTAGGGATTGCAATAATCTCCACTCTTCAATCTTGCCGTGATTCCCGGATAAAAGGATTTCCGGAACTTCCATATCTTCAAAAACCCGGGGTCGCGTGTAATGGGGATGCTCTAATAAGCCTGAGTAAATGGACTCATTTTCATAGCATGCCTCACTGCTTAATACGCCTGGAATCATTCTAGCTACAGCATCAACGACTACCATAGCGGGCATTTCTCCTCCGGTTAAAACATAATCTCCAATAGATATTTCATCTGTCACCCAGTAATCAATAATGCGCTGATCAATCCCCTCATAGTGACCGCATAAGAGTATGAGGCGATCTTCTTTTGCTAACTGAACAGCTTTTTTTTGGCTAAAGCGTTCACCCTTTGGCGATAAATATATGGTTTTATGCCCTTTTGCATGGATATGTTTTAAGGCAGAAAAAACAGGCTGGGCCTGCATCACCATTCCTTCTCCTCCACCAAAGGGATAGTCATCTACACTTTTATGTTTATTGCTGCTATAATCTCGAATGTTCATAACATTGATATCCAATATACCGCTTTTCTGTGCTCTTCCTATTATACTGGTATTCAAAACGCTTTGTACCATTTCAGGGAAGAGGGTTAAAATATCAATTTTCATAGATCCATCAGCCCTTCAATCAACTGAACCTTTATGGTCTTATTGTTAATATCTACTTGCTTAATGAACGCTTCCACAACCGGAATAAGGATGCGTTGACCGTTTTCCTTTTCTACCTCATACAAATCTTGTGAGGTGTTTTGTATAACATCTTTAACCATGCCAATGTAAATATCATTCACGTCATACACCTTACACCCTATAATATCTACAATATAATAGGTATCCTCAGGCAGTTTCCTGGCATTTTCTCTATCTATTTTCAAATATTGTGTTTTATATTTTTGAGCGGTTGTTCGATCATCTATGCCTTTCAGCTTTAGTATGACCAAACCTTTTCCGTATTTTACTCTTTCAATATCAAACCTATCATGATTGATATATACCCATTTTAACTCTTCAAATCGTTCCTTATAATCCGTTAAAGGATAAACTTTCAGTTCTCCTTTTATCCCTACAACATTTACAATCTGTCCTACATTAAATTGATTCGACATATCATCACCATACCCTAACATGAAGCCCTAACACAGAATCTTGAAGCCTTAACACGGAATTTACCTTTATAATTTCAAAAAATACGAAGCCCATCTGTAGGTTAGATGGGCTGTTTATGTTCATTGGCTGCATGATTAATATTATTGAATGATTTCAACAACAACTCTTTTGTTTTCTTTGCTTGCAGCAGCTTTTACAACCGTACGAATAGCTTTTGCTATTCTGCCTTGCTTACCAATTACTTTTCCCATATCTTCTGGTGCAACCTTCAATTCAATAATTATGGACTGTCGGCCTTCTACTTCGTTTACATAAACATCATCCGGATGATCGACCAGCGCTTTGGCAATCATTTCAACTAAGTCTACCATTTGCTTCCTCCTCCAGAATACTTATTTATTCTTCAACTACTTTTCCTTCTAGCTTTTGGTATACACCATATTTAGTGAATAAACTTTTAACAGTTTCAGTTGGTTGTGCACCATCTTTTAACCATTTTACAGCTTTTTCATCATTAATTTTTACTTCAACTGGTTCAGAAACCGGATTATAATAACCTATTTCTTCAATAAATCTACCATCTCTAGGTGAACGAGAGTCTGCAACTACCACTCTGTAAAATGGTTTTTTCTTAGCTCCCATTCTTTTAAGTCTAATTTTTACTGCCACACTTTCCACCTCCTTTGTTCGAATTGTTATCCCAGAAGTTTTCGTAAATAATCTGGGATTATATATATTAAATTCTTATTTTAGAATTTAACAAACATCATTACATAAAAGGAAAACCGCCAAATTTACCTTTCTTTTTCGATTTTCCCATATTGGAAAATTGTTTCATCATTTTCTTAGTTTGTTCAAATTGTTTCAATAAACCATTCACCTTACTAACCGGCATACCGCTGCCGTTAGCAATTCGTTTTCTTCTGCTGCCATTAATGATAGATGGATTTAATCTTTCTTCTTTTGTCATTGAATTAATGATGGCTTCTACATGAACCAATTCTTTATCATCCACCTTCATCCCTTTAAGGGCTTTATTATTTAACCCGGGTATCATGTCAAGAATTTGATCCATAGACCCCATGCCCTTCATCTGCTGTAATTGATCCAAGAAATCTTCTAAGTTAAAATCTTGGCTGCGCATTTTCTTTTCTAATTCTCGTGCCTTTTTCTCATCAAAACTGTCTTGGGCTTTTTCTATTAAACTTAAAACGTCTCCCATTCCTAAAATTCGTGATGCCATTCTATCCGGAAAAAAAGGTTCCAATGCTTCGGATTTTTCACCTGTCCCTATGAACTTAATAGGTTTTCCTGTTACAGCTTTTACAGATAGCGCTGCACCACCTCTTGTATCACCATCTAGTTTCGTCATGACAATGCCATCAATACCAAGTTTTTCATTAAACCCTTCAGCGACATTTACAGCATCCTGACCAGTCATAGCATCTACAACTAAAAGGATCTCATGTGGTGATACACAATGTTTTATTCGATCTAATTCATCCATTAAGGCGTCATCAATATGCAATCTACCGGATGTATCTACAATCAAGATATCATGCCCCTCTGCTTTAGCTTGCGCATATGCCCCTTTTGCTATGTCCTCTGCTTTTGCGCCTTGGGGCATAGAGAAGACGGGAACCTCTACTCTTTCGCCTACAATTTTAAGCTGATCTACCGCTGCCGGTCTATAAACGTCACAAGCTGCAAGCAATGGGTTCTTATTTTGTTTTTTAAGATAAAGTGCTAATTTCCCACAGGTTGTTGTTTTACCTGTACCTTGGAGTCCAGCCATTAAAATAACCGTAAGCCCTTTGGACGAGAATGTCAGCTTGCTTTGAGTTTCACCCATCAGCTTGGTCAATTCATCGTTTACAATTTTTATTACCTGCTGAGCCGGCGTCAAACTTTCCAGTACTTCTGCTCCAACAGCTCTTTCTTTAATGCTGTTTATAAACTGTTTGACCACTTTGAAGTTAACATCTGCTTCCAGCAATGCTAATTTTACTTCTCTCATGGCATCATTAATATCTTTTTCGGATAATTTTCCTTTTCCTTTTAACTTTTTAAACGTGTTCTGGAGTTTTTCCGACAAACCTTCAAATACCACTGTACACACCCCGTTTAATCATTTTTATTTAATATCTTTTTTATTTCCAATAATGCATCTATCAGTTCATTATCTTGATGATGTGTTTTGATTATTTTATCCAATAATTCGTTAACTAGATGGTTTTCTTGCTCTTTTTCTTTAAATCGTGCTAATAACTTTAATTTTTCTTCGTACTCTCTCAGTATCTTTTCCGATTTCCTAACGGTATCATAAACCGCTTGTCTGCTAATTCCAATATTTTCAGCAATTTCACCCAGAGAATAATCATCTTCATGGTAAAAATGCATGACCTCTCTTTGTTTTTCGGTTAATAACTGCCCATAGAAATCAAAGAGCAAGCTTATTTCAATGACTTTGTCAAACATAGAATCATCCTCTAACTAAAAACACTGTAAAGCTCACCTGCTTTACAGTGTAATTTTATTGAAAAGAAATCATTTTGTCAACAATTTTTTTAATTATTTTTTTCTGCTATTTTACGCTTCAATATTTTATACAAATACGGCGCCACCATTAGGACTAATAAATTGTCCGCAGAAAAAATTGCCATGATCAGATGCCAAAAGTACTGCAACTGCTCCTATTTCTTCAACTTTTCCTAACCTTTTAAGGGGTATATCTTTTTCTTTTTCTAACCACTCTGGCTCCATATCCGCTAATATCATGTCGGTTTCAATGGGTCCAGGTGCTATAATATTGACCAATATATCGGGTGCCAGTTCCAACGCCAAACACATTGAAAAAGCATTTACCGCTCCCTTTGCAGCGCAATAATGCGCATAATTGGGCCGCCCTTTCTTACTGAGTTCGGAAGAAATATTAATTATTTTTCCAACAGGTTTTTTTTCGATAATCGGTGTGAAATATTTTGTAATTAAAAAAACACCTCTTAAATCTGTATTTATAATCTCATCCCACTCTTGGGTATTCATATCCATGACACTTACTTCAAGCCCTATCATACCCGCATTATTTACTAAAATATTTATCTTACCAAACTGCTCTTCAACAGCCTTTTTCATCTTTATAACATCTTCTTCATTTCCAACATCTGCCTTTATGGCTAAAGCTTTAACGCCATATGACTCTAATTCTTGCACTGTTTTTTGTGCAGCCTGTTCATTTTTATGATATGAAAAAGCTATATCTGCTCCTTCTTTTGCAAAGGCAACACAAATACCTTTTCCTATTCCTCTGCTTCCTCCCGTGATAACCGCCACTCTATTTTTTAGTTTTTGCATCACTTTTATCCTTTCTGCACTGACGATACATAATACGGTGTTGTTCTAAAATCTCCACCGCCTATGTGAACATACCTTCCGTTCAGCGCTCTTCCTCCATCTTTAGTCGCCATGAATATGGCAAGCTCTGCTACTTCCCTTGGCTTTCCTATTCTTGCCATAGGAATATCTGCCGCATACATCTCATGTACTTCTTCAAGGGATATGCCTAAATCTTCCGCATCAATATTCAACTGAGGCGTATCTATTACACCTGGTATGATAATCCCTACATTAATATTATCTTTTTTATACTCTCTTGCTAAATATTGTCCCAATGTCAGCAGTCCGGATTTAGAAGAAGCATATCCTGAAGCATTTTTCCAGCCAATGACTCCAAAGAGTGAGCTATTAATAATAACAGTACCTCCCCCATTTGCGGCCATATTAGGCAATGCTGCTTGAATACACGCAATATGTCCTGTTAAATTAATATTCACTTGATGCCACCATTCCTCCTCGTCTTGCTCTAAAAAAGGTTTCATAGCCATTCCGGCACCATTAGCTACCAAGACATCTATTCTTCCGAATTTTTCTATTGTTTCCTCAACTATTTTTACAGCTTGGGTTGGCTCACATAAGTCCCCCATAGCGGGATAAACCCCGAGTCTATCTAAGACTTTCTGTACTTTATCATTTAATTTTCTGCCATTAATAATAACCGTTGATTTCTGCTCTGCAAAGCTTTCTGCGATAGCTTCTCCAATACCTTGAGTTCCACCCGTCACTAACACGACTTTGTCTTTTAATTCATCATAGTAAACCACAGATATAATTCCTCCTTCTATTCTTGTCCTGCAACAGAAATTACTTGAGCAGTGACATAATCATCTCTTTCTGCAAAATAACGTGCAGTAGAGGTAATTGCATCTAAATCATATGGTACGTTAGCAAACAAAGCATTAATCATGACGTTGTGTTCAGCTAATTCTACTCCAAAGCTTTTAACGAATCCATGAAGCGTCCCGGCAGCAGTTGCATCAAGAATATAACCACTATCTGTTTGACTGTAATCCGGCGATAAGACAATAATTCGACCACTCTTCCTTTTCACCATTGAAGGGGCAGCGGCAGCACAGGCATTTATACTCTCCCTAAGCCATGTATCTAAGCTTTCTTTCCATGTCTTTATATCTGTTTTTTCAAAGCTTTCACCAATTAATCCTTCCGGGGACGTGAATAGTGCATCTATTACGCCGTAATCTTTTTCTATTTCATTCACGACATCCTTAATATTTGCTCTTGATCTTAAATCACAAGTCATATAAGCATCCATAAATTGACCCTCTTTAAATTCTTGTTCTGATTTTTTATCTACGCCTATGACTTTCCACCCAGCCGATTTAAATTTGTTTGAAACGACACTGCCAACAATTCCGTTAACGCCTGTTATTAAGATTAATTTGCGGTTCTCTTTACTCATCGTTCTCTCCCTATCTTTGCAAAACCATTATTTATAAGTATTTATTCTTTTTCAGTTTTTATTTAGCATTAAAAAAATTTATGATATGAAAAGGCTATGTGTACACCATTTCTTAATACAACATAAATACCTTTTCATATCATTTCATCTTACAATTATGATGCAGTTAAAATTTCTTCATCTGTAATCTCAATCATGTGTGCCTTTAATGTGCCTTCATCAGGAGGACACATTTTGGATACAACAATCATTACTGCCAATGAAATACTTGTACTAAAGAATACAGGTTGTTTGAGCAGCAACCATAACAGCGGTCCGTCAGCGGGTCCCGGAACTCCAAATTGAAGTGTAGTAAGATATGTGATTAATCCTATTATAATGCTTGCCCACACCCCTTTACCTGATGCACCTTTCCAGAAAGGAGGAATAACCAAAGGCCAGGTTATGGTTACAAAAATGATATCCCAAGCTAAATAAGCAAGACTCAGTACATTTTGGAAAGCCAATGACAGCATAATTGAGCAAACTGCAAAAGCAGCCACTGTCAATCTTGTTACAAGCAACAACCTTTTAGGTTCAGGCTTTGAATTAATAAAATCTAAATATACATTTTTTGTCATGATGCCGGCAGATGCCATATAACATGCGGCAAGGGTTGACAGAGCCATACCTGCCATTGCGGTTAGAAATAATCCTGCAAAAACGGGATGGAAGTATTGTCCTGCAAAAATTAGAGTCAGCGGTTCAGCATTCTCTGCTCCCGGAAATACAAACTTAAAGGCTTCACCAATCATACCGGGTGTCCATGCAAATGCCAAAACAACAAGGCCGGCAATCACCATAGATTGTTGAGCTACTTTAGGACTTTTAGCACCACATACTCTTTGTCCAAGGTCTGCAGCCGGTATATCTCCAATGGCAAGTACCAAGTATAATGTCCAGAATTCAACTCCGCCTTTTGACAGCAATTTTGAAACATCCCACCAATCAGGATGGAAGATATGTTCACGATAAGTCAATAATACGACCAGTGTTATTGCAAGTGTCCCTAAAACCGATATAAGGCCATTTAGAATATCAGCATATGCTAATGACCACAGCCCTCCCATCATGGTATAAACGGTGCTCAATATTACAAATATTATAACTGCTGCCCAAAACGGGATATCCAGAATCGTTTGAACGATATAAGCTCCACCTACTGCAAGAGCACCGCCATTAAAAATTCCAAATGCTATTGTCATAATCGTACCTGCAAAAGCACCTAACTTTTTATCGGCAAACCTCATGCCATAATAATCACCTATGGTCCAACCTTTTAATCTTCTGAGAGGCTTTACCCAAATGAAAGCACCGAGTATCATACAGCTTCCAAGTCCGCCCATGGTTGCAAAGCCTTCCCATCCTCCGGTTGTATATCCGGATGAAACAGAAGCAAAGTAAAAGGGGGCTGCAAACAAAGCAGCAATCAGACTCCATGATACTAAATTTAAAGGAAGGTCCCAGCCTGCAACGATTAAGTCTTCTGCAGTATCAACTTTTTGATATCCTTTATATCCTAAATAATACATTGCAATAACAAATATTAAAAATATCAGTTTTATCGTCATTTAATCACCCACCTAATGTGTTTTAATCCATAAATTCCTTATAGTTATATCTCGTGATCTAACTTTAAATATTTATCTTTATCAGCCAAATTATTTTAACTCTTGAGTTATTATGATTGAAAGATCGGACACTATTTCATCAGCCAGCAGCTCGCCTTTTTCTGCAGAGCTTCCCTTACAACTGGCCAGCATCCCAGAATAATGGACTCTATTTTTAGACACAGGATAAACATGATGGGCTTGAATACTTCGTACTACGTCTTCTTTTAACCGATCCATATGCACTAATTCAGGAGAGAATTTTAACATCATTGATGTTTCAGTCATGGCTGCATGCTCGACCTCCCAACCGGGAAATTTGATTTCGTCAAACACCTTACCCATTACATCATCAGAAATGTGATTCCACCAACTCGCCTCAATAATTTGCACATCTTGATTTTTCTTTGAAATATTGTCTACTGTTTCAAGGATAAAAGCTTCGTTTTCATAATGCCCGTTTAAAACAACAATTTTTCTAACACCATCACTAATGAGTTCTTCTATAACATCATTCATAAGGTACATAAACGTTGTGCCTTTTAAATCTAAGGTCCCAGGGAATAAAGAACCACCTCCGCTTAGGGGTGCCGATTTATACCCGTAAATTATTGAGGGTGCTACTATTCCATTCACTTTTTCAGCTATCATCTCAGAAAGCTTTGTTGAGATAATGACATCGGTTGATAAAGGTAAATGCGGGCCATGCTGCTCAGTTGAGCCTACTGGAATTATTACAATAGAACTATCTTTTATTTTTTCAAAATCCATCCATGTCATCTCTTGCATCTTTCGAGTCATATAATCTTCTTCCTTTCAACTAATGTAATAAACCTTTTTTTAAAAAACAGCGCTGTTTTCCTTATGTAAAAGCAAAAAACATGCCAGTCCATTACAAATAATCACAAGCATGATGAATGCTTAATTTTAGGCATCATTTTATTTTTAATTTTCAAATTAATAGATATATGATCGGGCAAAATTAACCGATTAAGAAAGTGTCTTGCTATTTATAAGCTTAAAAATCTTAAAATTTCAAACATAAATAGAATAAGGCGTTTTTTCTTATATAGTTCAAAAACGCCCGATTTTTTTTATTTAAACTTTCTAACAATATTATGCTTGTTTAATTTTCTTCTAACCGAAGTGACATCTATTTTGAGCATATTTGCCATTTCTTGAGTGCTGCCGGCATTTTTTAATACTTCAATCAAGTATTTTTTTTCAAATTCATCCATCTTGGACTTATATGAAGTAATATTGTTAAATAATCTAATATCAGTATCTTCTTTTTTAAATGATCTGGGTAAATCTTCCAGTCCGATTTCATCACTATTGACGGTAACCACTATCCTTTCGATTATGTTTTCCAATTCCCTAACATTGCCTAACCAATCATAATTGGCCAAACATTCTACTGCCTCTATATCAATCCTTTTAGAAAGGCTGTATTTCTGATTTATGTTTTTTAATACCTTTAATATAAGCGGCTCTATATCTTCTTTTCTCTCCCTTAAAGGGGGAATCTTAATTGGAATGACATTCAGCCTATAATACAGGTCTTTTCTAAAACTTTTTTCTTTAACCATTTCTTCTAAGTCTTTGTTGGTAGCAGCCATAATCCTAATATCTACGGATAAAGATTCTTTTCCTCCAACTCTTAATATCTCTTTATCCTGAATGAGTCTTAAAACTTTAACTTGAAGATTTACAGAAAGTTCTCCTATTTCATCTAAAAATAAAGTCCCTCCGTCCGCCAGCTCTACAAGCCCAATCTTTCCTTCTTTGTCTGCTCCGGTAAAAGATCCTTTTTCATAACCAAACAATTCAGACTCCAACAGGGTTTCAGGTATGGACCCACAGTCAATTTTGATAAAAGGTCCTTTTTTTCTTTTACTATTATTATGTATAAATTTGCTCAGCACACCTTTACCAACACCGGATTCTCCTTGAATCAAAACAGTAGAGTCTACTTTTGCAATTCTCAAAGCCAGCGCTAAAATGTTCCGCATTTCGTTACTTTCAGCTATAATCTCATCCGTCTTTAATTGTTCTAATCGCAGAAGTTCCAATTCTGAATGATATTTTTGAGTTAATTTATTTTTTTCGATCAACTCTTTTTTTATAGCGTTAAGTTCTGAAATATCTCTTAAATTATTGACAACTTTATCAATCTTCCCATTTTTAAAGATAGGGGTTCCGGTAGCAATCACTTCTTTGCCGTTCTTAACTTTTTGTATTATTGTAACAGCTTCCTTTTTATCAAATACTTTCAGAACAACCGATTCTGAAAAATATCCGCCTTCGACCAAATCTTCCATTGATCTTCCCAGTATTTCATCTTTTGAAAATCCTTCTATACGTTCACAAGCTTTATTTACCTCAATGGTGTATCCATCCTTGTCAACAATATGGATACCATCATAAGATGATTCAAATGCAGTCTTATAAATCTCTAACGCTTCTTTTAATTGCTCTATTTCTTTTTCTAATGTATCTTTTTTATTCATGCATTCACTTCCTAAAACAAATGAGAGTTTATTTTTCTAAATAATTAGAATATTTATAATATTATATACAAAATATTGGTTAACAACAATATAGAGCAGTAAAATTGAGCATTAAGTCTAATATTCAAAGAAAGCCGCTGTTTTTAATAGTATTTACGGTTAACATTAGTTTTATTGACATAAAAATCTTCCTTCCCGGTTCAATAGTTGTAAGTTCCTATTTTTACCAGTGAGGAAGATCTCTTGACTGCATAACACTGACGCTAAATGCTACTTCATTTTTTTATAAACGATGTTAGAAATAAATTCAGACATTATTTTAGCTGCTAAGTAAGCCGTTATATTGGCAGGGTCTAATGCCGGCAAAACTTCAACCAGGTCGAATCCCACAAAATTAATTTCATGTAATTGCCTTACTGCAATGAGGGCATCTCTACTGGTATACCCGCCTATTTCTATAGTCCCGGTACCCGGAGCATAGGCCGGGTCAACAAAATCAATATCAAAAGTTAAGAATGCTTTCTGATTACCAACGCGTTCTTTGATGATCTGCCCGAGTTTTTCAGGCCCAAGTTCTATGGCTTCATCAGCGGTAATCACTTTATAGCCTAATCTCTCAGAATCTTTAATATCCTCTACACCATATATTGCTCTGATGCCAACTTGTATAGAGTGTTCTGTATCTATGATGCCCTCTTCAACACCTCTTAAAAACATTGAACCATGATTATATTTTTCCCCTAAATAAGCGTCGCTGACATCTAAATGAGAATCAAATTGAACCAAAGCCAGCGGCCCATGCACTTTAGCAAGTGCCCTTAATTCCGGAAGCGTTATGGAATGATCTCCACCCATACAAATTGGAATTACGCCATTCTTAACAATAGGCGTCAATGTATCTTCTACCTTCTTATATGTTGATTCAATGCTAAATGGAACCACAGGCACATCTCCATAATCAACACCTGTAACATACTCAAATTGGTTGACTCCTAAATAAATATCCGAACCTCTAAGAAGTCCTGACATATTTCTAATACTAGCAGGTCCAAGCCTGGACCCGGTTTGAAATCCACAACCTCCATCAAAAGGAATTCCTATAACAGCAAAATCTACACCCTCAGTTTTTTTCTCATACGGCAATCTGCAGAAAGTACGCACCTCACAAAATCTAGCTGTTTCATAGGAATTAATAGGTACATATTTTTTCATATCCATCATCCTTTCATTCAACCATATATTCCTAAGTCCTGTGATAATATTTTTTCCAAAGTACTACTCCGCAATATTTATGCCAATTGTAAACAGAATTTACCTCGCCGCCAAAAAATAGTCTTTCAACAATTCAAATTGACTTCAAAATATTTTGCGCCCACACATTAGATCATGATTTTTTGAATTCAATCCGCAAAAAAGAGGGACAAATTGCCCTCTTTTTCTGTACCATATATCCATATTCACCAGCTCTTCTTAGTTTTTTTAAACCATGGGCAATTATTCCTTCAAAGGAACAATTGCCTCCTTATTTTAAATTTAAAATCTAACCAAGTCTGTAATATCAGATAGTTTACAGTTTGGACTGGCATCACAAGCCCTCATTAGGAAGTTCAGCTTTTCAATCCGCTCACCCGAACGAGGTGCTCCATTTTTTTGAAATGGTACGTGTAAGCCTGTTGAAAGATCCATCACTACATCATCCACCACACCACCGGAACGACCGGACGGCACTGCAATCATTTGATGTTCCTTAGCAAAATTATATGCATCAAGCGCCTCGGTAATGGTTCCCACTTGATTGGGTTTTAAGATAAATCCGTCTACCGCTTTCATTTCAAAAGCTTTTTTCAAAAATTCAATATTGGTAACGGTTAAATCATCTCCTAAAATGATTGTTCTTTTTAATGCTCTAACTGCCTTACTATAACCTTCCCAATCATTTTCATCCAGTAAATCCTCTATAAAAACAAAGTTAAATTTTTCTGTTAACGTCTTCGTATAAGCAATTAATTCATCGGATGTTATCCTTTTCCCTTTGAGTAAATAAGTTTTGGTGTCAGCATCATACATTTCACTTGATGCACAATCCAGTGCAAAAGCAACTTTTTCAGTATAGCCGCATTTGCTGACAGCCTCCTGCATTAATGATAATACAACTTCCGGATCTTCAGAAGGTGCTGCGTAGCCGTAAGAACTTGCAATTTGAGGCTTTGTTCCTAAATATTTTTCCAGCACATTGCTTAGTTCTTGGAAAACAGTGACGCCTATTTCAACCGCTTCATAAATATCCTTCGCTTTGTATGGCATTAATATGAATTCATTAAATGATTGGGTGAATTCTCTGTAACATCCGCCATTAATGACATTAAAACTGGGAATAGGGACCGTTATCAAATCTCCTCCTGCAATATATTTATATAGTGGTAAATTGACGGATGCCGCAGCAGCACGAAAACAAGCAATGGAAACTGAGTAAATAGCATTTCCACCAAGGTTTCTTTTATTTGGAGTCCCATCTAATGAAATCATTTTTTGATCAATAGACCGTTGTTCTGAAATATCCATACCCATAAGAGCAGGCGCAATAATATGATTAACATTGTTAACCGCTTTGTGTACACTTAAACCATTATATTCATTAGGATTATTATCCCTAAGCACTACAGCTTCGTACATACCGACGGAAGACCCGGTAGGTGCACTGCCTCTTCCTGAAGCTCCGCTTTCAGTTGTTACTTCAACCGAAACTGCAGGACGGCATTTACAGTCAATGATCTGCATTGCTTTAACCGATTTTATTCTATCCATAAGTAAAATTCCTTTCAATAAAAAGTATTTAAAATGAGCTATTATTCATATAAACAAAATGCATATTTAAAAATATTATTTTTTATTGGGGACATAAAGAATATTTAAATCACAAAGGTTTGTTCCGGTATTTCCGGTAAATACCGCATCCCCTATTTCATTTAAGGCTTCATAACAAGCATGACCCCGAAGCGCAGCAAAAAGATCAACATTTTTTTCAATTGCGGCTTGATAGCTTTTGGAGTCTGTAATACCTCCTGCAACAGATGTTGTGCCGTCTGTTCCTTCCGAATCGATGGAAAACATACATGGGCCTTTAGTATTGGCAGCTGCTATGGCAAAGCCCACCGTTAACTCTTGTCCTGGTCCTCCATGACCCGTAATCTCACTGTTGTTCAAAATTTTTGTAGTCGTCTCTCCAGAGCTCAACAGTACACAAGGCGGTTGGATAGGATTCCCATAGGTTTGGATTTCTTTTGCTATTGAAGCAAAAAAGGTGCCTGCATCCTTGCTTTCCCCTTCTAAGAATGAAGAAACAATCATTGCCGGAATCCCCATTTTTTCACAGATTTTTTTTGCATAAATGCAAGAGTCAGGCAGTGTATTCAATAGAAAGTATGTGTTATCCGGAAATGCTTTTGGGGTTTCCCCTTCCGGTCCAATGTTCATCAAATAGTTCACAACACTTTTGGGTAAACGATGTTCTACATTTCTATTTCGAATAACATTTCTCGCATCTTCTAATGTGGTTTTATCCGGTCCGATTGGTGTACTGGCATATTTTTCATATGGCACTCCAATATCGGCAGTTGCAGGGCTTCCAACTGCATCACTGATCCCAAAACCTATTAGTTCGGCACCAACATCTTGAATTTTTTTGGCCAGCATGCCTCCGTTAAGCTGAGAGATATGACGACGAATTGCATTTATTTCATAAATCCCAGCTCCTGATTTCAGCATAACGTCTGTTGTATCAATTTCATCTTGTAACGAAATGCCGTCTATTGGACAGCTCATAAGGGCTGAACTTCCTCCACTTATTACAACTATGAACAAATCGTCCGGACCCGCATTATCTACAATTTCAATAATTTTTTTAGAAGCTGAATAACCGGTTTCATTTGGCAGCGGATGACCGCCTACGTATACTTCCGTATTGCGAAAAACATCTGTATCTTCTGCAACCTTGACTATAGCAATCCCTTTTGTTAAGTAATCCCCAAGTATTTCATCGATTGCCATAGCCATATGATTACATGCCTTTCCTGCACCAAACAAATATACATTGTTCTTTTTTGACAGGTCCCATGATTTTTTCCCAATATGCAATATACGCTCTTTCATGTGAGTAATGCTTTTTATTCTTTCATAAGAGTCCAACATTTGAAGTGTCTTATCTGCAATATCCAATACAATTTTTCTGGACTCAATATCTCCATGAGAGAGCAGTTCTTCAGCATTTTTAATTTTCTTCATGATTAATAACCTCCACCTACAATTGGTTTTTTGAACAGTAGCAGCTGAGTATACCAACTGCTACTGAAATTCCATTGTTCTATTACCTATCAATACATATACATATTATTTTTGATATGGTTCATCCCAAAGGCGAAGCTTTTGACCTAGCTGTTTTTTTATAGCACTTTCATACATTGCATATCCCCAACCTATATCGAATACGGACATGCCGCAAGCTATGAAAATAATGCGTTCGTCATCATGCACTCTTCCGCACTTGTTGCCTAAAATAGCATCTCCCAATCCGGTGGAATCTTTAAGCTGAGGAAGCTTCCCCTCATCAATCAGACTGTACAATGGGCCGCCAATAACGCTGTTATAATATTTTTCTTTATCGCCTGACACAATAGCGTCTTCAACATATGCTTCATGAAGTGGTGTATGGTCATAAACTATTGTGCTGTCTAACCAGAAAGATTCATCTGTATTCACGGGACCTGAAACAAGTATGGTAGCACCTTTTTTTATCCAAGAATCTTTAAATCTTAATGGTTTTAATCTAGAAGCAGCAACCGTAATAATATCCGCTCCGGTAAACCCTTTCTCAGCCGAATCGACTCCCACACCTTCTATTCCATACTCATGAGATGCCCATTTTGCAAACTCATTTGCTTTAGCTAAGAAAAGATCGAAACACACCACTTTCTTAATATCAGTCATTTGAGTCATTATCGCTGTGAAAGCCGCTTTGTTAATAGGGCCGCAACCAATTACTGAAATAACTTCAGCATTCTTACAAGCCAAATGTCTTGCAGCAACCCCGGGAACAGCACCTGTTCTTGCTGCACTCAATAGGTTGGCAGACATTAAGGATAACGGCTCTCCCGTATCTTTATCATTTAACATTAACGTCAGTACTGAACGAGGCAACCCTTTAGATATGTTTGTATGATTCGATCCGTACCATTTATTTCCGCAAACATCGTATTTCCCGCCAAGATATCCGGGCATAGTACCAAACCTTCTATCAGGGCCGGCTACAGGCATATTCGGAAACTTTGATTTTTCCGGAAAAGAAATTACCATACCATGATTATTGTGGTTACTGCCACCCATTAGGTAGTCGCCTTCTGCCAGAAGTTTAAATACGCTTTCACATACATCCACACACCAAGCAGCATCTAATACTCCGGCTTTAATCATATCTGGCTCAGATAAATACAGAAATTCAGTTTGTGTGCTCATAGTCTTATTTCTCCTTTCGTCCTAACACTATCTATAAGAGATATTACAATTCCCATTGTCAGAATAGTTTTTTTATACACACTATCCTCCTTCAAATTTCAGCTATTGTAACTACGCGTATACGCTGTAAATGAATTCATTCTTTCTTCAACTTCATTATATTTAGGGCAAAAATAAAACTCAAAGGAAAGCATATTTCCTTTGAGTTTTTTGAGAACACAGATGAATTTTTATGAAAAAAATAAGAATTAATTCTAATTTTGAGAATCAAATTGTACGATTTCTATAATGTCATATTTCTTTAGTTTCCTGTAAAGGGTCGCATTGCTTATCCCCAATTCTTTTGCAATTTGTTTTTTGGCTTCTGTGGAATTTCCAAAAGCATTCAGCGCTTTAATTATGGTTTCTTTTTCTATCTTTTCAAGGTTATATTGCCCTGCATTATCATTAATCCGCCAATCTTGCAATTTATTTGGCAGCTCTTTTACACCGACTAAATGATTTGTATTATGGGTACTTACAATGAAACTCATAACGTTTTCAATTTCACGTACATTTCCTGACCAAGCATATTTTGTAAATACTTCATATACACCTTGACCCAGCTTAACCTCTTTTCCTTCTAAACGATTATATTTTTCTAAAAAATAGTTTGCTAAAAGTATGATATCACTTTTTCTTTGCCTCAAAGGAGGAATCGTTATAGAAAAAGTTTCCAAAGAATAATATAAATCTTTTCTGAATTCCCCATGGTCCACCATACTTTTTAAATTTTTACTTGTGGTAGATATAATTCTAAGGTTATATTCTTTCTGTTTTTTTAAAACGTTCATTAACCTGCCCTGAAGCCTTAAAGTCAAATCTCCGATTTCATCAATAAACAGTGTTCCGCCTTCGGCCAATTCCACTTTGCCGATTTCCGTATCACTTGATAACAGCAAACTGTCGCCAAATAGCTCTTTTTCAACAATTGTATCAACGGTTCCACCACACATTACGGAAACAAATGGCCTGTTTTTTCTAAAGCTTTCATTGTGTATGGCTCTAGCCAAAACTTCTTTTCCAGTACCGGTTTCCCCACAAATCAATATATTAACATCACCGGCAGAAAATATTTGGCACTGTTCCTTAACTTTAATAAAATTTTCATCATTCCCTTTTAAATAGTTAAAATTGAAACTCTCTAAATGATTGGATAACAGATTTTGCTGTAAAGACTCAATATCTTGAAAGATAAATACTTGACTTAGCTTTTCAGATTGTATATTAATTGGATAAATGGTTCCTATTAATCTAATTTTTCTTTTTTGAACTCTAACATAGTATTCCACATCAGGTATGGTGAGTTTATTTTTTATTTTTTGTATTGAAAATTGTTTTATTTTGTCAAGGTATTTTAACTGTACTAAATTATTTCTAAGGATTAGTTCTGTTTTCTTATTAATAAAAAGAATATTATGGTCATTATCAAAGATAATAACACCATCATTGATCAAATTTACTAAGTTCTGCAGAAGCTCCAATGAATGCGCTTGTTGTTGAAAGCTGATATATTCTAGAGCCTTAGTGGCTATCAGGTCCGCTATATTTTCAATAAACTCTGAGTACTGTGTTAGATTGTCCACTATTTGTTTTTTCTTTTCTTTTGAAGTAGAACCCAGAGAAATAGCACCTATCACTTCATCCTTTAAGATAATAGGGCAGCACAAGTCACATTGCTCCATACAAATATCTTTACACGGACAGTCTATACAGACTTCATGGTATCTGGCATCATCTACAAAAACATTTTTTTTCGTTGCCAGAACTTTCTTAAAGGCATTGCCTTCACTTTTCATACGCTCGTTGATAAACCCCGCAAATCTGCCTGTGCCTGCAACTCTCACTAATTGATGATCCGCTATTTCTACGTCAACGTCCAGTACATTTGAAATCACATTTGCATACTCTTTGACGCTGTCTCCAATTTTTAATAAAAGTGATTGCTCCATTTTTCATATCACTCCAAACTTTAATGACTTCTTACCGGCTGACAGCCGGTAAAATCATATACGTACTTTAATATAATTCAATTTTGTTACTTTGTTTAGCAAATGGTAATAATGCTTCCGATATCATGATTTCTTCTAAATTCATAGTATCTTGAATCCTGACGATTTTATATTGATCATTTTCAACATCAAAACATTTCACCATAGCTGCGATAATGGCTTCCCTTTCAGATTCCATTACAATAGGAATCGCGGAGGTGATTTTCTCAGATCTTGCTGCAATTTCATTAGCATAAGTTTTTTCAAAGTCCAGTTTATTAAAAACTTTCTTAGTTGTAACATCCCCTAATCCCAATCCGGTAAAAGCACCATGTGTTTCTTCGGTTAAATCTAAAATGACGATATTTTGTATTTGAGGTACAAAAGAACTCTCTTTTTTCGCTGATACTCTTCCTATTACATTAGGGTCTGCACCTGTTCCCGAAATGTTTTTACCTATTTGCTCTATTATGAGAACATCAATCTCCGGAAAAAAAAGCTTAGCCATTAATTCTTTCGCTCTCATTAATAATTTGGGCTCTTCTTGTAAAAGCTTATCTGAAGGAATGACTTTTAATTCGGCTGTATTATGAAACGAATCTTCTACAATGCCTATTCCAAAACCAAAATTTGTATTCTTAAGAATAACCTTTACAGACTCCTCAATGGATTTTCCCATTTCAGACGGTCTCTTCTCATGTGCGCGAGAACAACCGATTTGATTGCCCAGTCCTATGACCAACATTTTACACAGGCCGCTTTCGATGGCACCATTAAACTCCGTGTGTGGTTTAATCCTATTAATGACGATGGTCATATCCGCGTTGTAAGCTGCTCTATCAAAGTATACAGAGCTTCCACTCACAGTTTTTCCAACCACTACAACATCTACCTCTGTAACAACATCAACACCCATAGCTTCTTCTGTAATGCCGTAATCACTTAATATTCGTCTCTGGCCCTCCGGTTCTCCACCACCATGACTGCCCATAGCCGAAACAATAAAGGGGTCTGCTCCCATTTCTTTTAAACAATCTATTGTTGTTTTAACCATTACAGCTATATTGGTAATCCCTCTACTACCTACCCCTACTGCAATTTTCATTTGAGGCTTTACTTTCTCTCTTATTTCTTCATGATATATTTCTTTTCTTATAACTTCTTCAACATTACCTAGGGATACTTTCTCAAAAACTTGTCGTGCTTTGTACATGGCAGGTAATGTTCTTTTTAAATCTTTTTCTAATAATATTGGCAATTCTAACACTCCTTTTCTCCTTATATTAATTAGCAATTAATATGCCAATATCAAATTCCCTCTCGGGTGTTTATCATACTTGAATTTCCTATGACCATTTAACAGATTAAAAGCAAGAGGGCAAAATATCCCTCTTGCTTTTAGCTTAAATATTCTCATTATAAGAATTTTTCCTTAGTTTAAGAACAAAGGCATTTATTCCCTCCAGGAGGAATAAATGCCTTCTACTTAAACCTATTTTCAATACCCAATTTTTTCATTTTCTTTCTTACTGTGCTCTGATCTATTTTTAAAATTTCTGCCATTTCATGTGTACTATTTGATATTTCCATGGTCTTTTCCAGTAGTTGTTTTTCAAATGAACCTACCAGATCTTTCATGGTTTTATTCCCCACTTCACCAATGCCATAATCATTATTTGTATTGTCCTTAATGGTTGCAGCAAGATGTTTTACTCGTATGGTATCTTCATCAATGGTTACAACCAATCTTTCCATCATGTTTTCAAGCTCACGTACATTTCCAGGCCAATGGTAATGAATCAATGTTTCCATGGCTTCAATATCAATTTTCTTTGATAAATTATATTTGATATTCATTTCTGTTATTGCTTTTAATACCAGGGGCTGCACATCTTCTCTTCTTTCCTTTAGCGAAGGAATCAAAATGGGGATTACATTCAATCGATAATATAAATCCTGTCTAAACTCTTTATTCTCTATCATCACTGAAATATCCTTATTGGTGGCAGCTATGATTCTAATATCTACAGAGACGGGTTCTTTCCCTCCAACTCTTAATATCACTTTATCTTGAATAAGTCTTAGAATTTTAACTTGAAGGTTTAATGGGAGTTCTCCTATTTCATCTAAAAACAATGTTCCGCCGTCTGCCAATTCCACAAGCCCAATTTTGCCTTCTTTACCCGCTCCTGTAAAAGCGCCTTTTTCGTAGCCAAACAATTCTGATTCCAATAATGTTTCGGGTATAGATCCACAATCAATTTTAATAAAAGGCCCTTTCTTTCGCTTACTATTATTGTGTATAAATTTACTGAGCACACCTTTGCCAACACCTGACTCGCCTTGTATTAGAACAGTAGAATCTACCTTCGCAATTCTTAATGCAAGAGATAAAATATTTCTCATTTCACTGCTTTGAGCAATGATATCGTCCATCTTCAGCTGTTCTAATCGCAATAGTTCAATTTCCGAATGGTATTTTTGAGTTAATTTATTTTTTTCTATCAATTCTTTTTTTATTGCATTCAGTTCGGAAATATCTCTTAAGTTATTGACAACTTTATCAATCTTTCCATTTTTATAAATAGGTGTTCCGGTTGCCATAACTTCTTTGCCATTCTTGGCCTTTTGTATTATGGTAACAGGCTCATTCTTACTTAACACTTTTAATACCACAGATTCCGAAAAATATCCTTCTCTTACTAAATCCTGCATTGACTTTCCAAGTATTTCTTTTCTTGAAAATCCTTCTATTCGTTCACAAGCCTTATTAACATCCACCGTATATCCATCCTTATTAACGATATGTATACCATCATAAGAAGCTTCAAAAGCCGTTTTATAAATCTCTAATTCTTCTTCTAAATGTTCAATTTTTTTTTCAAATGCATTTTCTTTGCTCATAAATTCACTCCCAAAATCACGTGCAATAATAACGCTAAAACAATGCTTCTACAAAGCTTCCCGCATCAAATTCTTGAAGGTCATCCATGCCTTCACCTACACCAATATATTTAACAGGAATGTCAAATTCATCTGCAATGGATAGAATAACGCCACCCTTTGCTGTACCATCCAGCTTAGTCAGAACAATCCCAGTAATGTCTGTAATTTCATCAAATTGCTTAGCTTGTTGCACCGCATTTTGTCCTGTAGCAGCATCCAGTACCAATAAGGTTTCTTTTTCTGCCTCAGAATACTCTCTATTTAGAACTTTATAAATCTTCTCAAGCTCATTCATAAGATTCTTTTTATTATGTAATCGTCCAGCTGTATCACATATTAAAACATCTATTTTCCTAGCTTTAGCGGATTGAATAGAATCAAATACTACAGCTGCCGGGTCGGAGCCTTCTTGCTGCCGGATGACATTAATACCTAAACGGTCACCCCATACTTCCAGTTGTTCTATGGCTGCAGCTCTAAAAGTATCTCCTGCGGCTAACAAAACACTCTTGCCCTTTTTCTTACAGTGGTTGGCTATTTTAGCAATGGAAGTTGTTTTGCCTGCTCCATTAACACCTACCACCAAAATTACCAACGGGCTTGTATCTTTAAGCTTACAATTTTCATTTTCCAAGGATTCTTTGATAATATCTTTTAATACATCTTTGACTTGAGATGCCTCAGATACACGTCTGTTCTTCACTTCTTCTCTCAGCTTGTCCATTAATTTCATGGTTGTATCCATACCCACATCAGACATAATCAATATCTCTTCAATTTCTTCCAATAATTCCTCGTCTATTTTGCTATAAGCAGCAAAAACTTGATCGAACTTATCCATCATACCTTTTTTCGTCTTGGACAGCCCTTCCTGCAGCTTATCAAACAACGATTTCTTTTCTTCCACAATTAATTCCTCCTTTGAAGCCCTAGCCAGAATCTTTGATTCTGTTAGCAGGTCTCATACAAGTCGAACTCTCTAATCTCTGATTAGTTAAGAGTTGCGATTCGCAGAGCGGAAACTCTCCAACCTCTGGTTGGCTAAGAGTTTTTCAGTTGAAGCCCTAGCAGTAATCTTTGATTACGTCGCAGGTCTCATACAGAAACTCTCCAATCTTTGATTGGCTAAGAGTTTTTCAGTTACCCTGCTTTTTCTTCTAATTTTAAAGATAATACTTTTGATATACCTTGTTCCGGCATCGTAACACCATATAGGACATCTGCAAATTCCATGGTTGCTTTCTGATGTGTTACCAATACAAATTGTATATCATCAAAGTTTCTAAGGTAACTGGCAAACCGATTGATGTTGGTGTCATCCAACGCCGCTTCAACTTCATCCAATATACAGAAAGGTGTCGGCTTAACTTTTAATATGGCAAACATCAGCGCAATAGCCGTTAAAGTTTTTTCACCACCGGAAAGCAAAGTAATATTTTGCAGTTTCTTACCCGGAGGCTGAGCTATTATTTCTATTCCTGTTTCCAAAAGATTATCCTCGTTCTCCATCTTAACCATTGCGGTTCCACCGCTAAAAAGTTCTTTGAAAATACATTCAAAATGCTCAGCAACTTTCTTAAAAGTGGTTCTAAAATTGATTTTAATGGCTTTATCCATGTCTTCTATAACTTGATCCAGTGATCCAATGGCTTCCAATAAATCTGTTCTTTGCTCATTTAGAAACTCAAATCGTTCTTTTACCATATCATATTCTTGGATGGAACCTACATTAACATCCCCTAATTCTTTAAGTCTTTGTCTTATTTCTTTGGCTTCCTTGGAAGCTTCGGTAAATTTAAAGTCATTGCTCCTCAGTTCAATGGCTTGAATATAGGATACTTCAAAATCATCCCATAATTTATCTTTTAGCCCTTCAATTTGAGTTTCACTTTTCGTTACCTTAATATCCATTTCATGCTTGGTTTGCTGAACTTGGTAGATGCGTTGATCAATTTCTTCTTTTCTTGTCGTACTCTCGGAAATAAGCTTAGTTAAGTTCTCTCTTAATAGAGTGTTTTCCTTTTTATTATTTTCCAGCCGTACTTTTTCAACATTTTTTTCTCTTATGGTTTCAGACAGCTGAATGTTATTGGTTTCAACCATGCTTTTCATTTCCTTTAACTCCGTTAAAGTATTGGTATTATGCTCTTTGTCGTTTTTCAATTCATTCATATAGTTTTGTGATCTACTTATATTTTCTTTAATATTACTTTTTTCATTCTCAGAAGTGGCTATTTTCAGCTTCAGCTCTGTTATGGTTTCATACATGTTTCCTAATCGTTTTTTCTCTTCATCGTATTGGTCCATACCTTGCTGTGTGGACGCCTCTATTTGACGTGCTTGTGCTTCATACCCTTCCATCTCTGAAGTAAGGTTTTGGGTCATGGTTTGAACTCTGGCTTCCTCTTTATCTATGTCGTCTATTTCTCTTTGCCATTTCTTCTCCGAATCATTATAAATGACCATTTCGTTTTCCAGCTTATGAATATTATTGTCTATGGATTGTATGTCACTTTCCAATGCCTTGTATGCTTTTTCAAGATCATATAATTCATGAGAAACCGCTTCAATTTCTTTTTGTTTTTGTTGAAGGAAATTATTTTTTTCTGTGTATTCTTTTTCTAATTCTAAAACCAATTCATTCATCTTTTTTGCTTCGGCTTTACGCCCCAGTATATTCCCTCTATTATTTTTAAAGCTTCCACCGGTAATAGCCCCGCTTGAGTTAATAACATCTCCTTCTAATGTTACAATACGCATGCCTTGATTAAATTTTTTGGACAATTCTATTGCATGGTCCAACTTATCTACAATAACCACTTTACCCAAAAGATATTCCATGATATCACAATAATCCGGTTTATATTTTATACATTCAACGGCATAACCTTTGAATCCTTTGGACGCTTTTATTCTTGAATCCAATTTCTTTTTATAAGGCTTAATGCTTTCAATAGGCAGAAAAGTAAGTCTTCCGGCATTATTCTTTTTCAGGTATTCAATGGATTTTTTTGCGCTGTCGTTATTTTGACAGATAATATTTTGTAAAGCTTGTCCAAGTGCCGTTTCAATGGCAATTTCAAATCCTTGAGGTACTTCTATTAGGTTGGCAACGACACCATGAATCCCTTGCTGACGGCTGGCATCTTTCATCAGTACTTTAACAGCATGATTATAGCCTTCATAAGCATTATCCATATCCGTCAATACACGTTGGCGTGTCTTAACTTCATTTAATTTATTTTTTAAAGACTGCAATTTAAAGTTAATCTGTTTTTCCTGCTTTAAATCATCTTGGTATTGACTTTGTTTCTCATCTTGCCTTTCTGTAATCTGACTGAGATTGGCATTTTTTATTTTCTTATCTTCCATCAAATGATTATATTTTTCAGTAGTTTCATGGCTTGTATTTTTAACGGCTTCAAAATCTTCATTAATCTGGTTCTTACGTTTTAACAATGTTCCTTTTAAGCTTTGGATACTATTAATCTCAGCTTTCTTTGTGGTAACCATGTTATATAAATCTATAATTTTGCTTTTTTCTGACTCCACTTTTTCTATGTTAGCTTTAAGTAAACCGTCTCGTTCATTGTATGTATTTAATTTTTCATCATGCTCTTTATTAATGGATAGATAATTCGCTTCTACTTCTTCTTTCTTTTGCAGCCATTCCTGAATGGTTTCATTTTCTATCTCTATTTTTGTATCCAATCGATTGAGTTCATCATTAATTCTAGTCGTTTCTTTATCATAAGAAGATATTTTTTCTTCATTTACTTTCTTTGTATTCTCATAATGGTTCATCTCTTGGACCAATACCATTAATTTTTCCTGTATTTCTTGGCTTTCTGCTTCCAATGCTTCATTTTGAGCTTTTTTATCATTTGTATCTTTTTCTAAATTACTTTTTTCTTTAGATATGTTTATGATTTCTTGATTTAAATTCTCTATTTCATTTTTATAATTTTGAAGCCTATTCTCGATGGTATCAATATTTTTTAACGTCAAATTGATATCAATGGTTTTGATCCGCTCTTTTAATAGCAAATATTCCTTTGCTTTATCACTTTCCAGTTTAAGGGGATCGATTCGAATCTCTAATTCAGTGATAATGTCATTGACTCTTAAAAGATTTTGATTGGTAGAATCCAATTTTCTTTCTGCTTCACTTTTTTTCGTCCGATATTTGACGATGCCAGCCACTTCTTCAAATATCTTACGTCGTTCCTCCGGCTTACCGTTAATAATTTCAATGATTTTACCTTGACCAATCATGGAGTACCCGTCTACACCTATTCCTGTATCCATAATGAGCCCTTTAATATCTTTTAATCGACATTGATTATTATTAATGAGGTACTCACTTTCACCGGATCGATACATCCGTCTTGTGATAGACACTTCTGAAAAATCTATAGGAAGTATTTTAGAAGTATTATCCAACAACACGCTGACTTCTGCCATCCCCCTGGATTTTCGAGTGCTGGTACCTGAAAAAATAACGTCTTCCATTTTACTTCCTCGCAGGGATTTTGGACTTTGCTCCCCCAGTACCCACTTTAATGCATCCGATATATTACTTTTGCCGCTGCCGTTGGGTCCCACAATACATGTTATACCATCATGAAACTCTATATTGACATGTTCTGCAAAAGACTTAAAACCCTGTATCTCCATCTTTTTAAAATACAAAACCCTCACCTCAAGCATCCGTAACTTAATAAATGATTCTAACGCGTTTGTTAGAATCCTCTTGTCCATTATAATATAAATGTCCGATTAATTGTAAAAAATCTTCCTACACCTCAAAATAAATAGGAGCAGATATTTTCTAAATACCCTACTCCTATCATCTAACTTATTTAAATCTCTATAATATTCATCTCCGATAATGCATCCTTGGCAGCATTTTGTTCTGCTTCTTTTTTACTTCTTCCCGATCCATTTCCTTTGACTTCTCGCCCCACAGAAACATTGACATAAAATGTTTTATTATGATCCGGTCCTTCTTCCTTCACAGTTTCGTATTGTATATCTAAATCTGTTTTTGCCTGAATGATTTCTTGAAATTTGGTTTTAAAATCAGAGTACCGTTTGCCTTGAACCACTTCTTCAATGATTTCTTGTAAACAATTTAATATAAATCGATTAGCATGGTCCCAACCGCCATCTAAATATACAGCTCCAAATACGGCTTCAACCGTATCGGCAATAATAGAACTTCTATCTCTTCCGCCAGTGTTTTCTTCGCCTTTTCCAAGCAAAAAATACTGTCCTATCTGAAATTTTACCCCACAATCAGCTAAAGAACTTTCACATACAATGTTTGCTCTCATCCGAGTCAGGTCGCCTTCTTCAAAGTTCTCAAATCGTGCATACAAGTATTGGGATATTACAGCATCTAAAATTGCATCTCCTAAAAATTCAAGTCTTTCATTATTGTGCTTATGTGTACTCTTTTTTTCATTGTTATACGAACTATGAGTAAGTGCAGTATTCAATAAGTCTAAATTATTAAACTTATATCCAATTTTTGCCATAAACATATTCAATTCTTCTTTTCTACTGCTCATAAAATGCTCCTATGTCACTTATTACTTCCAATTAATATTATAGCATAATTTACTTTTTTTTCTATTCATATTTTGAAAATATCAATGACGCATTATGACCACCAAATCCGAATGAGTTGGAAAGAGCTGTTTTAACCTCTCTTTCAATACCTTTGTTGGGCACATAATTTAAATCGCAATCCGGATCAGGTGTCTTATAATTAATCGTTGGATGAATATATCCGTCTGTTATACTCTTTATAGCCGCAATGGCTTCTACTGCACCGGCCGCTCCAAGCAGGTGACCTGTCATGGATTTCGTTGAACTGATTACCATGTCATAAGCACACTCTTTAAAAACATTCTTAACAGCTGACGTTTCAATTTTATCATTTAGTGGTGTTGAAGTTCCATGTGCATTAATATAATCAATATCTTGATAAGTAAGATTTGCATCGATTAATGCATTGGTCATAGACCTTGAAGCGCCTTCACCATCAGGTGCGGGTGCCGTAATATGAAATGAATCTGCACTCATACCGTAACCTATAACCTCACCATATATTTTTGCGCCTCTTTTTAAAGCATGCTCTAATTCTTCTAATACCAATACGCCTGCACCTTCTCCCATAACAAAGCCGTCACGGTTTTGATCAAATGGTCTGCTGGCTGTCTTTGGCTCATCATTTCTTTTTGACAATGCTTTCATTGAAGTAAACCCTGCAATGCTTAATTCACAGATTGCTGCTTCAGCGCCACCAGCAACCATAATGTCTACATCATTTCTTTCAATCATTTTATATGCATCTCCAATAGAATTGGTAGACGTTGCACATGCTGTTACAACCGCCGTATTAGGTCCTTTTAAACCGTGGCGGATAGAAATATGTCCGGATGCCATATTTAAAATCATCATAGGAACAAATACTGCACTGACACGTCTTGGCCCTTTTTCGATGAGCTTCAAATACTCATTTTGTACTGTAATCATACCGCCAACGCCTGAACCAATAATAACACCGGCTCTTGTAGCATCGACTTTTTCCATATCCAATTGACTGTCTTCAATGGCTTCATCAGCTGCTACTACAGCATATTGACTAAACGCATCCATTCGTTTGGCTTCTTTTCTCTCCAAATATTGCTCTATATCAAAATCTTTGACCTCAGCAGCAATTTTTACCTCATAGTCTGTTGTATCAAACTTAGTGATATATCCCAAACCTGATACACCGCTTTTTAAACTATTCCAGTAATTATCTACACCTGTTCCAATAGGTGTTACTGCTCCCATTCCTGTTACTACCACTCTTCTTTTCATAATTCTCCTCCTTATTAGATCATTACCATGCCGCCGTCGACATTAATGACCTGTCCTGTTATATATGACGCTTCATCTGATGCGAGAAACCCTGCTAAGTTAGCTATATCTTCCGGATTACCCAATCGCTTTATTGGTATTTGATTTAATAATTGCTCTTTAATATTTTCATTCATTGTTTCTGTCATATCCGTTTGAATATATCCAGGTGCAATAACATTTACCGTAATCCCTCTTGAACCTAATTCTCTTGCCATAGTTTTTGAAAAACCTATTATACCGGCTTTGGATGCAGAGTAGTTGCCCTGCCCTGCATTGCCGATAATGCCTACTACAGAAGAGATATTGATGATCCTGCCTTGTTTTTGTTTAATCATCAACCTTGATATTGCTTTAGTACAATTAAAAACACTTTTTAAATTAGTTGAAATAACTTGATCCCAGTCTTCCTCTTTCATTTTTAGTAAAAGGCCATCCTTGGTCATCCCGGCATTATTGATGAGGATGTCGATACCACCGAATTCTGAGCCGACTTGTTGAATCATTTCTTGTGCTTCATCCAGATCGGATACATTCGCTTTTACAGCAATTGCTTTTCTTCCAAGCTGGGATATTTCTTTTACAACTTCATTGGCAAGCGCTTCATTACTATTATAATTCACTGCAACGTCTGCGCCTAAGGCAGCAAGTTTTAATGCAATGGCCCTTCCAATTCCTCTTGAACCACCTGTTACGATAGCTTTTTTATCCTTCAATAACAATTCAAATCCCTCTCAATCTATTTTATTTCTCTTAACAATGCATGCAGCGATCTCATGTCTTCAACGCTGTAGCATTGAATCGGTATTCTTTTCTTTCTTGAGATTTTTCTTAGAAAACCACCTAAGTTTCTTCCAGGCCCTACCTCAATAAAGAGCTTAACCCCTAATTGAATCATTCTCATGATGGTGTCTTCCCACAAAACGGCACTGCTGACTTGGTCTATTAATAGTTCTTTAACTTTTCTATCAGAATAAGTGTCTGCTGTTACATTAGCTATTACCGGTATATTGAATGGCTGCACCGGAACATTTCTAAGCTCCACAGCTAATTTTCTTCCGGCTTCCTTTAACATCGAGCAGTGAAACGGTGCACTGACCGGCAACGCGACTGCTTTGCCGCCTCTTCTTTGTGTAATTCTGCTGGCTTCTTCAAGCGCCGTAATTTCCCCGGAAACAACGATTTGACCTGGGTAATTATAATTTGCACTTTCAATAATGCCTTTTGGTTGAGCTTCTTTTACAATGTCCGCTACTTCTTGTCTATCCATTCCCATTATAGCAACCATACCGCCTTTTCCCATGGGAACGGCATCCTGCATAAAACGTCCTCTCTTGCGGACTACTTTTACTGCATCTTTAAAGCTCATGGCACCGGCTTCCACTAAAGCGGAATATTCACCCAAGCTTAATCCTGCTGCAATATCTGCTTTAATACCTTCAGCCTTCAAAGCACTGGATACAGCCATGCTGGTTGTTAAAACTGCCGGTTGAGTATTCTCAGTCTTAATTAATTCACTATCCGGACCATTAAAGCATAGTTTCTTCATATCCAGATTTAATGCGCTTGAAGCTTCATTAAATATCTCATCAGCTTGTGAATAGTGTTCACACAATTCTCTTCCCATTCCTGTATATTGTACCCCTTGACCGGGGAACAAAAATGCTGTTTTCATAGTATTACTCACCTCATTTACCCCATTTTAATATTGCGGCTCCCCATGTAAGCCCTGCGCCAAATCCAACTAACAATACAATATCACCTTTTTTCATGCTTTCTTTTCGGTATGCTTCATCCAATGCAACGGGTACAGAAGCAGCTGACATATTGCCATAATCATGAATATTTAGATACACTTTATCCATATCAATTTTTAGTCTCTTAGCTGCATTCTTAATAATTCTAACGTTAGCTTGATGCGGCACTAGATAGTCGATATCTTCTAATTTTAATCCGGCTTTTTCAATTGCCTCTAAAGAAACTTCCGCCATTTTTCTGGCGGCAAATTTGAAGACTTCACTCCCATCCATTACTATAGTATGTAAATCTTTTTCTACTGTTTCATATGT
>JANQMT010000112.1:0-26151 GCA_028279945.1 Clostridia bacterium
TCTCCAAATATGGACAGTCCGTGTACCGATACCGTTCTTGCCGATACGTGAAATACACTTGGTAATAACTCTCCTGCAATTTTATACATATTCGGAATCATTAATAACAGCCCTTGGGATGCCGTATACGTTGTTGTCAATGCCCCTGCGGCCAGTGAACCATGCACGGTTCCCGATGCGCCCCCTTCCGACTGCATTTCTACTACTTTTACAGTATTATCAAAGATGTTCTTTACGCCTTTTTCAGTCCATGCATCTACATGCTCAGCCATAGGCGATGACGGCGTAATGGGATAGATGCCCGCAACTTCTGTAAAGGCGTAGGATATATATGCTGCCGACTCATTTCCATCCATCATTTTCATTTTGTTTCCCATAATCTTTACCTCCTGCTTGTTTGATCTTTGTTTTTAAAATATTTAACTAAGCAATATTTTGATCGGCCGACTTTTTAAAATCATAAATTCCATGATATCAATTTTGAAACCTTTAAATAAGAGGAGAATATTTTCATAAATTTACAAAATTCGGCCTATTACAAATATTTATTATAGAATTTATTATATTTTTTTGAATTTATGAATTTCATTTTTATAGTTGTAATTTTACATTTTTTGGATAAATTCAGGGTTTTAAAGCAAAATAACATCATCATTGACTATATATTAAACGATTCAATTGTTGTTGTCAATTGAAAACGAAAATAATTATTTCATTTTAACATTATTTTAATTTCATTAATTTCAATATCATATTTTATTAATTCAATCAGTGAAGTCAACAGATATATTTCTTGAGAATACGAAATTAAACCAAGAGCCATGATATATGGCACACTTTTGCAGTACATTACTAGAAAAGATGGCAAGAGATGCAATAAGCAAAGTACACAATTACACATTTAAAAATGAATAGATGTAAACTTACCATAAAATTTACATCTACTACACTCTTAAATTTGTAGGCTTTATTAGGTTTTATACAGTTTACTTAATATCGTTTCTACAATCCATTATGAAGCTTACTTTTTCATATGGTTTCATACCTTATCCCCATAGCATCAGATATATAAATACCCCCCGTCATATCTTCTCCGCTTCCATCTACCACTACAAGGTATTGTTTTGTATTTTGATTCAATAATTTTAACACTTCTTGGACCATTCTATTTTGCTCCATGTTCCTTTTCTTTATTATATTCATTAACACATTGCCAAAATCATAGCTTCCAATATAGGCAACTCCAGGTCCTCCGGGTAACGCTATTAGAAATAATCTTTCATCAAGTTCTTGTATATCCCCCTTAGCCGATTGATTTTTTTCAAACGGATCCCCTATAATCCCACCTGTCCGCTTATGGACACCCGGGATTGAAATAGAGGCTCCAACCAATTTAATCCACTTCGGAGATAAGTCAGTAATCGCTTCAGCCAAAGTATAATCTATCAAAAAATTATCTTTAGTTAATCCAAGTTTAAATTTACTAATCCCTAAATAGGCTTGCTCTGCTTCATATGTTTTTCCAACCGGACAAAACCCTCCTACTATTACTGGGCAGCCATCGGAAGAATATACTTTCAGCACAAAAGCTTCTTTATAGCATTGTTTAGAAGTACAATCGCAATCATTCATATCATTACCTCAAAAATATTATTGACAATTTTATTTTTTAAGTTGTTTTATTCTACGTTTATTTTAACGATTGATATATTGCGCCTTTACCGCTTCCATCATTTTACGATTAATTTCCTTTAAATCACTTTGATTTTGGATATAGGCATTCCTAAAGGCCTCAATAGCTGCACATGCTTCTTCAAACGGTCCCGGAACATTAATGATTAAAGTATCTTTTATCGTCCCACACAACAACTTGCTCCATAAATGTCCATTTTTTCCGTAGAGCTCCGATACATATTTTACTTCTAATAGCTTTTCCAGCGAAGAATGTGTATAATCTTTGCCTAATGTAGCACTGTATCGGTGCCCTCCGCCCGACCCGCCTATCAAAACAATTAAATCCATTTGTTGCCCCACATATCCATTGACACAATTGGTAATTATATCTTCTTCATCATCTATGGGGCTTTGTCGTATAATATTACATTGCGCATTAATTGTTAGCAGCACTTTTATAATCATAGGACTGTCCGTATCTTGAACAATCCCTGATTTTATTTCATCACCTGTAGGAATAATTACTGCACGCTCAATCAATTATCTGCCACCTCTCTGCCTTACACCCATTTTCAGTATAATCCGGTATTGAGTCAAAATCTACGCTTTTAATCTTACTAACCGATGAAAGCTTAGTCAAATCTGTTACGGTTATCCCTTCAGCCATTGCAATGGCTTTAATCAATCCGTCTTCCTGGCGTAATATATCTTCTTCCTCAACATCATAGACATCCATCTCTAACGCATTACCCGTTACACCTATGATTCTAATCATACTTTTTAATCTAGCCTTAACGATCTCCTCCAGTTGCTGAATATTCAATCCTTTTACCTGTAACCCAGTAATTTTGACTACAGTTTTGTCCACATTCACAATTACTTTGGTTTCATTATTCATTACAGCTTCTCCATTTTCTTTTGTATTTAAAGATATTTTTTAAGACTCAATTTCAACATACCTAACCTCAACAATATCCGATACATCATATTGGCAAGCATCCTCTACACCCTGAATGATATCATTTGCTTTTGCAATAATTTCTTCCGGTTCTAATATTTCAACTTTCTCGTTCATCCATTCTTTTGTAAAGCCAACGCTTGCTAACTCTTCAAAAGATGCATCACTCATGTTATCAAAATCGGGTTTAATATTCAAATGTTTCGCTACAGCCAAAACCGCCGGAGAAGCTCCAATATCTTTTCCGGGAATTGCACCCGCCTGCAGAGCTTGAATAATATACTCAGCCAATGTTGATTTATTTGCTGCAATACACGGGATATGACTTTTTAAGAATTTTGCATATTCTCCTGAGTTATGTGCCGTTTCACCACATTTAAACTGTCTATGAGGTACGATACGTCCATATTCTTCACCAACAACCATTCCTATGCCTACAGAAATAATCCAGCCCGTACCCCCAATTTCCACCTTACCCTCTTTCATTATTTCCATCTGACCTGTAATCGGTAATAAAATTTCTTCCATTGTGATATAATGCATCATTTCTGTAGCAGAATTATTATTTCCGGCTCTTCCTGTTAGGACTGCATTATGAATGGGTATTTTTTTCTTAGAAGGATCCGGTCCCATAATGAGTTTTCTATCCGGATATGATTTTTCCCATTGCATTAGATGAGGCTCATTTTGAATCAATTCTTCTGAGTATGGGACTTCAACCATTTCCAGATAGCCAAAATCTTTGTTAATTTTACCATAGTCAGAAGCTGCCATACAGGTCATAGAACCGTCAATCATAACACCATCACTATTAGTGGTAGTAGCAGACATATCAAACATATTGATTCCTGCCGGTCCAGGTATTGTAGCCGCCACTTTTTCACACGCTTCTCTCATAGAAAGGTTACATGCTTTCACATCTGTATAATCAATAAAAACAATGGACAACGGCACTAAATGACCTTTTAATTCACCTTCCGGTATCAATTTATATTTTAATCTTTTCATTTACATATCTCCTATTTTGCTTGTATTCATCCTTTTAAATCAATGATTTCCAATTGGCGGCCGTCTATCTTCCACCTCTTCACAATCATGGATTAAAACATCCTCTGTGGGATGAAGGATATTGATTGTTTCAAGAATCGCATGTACAGGTTTTCCATCCTTATCAAACCCTCTAACAACAGCACTATGCATGGATTCAGGAATTCTTGGAATAATAGCCACTTCAATATTTTCAATATTTTCTTTTTTGGCCAAATCTTCTACCGCTTGCTCTATCCTTCCTGTTCGAAGGGATTGCATTTTGCCTGTTTTTAAATTCTCAAGGCCAACCACTTCACATTCCTTATGTTCTTTCCCTTTAGTTGCTGCTGCTACTTTCATTTTTTTTATAAATTCCGGCAGCTTTGTATGCATTAATTTCATACGACATCACTCCTCTTTACACATATTAAATTGGTATAACTTACCACATATTGCCTCTTTCATCAAAATCCCATTCTTTGGATGTATCTATAATTTCAAGATTTGGGTTATTTTTTGCTTCTTCCAGCATTTGCTCAGATATGTATATATATTCGAGATGCATTGTATCTTTTATTCTTATAATTCTAGGGTTTTCTTTATCTGCTTCGGTACAGTTTTTTAATGCCAATCGGACGGCTTCTCTATCATTGCTTGTAAACAAAGGAATCTTAACCATACAAAGCAGTGTTGAAGTGATAGCATTGGGGTAAGTTATATCTACATTCATTTTATCAACCAAACGCTTCGTTGTAATATCTGCCATACCTATCCCATTGGCATTTCCATGTGTTTCTTCAGTCAAGTCCAATACAACAACTCGTTCGGCTTTTATCCCCCCTGTTGCATAGGGTGTTCCAAAAGTACCTGTTACATTTGGATCCATCCCATCACCACTGATGTTTTTACCGATTCGATCTACTACCAATACATCCGTATTGTCAAAGTACAATTTGCCCATGAGACTTTTAGCTTCAAGTAATAATTTCGGCTCTTCACGTGGTATTTCTTCATTGGTTAATGCAATAATTTTGTAGGTTTGATCGAACGCATTTTCAATTATTCCTAAACCACAAATAATATTTGATTTTTCACGTATACAATTTCCAAACATAGGAATTAGTCGCGCCATATTTTTAAAGCCTGATTCGTGACAAACTTCTGCCCCCTGTTGCTTGCCAAGACCAATGGCCATCATTTTCATTAATCCACTTTCATAATCACCATGAAATCCGGTATGCGCTTTGATTCTTCCACATACTATGATTGCATCTGCACTTTTTGCATTTTTGTCTATATATACAGTATGCCCTTCTTCAGTTTGGCCAATTGGTATGGTTTGCATTGAGGATATAATTTCACACCCCACGTATTCTTCCGTGACCCCATAACTGAATAAAACCTCTTTTTGTCCTTCTGCCGTTGCACCGCCATGACTGCCCATTGCAGCTATTACAAAAGGTTCTGCATCGCACTGTTTTACGAAGTCTGCAATCCCTTTAGTTATTCTAGCAATATTCGCAATACCTCTGCTGCCGCAGGTAATAGCCACTCGCATTTTAGGCCTGATTTGTGACTTGATTTCTTCTCGTCCCAGCTGTTCAAACACCTTATGTCTAATATCTTCTTTTTGTATACAATCCATTTTAAATTTTTGTTTTACTTTTATCATTTTCGGAAGATGTGATGCTCTACACAGTTCTCCTACAACACTCATTTCATCATCTCCTCTATTGTGTATAAATATTATTACAGCGTTATTGTACTCCCTTATTATCTATTTAAAACCCAAACATTTTAGGTAAAGTCATGCTGATAGCCGGCACAAAAGTAATAATTAACAGCGTTATAACCATCACCATAAGCCACGGTATAATTGCTTTTGATATTTTTTCAATACTAATATTTGCAATACCACATGTAACAAATAGATTTACACCCAATGGAGGCGTTATAAAACCAATGGCTAAATTGACGACCATAATAATCCCAAAATGCACAGGATCCACGCCTATCTTTAAAGCAACAGGTAATAATATAGGTGCCAAAATAATAACAGCAGCCAAAGTTTCCATAAAACATCCCACAAACAATAACAATATATTAATAAGAAGTAAAATGACAATTCTATTATCTGAAACACCGACAATAGCGTTGGCAAGCTGTGTTGGAATTTGCTCAATGGTTAGTATTCTTCCAAATGTTGTGGCAGTTCCTATAATAATTAATACCGTAGCAGTTGTCTGAGCTGCGCTGACAACAACCTTGGGCACTTTTTGAATTTTTAAGTCTTTATAGATAAATACGCCAACAACAAATCCATATATAACGGCCACAGCAGCAGCCTCTGTTGGTGTAAATATCCCGCCATATATACCCCCAAGTATAATAACCGGTACTAATAACGCCCATTTCGCTTCATTAACACCTTTCAAAATATCTTTCATAGAATACTCTTTTCGTATTCCTTTATAACCTTCCTTCTTAGAAGTTATATAACTATATAATATCAAAGCCAACCCAACCAATATACCAGGTAAAAGCCCGGCAATAAACATTGTGCTTATTGAGACTCCCGTAGATACACCATAAATTACCATTGGAATACTGGGAGGAATCATAACCCCTATACTCCCGGATGTAGATATCAATCCGGATGAAAATCCCTTTTCATAGCCTGATTTTATCATTTCGGGTACAACAATACCTCCAATAGCAGCAACTGTCGCAGGTCCTGATCCTGAAATTGCAGCAAAAAACATACATGCTACAATCGTAACCATCGCAAGTCCACCTGTATATTTTCCAATCAGCATATTTCCCACATTTAATAATCTTTTTGATATACCTCCACTTCCCATTAGCTCTCCTGCTAAAATAAAAAACGGCACTGCCATCAAAGGAAAAGAATTTACAGAAGTTGTTAAGCTTTGTGCTAAATAAGTTATATCTACTTCACCGGAAAAAATAATGGTTACAAGTGATGCCATACCCAAAGCTATACCTATAGGCATGCTTAATATTAAAAATATAATAAAACTTCCAAATAAGATCGCTGTCGTCATATTATACTCCTCTCCTCAAATTCATATCCCTAGCTTTCAATACCATCTTTTGTATCAATCTAATGCTTACCAATATAAATCCTATTGGCACTGCTAAGTAGACGTATCCCATGAGAATACCTGTTCCTGGAGAAGTTTGCCCTAATTTAAAAATTAACATAGCAACCTGGTATGAATATTTAATAATTATCCCTGCAAATACAAGAAACATTATATCTGATAAAAACAATACATATTTACGAATTTTTTTTGGGAATAAGTTGACAGCTGCATCTATCTTTACGTGTTTACCTGTTTTAATACCATAGCTTATTCCAATATACACCATCCAAATGAACATATATCGAGCTACTTCTTCAGACCAACTCAAGGATGACTTCATAACATATCTCATAAACACCTGTACCCCAATAATTATGCTCATCCCAATAAGAAATATTATTAATAATATTTCTTCAATGTGCTCATCTAAATATTTGAAGAATTTCACAATATTCATTCCTTTCATATTATGAACTTTAACCCATAGAGCAAATAAAATTATTCACTCTATGGGCCAAGATTACTTAGTTGCATTTAAGAATACTTTAACAATTTCTTCTCCTGCTTTTTCCTTGACTTGGTCATATAATGGCATTAGTTTTTCTTTAAATAAATCTTTTTCTTCATTTGTTAGGTCTAATACCTCTATACCTGCTTCTTTTATAGCTGCTTCAGCCTCTACATCTTTTTCACTTGCAGCAGTTCTTTGATAGCTGGTTGCTTCTAAAATGGCCTCATCCATAATTGCTTTGTGTTCTTCCGATAATCCCTCATAAAATTCTTTGTTGCATATTATAACATAGGGGGTATAAATATGCTGTGTCTTACTAATATAATCTTGCACCTCATAAAACTTATTTGAATAAATCAATTCAAAAGGATTTTCTTGTCCATCAACTGTTTTTTGTTGTAAAGCTGTAAACAATTCACCAAAAGACATTGGCGTTGGATTAGCACCTAACATTGTCCATGCAGCTAAGTGAATATCATTTTCCATAGTTCTTATTTTCAGACCTTGTAAATCATCAGGCGTTCTTACAGCTACTTTACTATTTGTAAGATTTCTAAATCCATTTTCCATAAATGATAATCCTTTAATATCATAACTTTCTAAGCTTTTTAAAAGTGTTTGTCCGGCTTCACCGTCTAATACATCGTAAACTTGCGCTCTATCTTTAAATAAAAACGGAATGTCCAATACATAAAATTCCTTATTAAAAGAAGAAACCGGTGCGGATGATGGCGACGACATAGTTACGTTACCCATCTGTACTGCTTCAATTAACTCACGATCTCCTCCAAGTTGCCCGGCAGGAAAAATCTTAATTTCGATTTGTCCACCTGTTTTTTCTTCAACTATCTCTTTAAATTTTAACCAGCCTTGGTGAATAGCAGTATTCTCATTAAGACCATGGGCCGCTTTTATAGTAATCTTCTCAGGCACTTCATCACCCGCTCCAGCGTCATCATTCCCACAAGCTGCCAACATTGAACATGCCAAAACCAGACATAGTATAATCGTTAATATTTTTTTCATAAGTTTTTCCTCCCTGTCTTCGAAACTATATACAACATAAAATTATATAGTTTTATTTAAGTAAAAAAATCTTAATAACACAGACAAGTATATATCAATCCCCCCTTTTCAATTGCCTGTGACATTATTGTCCATATCATTAAATATTAATCATTTAATTTTTTAGTTATATCACTCAAATATATATTAACAGCCCAATTGCATTGAGTGTCTTAATCAAACCGTCTCTGTTTGGAATAACATACAAGTGTAAACATATCCGAGCCTTCATATAATCTTGCATCCTCCAAATATACGATCATTAGTGTTCAGTTTCTATAACAAGAGTATCACATAAATAATGTCGAATGTCAACACGAATCAAAATATAGTTTTTCATTTTTAAGTATTTCAAATTTCAATTTCATATATTATTTTTATGTGTATTTGAAAAAAGTGCATAAAAAAACCTCTGATGCAAAAGCATTCAGAGGTTGATTACAAGTATTTTTGTAATTAAAAGGAAATATTCATTTCATAGTTCATTTATTTTTCAGGAAATTTTCAAAAAAAACAAAAATTAACTTTTTTAAAATAACTCCATTTTATTTCAATTTAATACTGATTAGTGTTTATATTTTGGTAAGATTCTTTCAAAATCCCTTAATTTATTAAGGTAAAATGATCTTGCTATAAATCTTTTTTTATTCTAACAGCCATATCAAGCAATGCTTCCTTTATTTTTTCCTCCCTTTCTCCATCCAGACGTATAGTGGGTACCGGCATACTGATAGCACCGATTATTCTGCCTCCTAGTGATTCTGCCCTAACAGGAACAGAAAAACATTTTATCCCTAAATTAAACTCTTCGTTGTCAACAGTGTATCCTCTTTCTTTCGCTACACGCAAATCTTCTAAAAGGTCTTCTTTGGTTAGAATTGTTTTTTCAGTTAATTGTTCGAATTTAGAAGCGAAGATTTCATTCAATTCTTTCTTAGTCATATCCAAAACCAACGATTTGCCTAAACTGGTACAATAGCAAGGATAAATATCTCGACCGGTAAATGCAGGTCTAAGAATATGTTTGGAATCAATTTTTTTTAAATAAACAGCCTTATCATTTACACGAATGGCAAAATTTGTAGTTTCATTAAATTTTTCATTAAGTTCGGTCATATATTTAGTTATGACTTCCATCTCATCATTTAGTTCGCTGCTCTTTTCATTAATCTTAAGCAAATGCAATCCTAATTTATACTTCTTTGTTTCTAGATTCTGAACCAGATAACCTTTATCATCTAAGGTTGTGACCATTCTATATACGGTACTTTCAGGCAAATCTAATCTTTCACTAATTTCCATAATCCCTATTTCATCTTTAGCATTAGTAAAGCATTCTAAGATATCCAGCCCTTTACTCAGAGCTTGTACTTTAGGTTTGAATCCATCCTTTTCCATTTTATCTCTCCTTAATTAATCTCAATCTACTGCCTAAATCAAATATCCCTTTAAACCTATATAGTCAATTTCATTAATCTGTCACTTGAAAGTTAAAATCAACTCACACATCTTAGAGTTAATAAAAACCGATACTTCATTGAATATTTAAAAAAACAATATAAAATTCACGTTATTATATCATAATGGTGTTAAATTGTACATTTCTTTTTAATATTAACGTAATCTTATTCATTATTTAAATTAATTTATACCCCATAATGAAATTTTATATTCTCTATTTTGAAATATGTATGTCGATTTTTTATCAAAACTATTAAAAATCTCCCTCCAGCATACACCGGAAGGAGATTGTTCCTTTTACTTTCTGTTTTTTGTTTATTTACCTGTCTTCTATACTAATAAAATCTACTGGATTCTTAACATTTTTGTATGCAGGTCTCATAATTCTTCCCCCCGCTACCAATTCTTCTATTCTATGTGCGCACCAACCGGAAATTCTAGCAGCCGCAAAAATAGGTGTACAAAGTTCTATTGGAATATTTAATGCATTATAGATAAAGCCGGAATACAAATCAACATTGGCAGAGATTACTTTGTCACTTCCTCGTATTTCTCTAAATAAATCCGGTACACGTGTTTCAATAAAATCAAATAACATAAAATCTTCAAGCAGCCCCTTTTCTTCTGCAAGCCTTCTGGCCATATCCTTTAATAAAGTTGCTCTTGGATCAGAAAGCGTATAGACAGCGTGTCCCATACCATATACCAGCCCTGTTCTGTCATATGTTTCGCCTTTTAAAATTTTAACCAAGTAATCTTCCAAATCTATATGGTTACCGATATCTTTTACATTGGACTTGATATCAGATATCATGTCTAAAACTGCCATATTGGCGCCCCCATGCTTTGGCCCTTTTAATGAGCATACTGCTGATGAAACAGCTGAATAAGTATCTGTTCCGGATGATGAAATAACATGAGTTGCAAATGCTGAGTTATTTCCTCCGCCGTGCTCAGCATGAAGTATCATAGCTAAATCCAATAACACTGCTTCTAACTGCGTATATTCACTATTTGGTCTTATTAAATGCAATATATTTTCTGATGTACTCAGTTGGGGGTCCGGATAATGTATGTGTAAACTTCCATTATCATAGTATCGCGATTTGGCATGGTACCCATAAGCGATCAATGCAGGGAATCTTGCAATCAGTTGTATGGATTGCCTTAAAACATTTTTAATAGACGTATCATCGGGATTGGGATCAAATGAATATAGAGCCAGTACACTTCTTGCCAGCTTATTCATAATATCCTTACTTGGAACTGTGAAAATCATATCATTGATAAAGCCATTTGGTACATCTCTGTTTTCACCTAATATCTTTTTATATACCTCTAATTCTTCTTTATTAGGCAGTTCTCCAAAAAGGAGTAGATAGCTCGTTTCTTCATACCCATATCGATTCTCTTTTAAGCAGGAATTCACAATATTCTCTACATCTATCCCTCGATATAGCAATCGTCCTTGAGCAGGCACTTTGATACCATTTTCAACCTGATATCCTTGTACATCTCCAATGTGTGTCAGGCCGACCAATACGCCGGTCCCGTTGCTGTTCCTTAATCCCCTCTTAACATCATATTGATTATAAAAAGACTTATCAATTACGTTGTTCTGATATAATTTATCACATAATTTTGAAATGAATTCTTCTTGTTCATTGTATAATTCTTCTACCATTAGCATATTTAAAATCCTCCTTATGTAAAATACAGATATATTCCAGAAGAATATATCTGTTTCAATGCTTTACCATGAAAAGGAACTGTTGTGATTAATATTGTATACATTTATACCATCTTTGTCAATATCCTCTCCCAGTAAATTTGTGGTGCTATAATTTTTTTTAAAAAAAATTATTTCTTTTTTAAGCTATGATTTGGATAATATATCTATTATTTTGTCAAATCTTGCTTTTTGTTCGCCGTTTAGCATAGGTCTAATTTCTTTAATAACTTTCATTTGTCTTTGGAATGAAGCTGGATCTTTAAACAAAGTTGATTTTAGATTTTGCAGCTCTCTTAGGATTTCATCTTCCCCTTTATTGTTATATTTTTTAGCAGCATCCTCTACTCTTTTTATTTTTTCAGGATTATTTATTCCCAGTGCTTCTGCAAGCTGTATCAATTTGTCTCTGTTAATATCTGACATTATTCAACCTCCTATTGACCTCTTTATATAAAGATATTTCCTTATTACAAAAATATGCTGATAACTTAGTTTTGTGACTGGCACATTATTGAAATTTATTCATATTATATTATGGTAGGTGGTATGTGATATAGCTAGGCATATACCACCTAAGAATATGGACCAATACATATGTTGACTTTTGGTCCTTTAGGGAGGTTGAATATGAGCGATTTTGATAAAAACGAAGTGATTGAACTTAGCAGCAATGATTATAAAAAAGAAAGCACCAGTTTGGGTTTTGGAAATATAGTTCCTCTTATCATTCCACTTGCAGTGGTATATTCTTCAAGCAAAGGCAAAAATAAAACAAATAATAGTGACATTTCATCCGATTCTTTGCCGGAAAAAAAAGATTTCGAGATTATTGAAAAATCAGAGCAATTAGTTGGAACGCTTACAAATGCTATAGATATTATGAAGAAAGTTAATAAAATTAACAGTATCAGAACGTCTTCAGGCGGCCTGGGCAGTGTTGAAGGCATTCACGAAGCTTTTTCGGTATTTAAAGATTTATTTTCAGACTCTACCCATATAGATCGTATCAATAGTCTTGAAAGTACTATAACAACTATCAAGAAGTTTTCAGATGTAAGAAAAATTCTTGATACAGCTACATCCGCCGACACATCGTCTGTTGAAAAAAGTGTCGTTAAGACATCTTCAAAACCAATGTTTCCTTCAGAAGAAAGTAATGAGAGCATGAATGGTTTAGAAAAAATTGTAAAAATGGCAAATATCATTTCAAGTTTATCTAAAGAAATGCAGTAATACTTAGGAAAATTTCATATGAAATAAAAATAGTAGGAATTGAAAAAGGGAATTGTACATATTAAAGTTTTGAATATTTATAATTCCTTTATTTTTTTATTATATCATAATGTAAAGAATACTACCTTAATATATATTAAAAAAACAAGCTATTTTACATTTTATTCTTCCCTATTAATAAGGATGCGGCAATGCCGTATCCTTCTATCTATTTGTACTTATTTGTTTTTTGTATTTTGCACCTGCTTTGATATTCAAATAACCCTACCCCAACAAGTCTTTAAACTTTTTTATTTTTTTTCAATTTGCTATATGTATTATTTTTATATTTTGATATAATATAAATCAAAATAACTAACCTATGGTCGGGCCCATTTTGGCCTGCGAGGGACCTTAGCTGGACCCACGGTTAGATAATTGAAATATTAAGGAGAAAACAAGGAGGTAGTTATTATGGCTTTTATTACATCAAAGGAAATGTTCAACAAAGCAATTGGCAGTAATTTTGCAGTAGGTGCATTTAATGTTAACAACATGGAAATCATACAAGGTATTGTTGATGCTGCTAAAATCGAAAACGCACCTTTAATCTTACAAGTTTCTGCAGGAGCAAGAAAATATGCTAAGCCATCATACTTAGTAAAGTTAGTAGAGGCTGCAATGGAGGATTCAGGTTTAGATATCGTTCTCCATTTGGACCACGGTGAAGATTTTGAAATATGTAAAAAATGTGTAGATGATGGTTTTACATCCGTTATGATAGACGGTTCAAAATATCCATTAGAGCAAAATATTGAATTAACAAAGAGAGTCGTCGACTATGCACACTCTAAAGGTGTTGTGGTAGAAGCTGAGCTTGGTAAACTTGCAGGTGTTGAAGATGATGTAAATGTTAGTGCTAAGGATGCTACATATACGGTTCCTGAGGAAGCAGCAGAATTCGTAGAAAAAACAGGTGTTGATTCTCTTGCAATTGCGATTGGAACCAGTCATGGTGCTTACAAGTTCAAAGGAGAGCCAAAATTAGATTTTGAAAGATTGAAAAAAATATCTGATATTATTCCAAACACACCGCTTGTTCTTCATGGGGCTTCAACTGTATTACCTGAGTTCGTAGCAATGTGTAACCAATATGGCGGCAACATCCCCGGCGCTCAAGGTGTTCCTGAAGAGATGATTACTGAAGCTGCAAAATATAATATCGCTAAAGTCAATATCGATACAGATTTAAGATTAGCTATGACAGCAGCTATCAGAAAAGTATTTACCGAAAGTCCTTCTGAATTTGATCCCAGAAAATATTTAGGACCAGGTAGAGCTGCCATTCAAGAAATGGTACAACATAAAATTAAAAATGTATTAAACGCTAGTAATCAAGCTTAATATAAGCTAAAATAAAGTATGGTTTATTTCAAATATCATATTTCTTCTAAAGAAAAAGCTAAGGAGATTGACTATGCGGATTGTCCCGTTAGGTATTGTTGTGCACAACAACGAAGTTTTATTGGTTCATCGTCGGTTTCACCCGGTTGTTTGGGGACCTCCAGGAGGGTTTACTGAAGAAGACGAGACATTAGGTGAAACAGTAATACGAGAAATATATGAAGAAAGCGGCATTGTATGTGAAGTCGTTGATGAAATATATCAATTTGAAGCATACAATACCCACGTTGTTGTTTTTGCATGTAAATATATTTCGGGAAGTTTAAGATGTAGTTATGAAAGCAAGGATTTGGGATGGTATCCATTAAGCGAATTACCCGAACCCCTTTCACCGGAAAAAAACATATTTGAAAAAGCATTAAATATCGTTAATAACAATTAAAATCAAAATGATTAATCCACCAGCTTAGCTGGTGGATTATTTTATCCCCTGTCCCTTTATTTACGGCTTAATGATAATATTGTTGACAACAGGTCTTTGCTTCCCATCTGACGGCTTATTCAGTAATGCGCCATCAAAATACATAGCACTTGACCCGCCGCCGTCTAGATTGTATCCTTTTTTTACTCCCAGTTCTAACAGTTTGTCTTGCAATCTCTCCAAAGACACACCTACACTCCAGTCATTTTGCCTTCCGTCTACTACTATGAATATCAAGTCATCATTTGCATATTGTCCAATAATCGTTCTAGGCTGCTTAGTCTCAGCCCATTTTTCAGGTATGTCCACTTTTTTGCCATCCTGCAGCAAAACAGGAATGAAGCTAACCCCTTGATAAGGGTCTAAATCCATCAGTTCATCTTCTGTTTGCGGCACATTTCCTATAACTTCTCCGTCTTTATTAATTCCTGCAAAAAATAAATCTCCAGGATATCCATTAAACGGTTCAACCAATTCTCCATCTATCACAGTATTTCCTATTAGCTGAGCAAATTTTTTTCCATCTTTGGTTTCATAGTAAAATCCCCCACCGTTGATAGCAAGAATCGCCCCTTTTCTTTCAGCAACTTCCGATGTGGTTTCTACTTCACCTAAAGTATCTTTACCTAAAACAACTTCAAAACAATCCGGATCGAATAATTTTATTTTTGCAATATAGCCTCTATACCCCAGCTCATCTAATTTAAATATTTTGATTTCAGTATTTTTATTTTTATATGTTTCCACAGCCGGTCCAAGCATATTTAATATTTTTTGTTCATAGATATCCTCAGAAAGTTCTTTATATTCACTGCTTTGCTCCGTTAACTCTTCTAATGTTTCACTTTGCCTTAAAAAAGTTTCAAACTGCGATGCAATCAAAAATCCAAAGTTACTGATATCATTCCCTAATGAATGTGTTTCTTCCTTTAAGTAATCCATATTTTCCTTTACTTCATCAGTATCCATTATAAGTAATTCCGCTGCTTGTGAAAATTGAGAACATACTAAAAATATCGCTAAGAATGGTCCAACTAAAAAAAATATAAAAATATTTATTTTTTTAAACATTATGGTGCCTCCTGAAGAATTTCAAGACTATCTTCCAATTCTCTCAGCCTTTTATCCAATGCAGACAATTGCTCATCAATGCTCTCTTGCAAATCTCCTGTGCTGGATAATGAACTATCGGTATCTTCAATGCTTTCTCTTAGTGCAGATATTTCTCCACTCAGTTGAATGATTTGATCATTAATATCAGTCAAATTAACTGCATTTTGCTGCTGAACATTTTTAATACTTGTATCAATATATTCTTTAGCCGTTATAAAGCCATAGTAAACAACTCCTGACCATATTGCTAGAGAAAGTAAAATCATTATAATTTTTAATACAATATTACCTTTTTTCTTCTTAGTCCTCGATTTTCTTATTGGTCTCTCCTCAGTTAATACATCATTCATAAGTCATATTCCTCCATGTTAAAAAATATTGTCAATTTATGTTACATCATAATAACTGAATTATCAATGTTTTACTGATTTTGTAATTAAAAAATAATATTAACTCAATTTTTTTCTATCTTGTGTATCGAAAACCGCTTCTATTTTCTCAACAATGAGATTGCTTTGATTTCGATTATGGGTTTCCTTTTTTTGCTATGACCCTCCATGGCCTTTGTTTTACAGGATTTCATTTGGTTTTTAACTTTGTTTGTTACTTAACTAACATTTAGGCATGGTTTTTGCACAAATAACTTTCAGAAATTTTTTAGAATTCTTTTTTGTGAAAGCGTTTACATTTCTTTATAAATGACTTATTATAATCATGTAAGTTTTGTGAATATATAGATAGAATCACATTGTAATCGCTTACATTAAGCAAAAATGAAATGCAATCTTGAAAGGAGAGAAAAAAATGGGTAGTGTTACAACACCAAATTATGAAGTGCTCAATGACAATTTGACTTCAAAAATTGACAAAATTTTATCCGAAAACGACAACGACTCTACTAAGCTGGTAGGTATTCTGTTAGATGTTCAGGATATCGTGCCTAAAAAATTCATCCCTATGGATGTAGCTGCATACGTTGCTGAAAAATTGAATGTTCCGCTTACAGGTGTATATGATGTTATATCTTTTTATGCATCATTATCCGAAAAACCAAGAGCCGAACATGTTATCAATCTTTGTAAAAGCGTGGTATGCAGAGTAAACAATTATATGGACCTCCAAAAGTCACTAGAAAACGTACTTGGAATTAAGGTTGGGGAAGCAACAGCAGACGGCAGGTTCGCCCTTCAATATTCTGCATGTTTTGGCGCTTGCGATGTTGCCCCGGCTATTAAAATAGATACGCAAGTATATGGTAGACTTACTGAAGAAAAATTAAAAGAAGTTATAGAAAGTTACAGATAAGGAGGTCTAAAAATGTCAAAAACAGTTAGTTTGATTACAGAAAATTATGATAAATATAATCCTGCATCAATAGACGAATATATTAATATTGGCGGTTTTACAGGGCTTAAAAACGCTCTGAATATGACTGCTGAAGAAATCATAGAAATTGCTACGGCTTCTAAAGCATTAGGAAGAGGTGGAGCTGCTTATCCGCTGGGTAGAAAGTGGTTACAAGCTAAGTCTGTACCTGGAGATAACAAGGTAGTTATTTGTAATGCAGATGAAGGTGAACCTTGTACTTTTAAAGACAGAAGCATGTTGGAAAAAGACCCTTTCCGCCTTATTGAAGGTATGGCTATTGCCGGTTATACGGTAGGCGCTCAAAATGGTTATTTATATATCAGAGAAGAATATAGACATCTTCAACCACAAGTTAAAGAAGCGATCAAACAAGCCAAAGAAAAAGGTTATTTAGGAAATAACATTTTAGGCACCGATTTCAGCTATGATATCCATGTTTATTCCGGAGCCGGTGCATATGTTTGTGGAGAAGGCTCAGCACTAATCGAATCCATCGAAGGTAAAAGCGGCCGTCCAAGAATCAAGCCTCCATTCATTAAGCAATGCGGTTTAAATCTTCTTCCAACTTGTGTCAACAACGTTGAAACATTGGCAATCGGTACAGCACTACTTACTCACGGTGTTGAAAGATACCTAAGCTATGGTACCAACGAATGTCCGGGAACCAAGATTATCAGTGTTGCCGGTAATGTTAATAAACCCGGAGTTTATGAAATACCTTTTGGTATTACTGTAAAAGAAATTATAAATGATATCGCCGGTGGTATCCGAGGAGATAAGCAGTTAAATCTTTTCCAAATCGGTGGTGCTTCAGGTAAAGTCGGACCTGCAAGCTTAGCGGATACACCTTTCACTTATGATGATCTTCATAAAGTTGATTTAGTAATTGGATCTGGTGCTGTATTAGTAGTAGATGAAGACACATCAGCATTAGAATTTATTAGATCAATTCAAGAGTTCTTCTGCCACGAAAGCTGTGGAAAATGTACACCATGTCGTGAAGGAAATAAGCAAATCACTCATATCTTAGACAGAATAGCCGAAGGTACTACAAAGGATACTGATTTAGATACTTTAGTACGTTTTGCAAACATCATGAAAAAAGCTTCTTTCTGCGGTTTAGGTGAAACAGCTCAAAGTGGGTTGTTAAATACGTTAAAATTTTTCCCAGAAGAGTTCGGAATAAAATAAGGAGGATATCATGAAAGAAATTAAAATTACCATAAATAATCATAAAATTGTAGTTCCTGAAGGCACCACAATTTTAGAAGCCGCTAAAAAAATAGGCATTCATATTCCCACACTATGCTATCATCCTGACCAATCCATCAAAGCAAATTGTAGAGTATGTGTTGTTCAAGTAAAAGGCAGTAGAAAAATGTCAGCCGCATGCTCCACTCCTGTTTGGGATGGTATGGATGTTATTACGACTTCAAAAGATGTATTAGACGCTCAAAAAGGCGTTGTAGAATTATTACTTGCATCTCATAATCAAGAATGTCTGACTTGTCAAAGAAACGGTACTTGTGAGTTACAAGACCTATCAGAAAGATTTAATATCAATCACACAGACCTAGATGAAGATATATTAATGCTTCCAAAAGATGAAGACAGTCCTTCACTGGTTAGAGATCCAAGCAAATGTGTAAAATGTAATCGTTGCGTGGAAGCCTGCAGAAAGACTCAAGGCGTGGATATTTTAACTTACGCAAACCGATCTGATGAATATATTATTTCTACACCATTTAACCTGCCCCTTAACAGCACACTTTGTACTTTCTGTGGTCAATGTAGTGCCGTATGCCCTGTAGGTGCTATCGTAGAAAAAGATGATACAGAAAAAGTATTGGATGCTATTGCTGATGAAAAACAACACGTTATCGTTCAAGTTGCGCCGGCAATCAGGGTTGCTCTTGGTGATGCCTTTAACCTTCCAGAAGGTGAAATCGTTACAGGGCAAATGGTTTCCGCATTAAGACAACTAGGGTTTGATCATATATTTGATACAAACTTTACTGCTGACTTAACCATTTTGGAAGAAGGTAATGAGTTAATCGATAGAATCCAAAACGGTGGTACATTACCAATGATTACTTCTTGTTCACCGGGATGGATTAACTATATTGAAGGAAAATATGACCACTTATTAAATCATCTTTCAACTTGTAAGTCGCCACAACAAATGTTCGGTGCATTATCCAAATCTTATTATGCTGAAAAAACCGGTATTGATCCTAAGGATATTACCACAGTATCTATCATGCCATGTACTGCTAAGAAATACGAATGCCAAAGAGAAGAAATGGTGAATGAAGACGGCATAAGAGACGTTGATATCGTTCTTACAACCAGAGAACTTGCTAAAATGATTAAGATGGCAGGTATGGATTTCAAAAACTTACCTGAATCAGAATTTGACAGCCCATTCGGTATCGGTACCGGTGCTGCAGTTATCTTCGGTAACACCGGTGGTGTTATGGAAGCAGCTCTTAGAACCGCTTACGAAGTGCTTACCGGTAAAGAATTACCTTCACTGGACTTTATGCCTGCAAGAGGACTTGAAGGTATTAAGGAAGCTGAAGTTGATATCGACGGTACAGTTGTTAAGATAGCTGTTGCTCACAGCTTATCTAATGCTAAGATCATCATGGATATGATTGATAAAGGCGAGTGTCCATATGCGTTTATCGAAGTAATGGCTTGCCCAGGTGGATGTATCGGCGGCGGCGGTCAGCCAATCAATACAACTATGGCTACTAAAGCTAAGAGAATGGATGCTATTTACAAGATTGATAAAGAAAAATTAGAATACAGAAAATCTCATGACAACCCGGCAGTTAAAGCATTATATGAAGAATATCTTGAAAAACCACTTGGACATAAGTCACACAAATTGCTGCATACACACTACAAAGCAAAAAACAAAACAGTTGGTGGAAGCAAGCTTAAATAGGCTTTAATAAATAGCTATCCTAAAAAACAATGAAGGATTTTATAATCCTTCATTGTTTTTTTAGGATCAAAAAATGAATACAGGCGTATAAATATTCATTTTTCTAGTATTCTTTCAATAACCTGTACGAAAAAATAGCTTCCACTCTTGTGAAAGCTGAATCCCTTTTTTATTTTAAAATATTTCTTTGTATATAATCATTATCCAACTGATACTTGTTTCTTCTTATTCTTCTCTTTCTGCGTCGCGTTATATTAATTTTCATCACGAGTATGGCATAGGCTGCAATAAAAATCAAAACACCGAATATGATGTATTTAAAGTTATTAAAGCCGTCGGTTAACTTTGTTGTTACAGCAGCTGTCCTACTCAATTCTACATCATTTAAAGCAATAACTGCTACTTCATTCAGTACTTCTCCATTGTATCGAATGATGAGTTTTCCTAAATCGTCGCCTTTTTTAACAGGAGCTGTTAATGATTCTTTTAATAGTGCTTCTTTTTCTATATCAGCCATGTTCCAATCAACCGGAACTGTTTTTTTAATACTGCTACTGACCACAGCATCAACGGATGACTGAGTACCGCTTTCAATCGTAATACTTCCTGCTTTCTCGCCTTGTTCTACTATTGTAATGTTTTTATAATTGTTCAATCCATTTTCTAAGAGCTTTATTGAATCTAAAAAAACGTTATTGACATCTGATTTTAAAACAACGGCTATCACTTCTCGTCCATCTTTTTTTGCAGATGAAACTAAGCAGTTTCCCGCAGCCATGGTGAAACCTGTTTTAATACCCGTTGCATATTCATATTTTGGACTAATGTATTCTCCGTTATAATACAGTGATTTTTTCTGATCCCACATCAATTTATTACGAGTCATGAATTTTCTTTCATCTTGTTTTTCAGTAGCAGGTATAGTATATACGGTTGATGTGCCGACCATTTCTCTAAACGTTTCATTTTCCATTGCATATCTTGCAATCATAGCCAAATCATAGGCTGTGGTAACATGATTCTCATCCGGAAGACCATTGGGATTGACAAAATTTGTATCTTGTGCTCCAATTTCAACTGCTTTATTGTTCATGAGCTTGGCAAACTCTTCTACACTCCCCGATATATGCTTTGCCAAAGCAACGGCTGAATCATTAGCAGACTGAAGCAATAATGTATACAACAATTGTTCTACTGTTAATTGTTCTCCTTCTACAAGGTATGTTCTACTCCCTTCTGTAAAAGGGGTTTTTGCATCTATTGTTATTATTTGATCTAAATCACAGTTTTCTATAGCCAGAATAGCCGTCATTATCTTGGTTGTGCTTGCAGGATACATTTGTCCATACATATTTTTGTCATATAATATTTGTCCCGTAGTCCCATCCATTACTATAGCAGTTTCCGCAACGATGTCCATATCAGGTTCAGAATAAACATAACCAAATGAACTTAAACAAAATACTACAACTAATACAATACTTAAAACTTGTCGTTTCATTCCATCACCTTTTGTCTTATATTGTCTCAAAAAAGTATACCATAGGAGCTATTTAGAGTCAAAGTAAATGATTTCATACTTGTATAATTAGCAGTATGTTATATAATATTAATAAAAAATCTTCCTTTTGAAGAATAATTTGTTGTTCAGTTTTTCTGACTTAAGACTTACAAAGTTAAGTCAGAAAGGAGTATTTAAATTGAATATTATTCGAAAGATCTTAAATAAAATTAAAGAACACTATAAAACCCATTACTCATTTGTTATTGTTCCTTACGATCACAAGAAATATTTTCAGATAAGAATAAAAAAGCTGTTTGCTCATATCCTTCTCGTTACATTGTTAATCATTGGATGTTATACGCTGGGTGTTACCATTATTAATAAAGTAATCAACGAGGATATCGACGAAAATGTAGCTGCTATAAATGTTCTTAAAGATACCAGTCAACAGCAGCGTACATATATCCTAGATCTTGAAGAACAGCTTGATATTATGAATGAAAAACTGATTGAACTTGAAACATTGGAAACTTACATAAAAGGTATTGTGGACTATGAGGAAGAGATTGAAGAAGAGAAAGAAGAATAAAAATTTGAATCATTTAGAATATATAAAAGTCGAGTATTATAACTCGACTTTTATAATGTGCTTTTTTATTCTTACTTTTTATCCAAAAAATAATTGGTTAATGCGTCTCCGGTCTCAAAATAGTTTCCGCTTTTTTCTGCCAGCTCTTCATCATAAGCATTGGTTTCATTAAACACATTTTTAGTACTGTCATATAGAACATAAGGCACCGGATCGGAAGTATGCGTCCTAATAGCTAAAGGCGTGGGATGATCCGGTAAAACCATTATCTTATACGGCTCTTCTTGACCTTTGAGATACTCATAAATAGGTTGAACCATTTTTTCATCGATTAATTCCATACATCTTATCTTGCCGTCACAATCTCCTTGGTGACCACATTCATCCGGCCCTTCCACGTGGAGATATACAAAATCTTTTCCTTTTTTAAGCGCATCAATAACTGCTTGTGTCTTTCCGTCATAGTTGGTGTGAATAGTTCCTGTTGCGCCTTCAACATCTATAGACTCCATATCAGCGCACAGCCCAATACCTTTTACTAAATCTACGGCAGAAATAACACTGCCATCCAGTCCATATTTTTCTTTAAAAGGATCTAATTGGGGCTTCTTACCCTGTCCCCATATCCAAATAGAGTTTGCAGGTTTTAAGCCTTTTTCTATTCGAGCCAGATTAACAGGATGGTTCTTTAATATTTCATAACTCTTTTTCATCATTTGTGTTAAAATATCCGATTGATCACCTTTTGGAAGATATTCTTTTATTTTTCTATCTAATATGTCATGGGGCGGTACTAAATCAAATTCAATAGGTCCATCTTTCCATACCATTGCATGTCTATAGCTGACTCCTGAATAATAGCTTAAAACATCTGTCTTAAAAGCTTCATTAACGGTATCAATGATCTTAGCTGCTTCTTCACTGGATATTTCGCCCGCACTATTATCCATCATGATTTTATCCTCATAGTCTTCATCTTCCGATAATGTTACCAAATTACATCTAAAAGTAATATCTGAATCTGATAATTGGATTCCCATGCTGACAGCTTCAAGGGGTGAACGGCCTGTATGATAAATTTCAGGATTGTAGCCCATTACAGACAGGTTGGCTGTGTCGCTTCCTGGCGCCATACCGTCCGGAATGGTTTTTACTAAACCTATTTCTCCTTTTTGAGCTAATTCTTTTACTGTAGGCAAATTAGCAACCTGTAAAGGTGTTTTATTATTTAATTGAGCGACTTTCTCATCTGCCATACCGTCCGTTAGAACAATTACATACTTCAATTTCCACACTCCTTTTTATTCTAAGTCATTTATTGTTTATTTTAACAGCAATACTGTACTAAAATAATTAACAAGCCTTATGAGTATTATATTATAATTTATCAAAAAAAAAAGCTTTTATTTATTGTGATTATAAGCAATCTTTTATATAGTAAAAACAATGTGAATAATACGTTAAAAGTATTGACTTTATCATTTTTTTTTTATATCATCTTGAATATATTTATATCTTGATATTTTTTTGTCAAGGTATGAAAAGTTATAGGAGGTAACTTTAATGGACAGAGTATACAATTTTTCTGCCGGTCCTTCTATGCTTCCTTTAGAAGTATTAGAGAAGGCCGCATCCGAACTTACTAATTACCAAAATAGTGGAATGTCTGTTATGGAAATGAGCCATCGCTCAAAAGAGTTTAAAGATATTATTACAGAAGCTGAAAGTTTATTAAGAGAATTGATGAATATTCCTGATAACTATAAAGTACTCTTTCTACAAGGTGGAGGCTCTAGCCAATTTGCAATGATTCCATTAAATCTTTTTAAGAAGTCAAAAAAAGCTGACTTTATCATCACAGGATCATGGACAAAAAAAGCTGCTGCGGAAGCTAAGCGTTATGGAACGGCTAACATATTGGCATCCTCTGAAACAGATACTTTTTCATATATACCAAAGGTAAATAAAGATGAGTATTCTTCAGATGCTGATTATTTTTATATCACTACTAACAATACCATTTACGGTACAAGATATACGGATCTGCCTGATACAGGTGATGTGCCTTTAGTTGGTGATATGTCATCCAATATATTATCTCAGGTATACGATGTAACTGATTTTGGACTGATCTTTGCCGGTGCACAAAAAAATATTGGTCCCTCAGGTGTTACAATTGTTATTGTTAGAGAAGATCTCATCGGCGATGCAGCGGATATCACGCCAACCATGTTTAAATATGATATTCATGCGGATAACGGTTCTTTATACAACACGCCACCAACATACGGCATCTACATGGCTAAGCTTATGTTTGAATGGGTTAAAGAAAAAGGCGGCGTAGAAGCCATACAAAAAATCAATGAAGAAAAAGCAGCAATGCTTTATGACTATATTGATAATAGCTCATTGTTCAGCAATCCTGTTGCTAAAGAAGATCGCTCACTGATGAATATTACTTTTGTTACAGGGAATGAAGCATTAGATAAAAAATTCATCGCTGAAGCCAAAGCCCAAGGGCTTGTAAACTTAAGCGGTCACCGTTCTGTCGGCGGTATGAGAGCCAGCATATATAATGCCATGCCGCTAGAAGGTGTTAAAAAACTAGTCAATTTCATGAAACAATTTGAAGCAGATAACAAATAGGAGGTTATTTCAATGTATAAAATAGCAACCCTTAATAACATTTCTCCAAAAGGGTTAATTCATTTTAATGATAAATATCACATCACTGAAAATATAGATGAATCACAAGGTATTATTGTACGAAGTGCTAAAATGCATGACATGGATTTTTCCGATAATCTTTTAGCTATTGCACGAGCAGGTGCCGGTGTTAACAATATTCCCATTGACAAGTGCTCTGAAAAAGGTATTGTTGTATTTAATACACCAGGCGCAAATGCAAATGCAGTAAAAGAATTGGTTTTAGCAGGACTTCTTCTTTCTTCAAGAAAGATTGCCCGTGCTATCCAGTGGACGGAGACTTTAAAAGGTAAAGGCGATGAAGTAGGTCCCTTGGTAGAAAAAGGTAAAAAGAACTTTGCAGGTTCAGAAATCAAAGGCAAAACATTAGCTGTCATAGGATTAGGTGCTATAGGTGTTATGGTTGCCAATGCGGCTTCTGCATTAGGTATGAATGTCATTGGATACGATCCATTTATTTCAGTAAAATCAGCCCTAGAACTATCCAGAAAAATTAAGCTTACGGATAACCTAGATGAATTACTTGGTCAAACACACTACATCACCTTACATGTTCCCGTAGTGGATGCTACAAGAGGCATGATGAATAAAGAAAAATTTGCTTTAATGCGTGAAGGTGTCAAACTATTGAACTTCTCCAGAGGTGAAATTGTTGATGATAATGCATTAGTAGAAGCTGTGGAAGCAGGAATCGTATCAAGATATGTTACCGACTTCCCTAACGAAACATTGCTTGGTATCGAAAACATTATAAATATCCCTCACTTAGGCGCGTCTACTCCGGAGTCAGAAGAAAATTGTGCGATTATGGCTGTGGATGAGATCAGTGATTATATTGAAAATGGTAACATTACAAATTCTGTTAATTATCCAGATTGCTCTTTAGGTATTTGCACAGCTACAGGAAGAATTGCTTTGCTTCATAAGAACATTCCTAACATGCTGGGTAAAATCTCTAATGTATTGGGTGATCACAATATCAATATTAAAGATATGAACAACAGAAGTAAAGGTCAATATGCTTATACTTTAATTGATTTGGACACTAAGACAGACGACAACGATATTCAACAGCTTCAAAATATAGACGGTGTCATCTCAGTTCGTCTTATAAAATAAGGATTCTCATTAGTAAAGGTTCTGCTTTTATAAAGCAGAACCTTTAGGTTATCGAAAAAGTACTATAAAAATGAATGCAGGTGTATGAATAATCGTTTTTTTGTGTTCATTTGGTCAGAAAATTTAGGTGGCAGATGGGCTATAAAAGTCGTGAACAAACAGGAC
>JANQMT010000125.1:0-2972 GCA_028279945.1 Clostridia bacterium
AAGTACAATATATAGGAACAGGAAGAAGAAAGTCTTCTATAGCAAGAGTTAGATTAATCCCAGGTGAAGGTAAGATAACCATCAATAATAAAGACATCGAAGAGTATTTTGATTATGAAACTTTAAAAAGGGAAATCAGAAGACCTTTTGATATTACTAATATGGCTGGAAGATACGATGTTATTGCATCTGTTCATGGTGGTGGATACACAGGACAGGCAGGCGCATTAAGACATGGTATTTCAAGAGCACTTGTGAGATCAGATGAAGAATTAAAAGGTACTTTGAAAAAAGCAGGATTCCTCACTCGAGACCCAAGAATGAAGGAAAGAAAAAAATACGGACTCAAAAAAGCAAGAAAAGCTTCACAATTCTCAAAGAGATAATATGGTTCAACAAACTATGCCCACAAAACCAAATGTTTTGTGGGCTGTTTTTATAATTGTTACCGGTTAAAGTAACAATTCTGATAATATTTGTATTTGAGCTGTTTCTTCTATTAATTCCGACACATAGCTTGCTTCAAATATATTGGTTCCAAGGGCAAATACACCGTGCTTTTTTAGAAGAAAACCCTTTAAGTCAACTTGGGGCTCATACTGATCCATTATTTCATTTACTTTTTTCTTATCCACAATATAACTACCCGTATCAAAAACCCTTAGCTGATCTTTTAATTTCTTTTCTGAATGGTATGTTGAAAACGGTAGTGGTTTCATTGTCGATGCCCACGCAGTTGCATAGGGTGAATGACAATGCACTATTGCATTGACATGCTTAAATTTCTTGTAAATCTCTGCATGCAGCGTGCTTTCTCTGGATGGGGGCACTGTACCGTTAATTAATCTGCTTTCTAGGTCCGTGATTACAAAGTTATTTTCATTACAATCAGCGAAAGATGATTTGCTGGCCATGATGATCATATGACAGTTGTCTATCCTTACACTGAGATTCCCTCCATTTCCGGTTTGTGCATTTCTGTCACTGCACCGCTTTGCAATATGAACCATGTCTTTTTTTATTGATTTATAATTCTGCATCTCTAACTTTCCTTTACTTGCTATCAAGCAGCGTTATCATTTCTTTAACAACAAACTCGGAAAAGGCCATATCCATTAGGTTCGCATGGATATACTTTATGGGGATATCATCTCTGAGCTCATTAACGAATACATCCGTAATGGCTTGATCAACTTCCGGGTCATAAAGTGCTTCGCCAGGCTGAGAAAAAGATCTCAATCCTTTTGTAGGAATAACAACGACAATTTTGCCCGTAGCTTCATTTAGTCTTTTGACAACGATTCTTGTAATATCTGCAGCTTCATTTTTTTTCAACTTAACATGTGCCAAATTTGGACTGTGCCAATTGTATTTCCGTTTATCAATATCATCAAATAGTGCATTTGACCACTGACACATAAAATCCAGACCTGCCGGACAAATTAGCATTGGGATACCTTTTTTAACACCTTGAACAAGGCGGGCGTCTGCACCATACCCAAATCCATAACCGAAGTACTCATATACCACTTCATGCAGTGTTAGGTCCATTACCGCATTGATTATATCTGCTTCAATAAGCTCTTCCATGACTTTTCCGCCGGTGCCGGTGGAGTGAAAACTGATAACTTCATAACCTTTTTGCTGCATCATTTCTACGGCATTTGCAATGCCATCATTTGTGGCGCCCATCAAAGTAGTACCAATCCTTAGTTTCTTTGACTGAGGTATTTCTTGTCCTGCGTATTCCACCATGCCGATAATTGCTGCTATTGCATTATTAAGAACGGTTTTGCTTATGGAATTCACACCGGTGAAATCAGATGGAGAAGGCATAACGGTTATATCCTTTGAACCCACAATTCGATCAAAGGTTCTTTGTCCGGTTGCAATTGTTGAGACAATTAATTTTGGAATGCCTATGGGCAGATCCAGCATTGCCGATGAGCCCATTTTTGTGTTTTGCAGCCCGCCCAGCGCAATAATACCGTCTAGTTTTCCATGGTTGTAAAGTTTGAATGTAAGGACTTTTAATCCCTCACACATAACAGTCAGTTTTTCATGTTTTTCATATCCGGCAGTATCTTTCCAATCAGTTCCGCCTTCTAAAGCAATTTGTTCTCTCGTGTAATCAGCTTTACTTTTATGATCCTTACTGGTACTAACATCCAGAACTAGAGGCATGAATCCTCGCTTAGATACACCTTCCCTCACATAATTGATTTCAGACGCCTTAGTATCTGCAGAACCTACAATCACAATAGTCTTCATCATTTTTTCCTCCACGCAAAATAAAACGATTTAAATGGTTATGTTCCTAAAATTGGCGTTTTCTTAATCACTTCTTCTAAACCTGCATCATGGCAGCACAGTATGAAACTTGAGTCCTGCATTCTATTTTTTATTACTTCAATGCTCTGCCATGTTTTTATTATGTCATAAAATCTTGCGGGTGGGGTTAAATTATAGTGGATTTCAGGCACTGGATTTAGATTGTCACGCACAAACACTGCATCTCCCACACATATATAGCGGCCTTTTTTTGTATCAACCTCTATTGAAATGTGACCGGTAGAATGGCCGGGTGTTTCAAACACTCTTACCCCTTTTGCCACCTCTACCTCACCACTTACTTTTATAAAGTTCAGATCCTCAAATTGTCTTGTAATCCCCAGTATTGGATGTTCATAAGATTTATAGTAAAGAGGAATTGGATTAAAGGCTGTTTCATATTCTAACTCATGGACATAAAATTTAGCATTTGTAAATTTATTTGCGTAATAACAGTGATCCCAATGCAGATGTGTAAAAATTACCATATCAATATCTTCGGTGCCGTATCCTATTTTCTCCAATTGTTCATATATTGCCATACCTTCAGGCTGCCTAGAATCCGGATGGTGATATTCACTGGCCCTTTCACTCCAAGCCATTCCTGTATCAACCAATATTAAATCTTCTCCACCTTCGAT
>JANQMT010000158.1:0-4486 GCA_028279945.1 Clostridia bacterium
AACAAGGATTTTAAAAAAGTACGCAAATTTTTCATTTAATTAAGAGTCAGTAATTCTTTAATATCAAGGCTTGAACTCAGAGGTTTAAAATCAAGATTGAAATATTTTGTCTAAATACTTTGACCCATCAGCTTTTTTAAGCCGTTAACATCATCTATCAATGTTATGCTCATATTTTTGCAGGCATTGATAAAATCAGAATCAAATGAACCAAGCTGTTTTATATTTTTACACAAGCAAGTTGCAATAATAATTGCATCATTGGGTAGGAAATTATATCTTTTCATAATTTCATAGCTTTTCACAAGTATTTCCTCATCCATGGAAATACATTCAAACCCTTCAATAAACTCATATGGCTCAGTTTCATCCAATACTGAGCTAATCATAGAACTCTCTCTCAGGCTCATCGGAGATTTTCCAGACATTAATCCAATATAATTGTACATAAATTCGCTATAAACAATATGGTTGATAAAACAACCTACATTTTGCGAGATGATATAATCCAGGAGTTCTGTTTTATTACCTTTAACATATTCAATTAATACAGATGTATCAAGAAATATTCTCACTGATGATACCACTCTTCTTCATTGACAGTATCCTTATATCTAGCTATCCCTCGAAAATTTGCCAGATTTAAAAAGCGTGTATTAGCTTCTTTTTTCTTCATTTCAATAAGCTTTTCTATTGCATCTGCCAAATTCTCTGCTTTGATTTTGAATTCTACGGAATCTGGCAACTCGATTATGACTTTGCCCATAACAGCACTCCTTTTGCATTAATATAGATTCATTATAGCATATAACTACTTATAGAACAATTATGCCCGAAGTTTAAGCTTTATAAAATTCTATAGTTTATTGCGTGCTTTCAAGAGGTTGATTGAACCCTTTGACAATCAGCCATAACGCGAGAACCATTTCTTGTATAGCAATAGGAGCATTAAATATGGTGTTGACTACGCCACTAATAAAATTGAGGTTGAATGCACCTATCACGGTCACTATCAGCGACAGTATGACACCGATAATACCCCATCCTGATAACCACTCGGGGATAAATTTGATTGATACATTGACAGATAATACATAAGGGCTGCTAGTGGTCATTGTCGTCGGATTATCCGGCACTTACATGTTAGTGCCGGACGCACCTTTCTTTCCTCCTCCGCCTTGTATTGCAAAAAAATCTACAACAATCTACCCATAATTTCATGTGTTACAGACCACTAGTACTCATATTATTTTTATAATATTCCTTAATGCATAATATATACCTTCCTCATCATTACCGAGAGTTGTATATGCAGCGCATGATTTAACCTCAGAACACGCATTACCCATTACCACAGAATGTTTGAATCCTTTCAGCATTTCAATGTCATTAAAGTCATCACCAAATACAGCAATTTCATCATGATTTAGATCGCACAATCTCAGTATTTTATTTATCGCAAGCATTTTATTGATTTTCTTATCAACAATTTCAATACCCCTAAAATCTTTTTTCCCGGTAAGATAAACATTTGCCATTTCACCAACATTACCAATCAATTTAACATGTAAATCCTCTAGAATATTCCATGGCGAAAAAACAACTATCTTGATAACATGATTATATATGAGTTTTTCAAAGGAAATAATTTCATCTTTATTCACTCCCCAAAGGCTATAATCATTATCCTCCAGTCTATATCGAAAGCTGTGTCTTTCATCCATCATCTGTACAGCCAGATTGGCTTCTTTGTACGACTTTATGACCTCAATGCTTTTAATTACTGCTTCTTCAGGTAAAAAACTGTATAGCTTTTTGTTGTTACAGCAAATGCATCCCCCGTTGTAGAATACTCCACCATCTTGAATAATTTCTTCTTCATTTCTACTCAAATTAAGCATTTTTTTCAGCAATGGAGGCCTTGCCGTAGCAGTAAATACCTTTATCCCTTTTTGTCTGCATGCCTTTAATGCAGTTAATGTCTTCTCTGACAACTTCCTTGATGGTGTAAGAAGCGTACCGTCAAGATCAAAAAACAAAGCTTTCATCAATACTTTGCTCATTTTACACCAACTGCCTTTCGCCGTCAAAGTTCTCGAATTTCTCTGTGTTTACATTCTTTTCATAGTACACCGCCAGGATTCTTTTGATATATTCTTTCACAGCTTGTTTCTCACAATCTTAATAATTACTCTGAGAGGTTCACTTTACAGCGTATCATAAGGTATTGGCTGTGTGCCGTCAATGTCTACTAAACCATACTCTTTACCAATCTCCGCCGCTACCAGAATCTGCCCCGACCTAGCTTTTATATTCTCATCTGATGCTAAAGCTACAATAGCCCTTCCTACATATTGCGAGGACTCTCTCTTAGGATTTGGTGTTTTTTTCTTATCATCTATGTAACCAGGATATAAGGAAACACAGGTTATATTACTCTTCTTTAGCTCCACTGCCATATCCATGGTCATTTTGTCAACTGCAGCTTTAGCAACACCATATGCCACATTATCATAATACTTTCTGCTGGAATAAAACGAAATATTAACGATAAGGCCGCTTTCTTGCTCCAGCATCAGTCGTGTACTGTAGACGCTTGCAACATAATTAGAACGTACACCAACTTGATTCATCTCATCCCACATTTCCAGTGGCTGCCTCCAAAAATTGTCCTTCCATTTAAACCCTTTGTACTGACTTCTATTACGTAGACGGTTATAACCACCCCAAGCATTATTAACCAATATATCTAATTTACCTTCCTTTTCTTTAATCATATCAAATAATTTTAGTACCTCTACATCGCTGCTGTGATCACAAGTTATTGCAATGCCTTTTCCACCAGCCTTAGTAATACCTTTTGCATCATTGTCAGTAATGCTTCTGCCTGTTACATATACCGTTGCTCCTGCTTCACCTAATGCCAGAGCAATGCCTTTTCCAACATTTCTGGTGCCACCAGTTACCAACGCCACTTTTCCCTTTAACAATTGCATATAACGTCCTCCATTTTCAAAAATCATACTTATAGTAATACTATCAATGTAATAAATAAAAATATACTTAAATAGTAAATGGATACTAATCTCGTCACTTCAGGAAATACAAACAATCCGTTTGGCTGAGCCCATTTAAGAATTTTATTTAGAAGCTCATCAAAAATTTCTCCGTTTCCTTCAAAATCACCTTCATACTCAAGTCCCACAACATAAAAACCTTCTACAACCTTTGTTAAAATAATAAAATCATTGTTATTTGACATAAAATAATCCTCCTGATATGTTTAATAAATTCATTATACAAACGTATCTAAGAATATTTTACAGCATAGAACAATAAACGATAGCTCTAAAGCTGTTTAGTTTTGCCTATGCTGAATTGTTCAAAATCTATATTATAATCACAAGCCTTGAGTTTCTTCTACTTTTTTATAAATTGATACAGCTTTCAACAGCGAGCTCAAAAACCTTTTGCCTCACTTCTGCCCTTTCATGCCAACAGCGTGAATCCCACTCCTCGCAGCTTAAATCATCGCCGCCATATAAAATCTGGCCAAAAGATACATCTCTAAACTTGGCTACGGCACAAAAAGCTGCACACTCCATTTCTACAGAAACACATCCTTCTGAACGCCGTAATTCAACTTTTTCTCTGGTTTCTCTATAAAAGGCATCTGTGGTCCATGTTTTCGCCTTAATATACGGAACTTTTTTTGTATCAAGCACTCCCAAGATAGATTTTAGTGAATCAATGCTCACTTCAATTTCTCTTGATGGTGGTAAATAATGATAAGAGGTTCCTTCATCCCTTACAGCAAAATTTGGTATAATTAGGTGCCCAACAGCAATATCCTTTCTTATTACTCCGGCACCTCCACATGCAATAAATTTTCGGCAGCCAAGTGCTATTACTTCCTCGAAAATCGCAGCCGCGGCTGGAGCCCCAATCATTGAGTGATATACAATAAGCCTTTCCCTTCCATATTCCATTTCATACACAGGCAACATACCTGCCTCTGACCTGAGTTCTTTGACAATCTTAAGCTTGTGCGCATCCTTAAGTCGATCAATGACATCTTTGAAAAAGGTGATTACACATCTTTCCGGAACACCAAGACATCCAAATAATTTATGCGGTTCAATAACTGCCTCCCTTGTAAAATCAAATTCAAGTATAGGGTATTCTTTTTTTATCGTCAGAACACTCACTCCTTTCATTAAATCCCCTCTCTTCTTATTCTTTCTGTATAATTCAGCTTCCTGCACTAACTGCCCGAAGCTTTAAAGTTATAAATCGGTTTAATGATTCTGTTGATTTCAACCGTATCCTGAATATTGTCAATTATTTCTTCCATGGATTTATAAGCAAAGGGAGCCTCGTCCAGTGTATCCCTGGACAGTGACGTAGTATAAATACCGTCCATTGACTTCTTGAACTCTTCTAATGACAGGCTGAGTTTAGCCTGTTTTCTGCTCATCAGCCGTCC
>JANQMT010000075.1:0-32482 GCA_028279945.1 Clostridia bacterium
TTACTGTCTAGATTACCAGGATTAAACATTAAAACAAGTTCACAAACATTGGACCTAATGATGCCATGGGATTCATTAGTCCAAGATACATGCAAAGCCAATTAAGGGGATGCCATCGTCATCTCCTATAATTTTGCAATCCATCTATTATTGTACGCTTACCTATTAACAAAACAAAATTGGTTTACGTTTCTATAACATTTAGATAACATTCATAACATAAGTGGTTGATATACTTCTGATAAATAAACTAATAAATTTATGGAGGTATAAAATGCACAAAGGAAACTTAAAAGAAAAACACTTAAGTGAGTCAGGAAAGGAAAGAGAAGAAATGAATAAAACACTTATTATTGTAATAGATGGGTGTTCTTCGGAATACATTACAGAGGAAAATACACCGAATATAATGAGAATGGGAAAGGATGGCTTTTATTCTAAAATATTAGCCGGTGTTCCTACTATTACAAATATTAATCATGCCTCTATTATGTCGGGTCAGTACCCTGAATACCATAAAGTAGTCGGCAATTACTTTTACAATCGTGAAACAAAGGAAGAAGGGTTTATTGAAGCCTCTCACCATATGAAGGGAAAAACAATCTTTCAAGTATACAAGGAACAAGGCTTATCAACAGCACTGCTTACGGTTAAAGGAAAGGTACTTATAGTGTTTGGTGAAAGTGTGGGAATTGGAATCAACATGCAGAACCCAAATGAAGGATGGCTCAAAAATCTGGAAATGGAAAGCCCGCCAGAAGTTTCAACATTGGAAACCAATGAGTGGATTTTTAAGGCTTGCTGCCGGTTGATTGATAAAGAGAATCCGGATTTGGTTTATTGTACAACCAATGACTATATGATGCATAATTATGGTCCACAAACGGATGAGGCCCTTGGTGTCATGAACAAGATCGATGAATGGATTGGTAGAATCTATGATCTTGATCCGGCTCGAGAAATCTATATTACTGCCGACCATGGCATGAATGATAAATCAAGATTAATTGATCTGCAAAAAAAACTGGATAAAGAATCTTTTAATACCTATTGCCTAATGCCTATCAAGGATCGTTATTTGGAGAATCACAGATATCAAGAAGGCGGCGCGGTATATGTTCACGTTTTGAATGAAGATCAACTATTGAATATCAAAAGTTTTCTAGACGGCAGTGACTATGTGGATGCAATCTATACTAAGGAAGAAGCCATGAAGAGTTTTGGTTTAGCCGACAAAGGTATTGGCGATCTAGTGGTTTTTGCAAAGAAGGAGATGGCGTTTGCTGAATTAGAATCAGAAGAACTATTGGTGAATACCAGAACGCATGGTTCTTTATATGAACGAGAAATTCCGCTTATTTCAGTGAATCCAAGAAGAGAAGCGGAAGATTATTGCTATAGCAAAGATATTGTTAAATTTATCATAGATGATTTTTAATAATTATATTGATATTTATTTTTTTGGTTGGATATTATTTTGATGGGTAAATATAATATCAAAAGGAGGGTTTACAAATGAAAATAATCTCATATTTAATGTTAGATGGTAATTGTGAGGAAGCCTTAAATTTTTACAAAGAAATACTTAAGGGAGAAATAACCTTTTTACAGCGTTATAAAGAAGCAAAAGGAATGCCGGTAGCAGATGAAGATGAAGAGAAAATTCTTCATGCACAACTTGATTTTGGTGGAAATACTCTATTTTTTTCTGACGCTGGAACACATCAACCTGTTAAATTTGGAAATAATGTTTCACTAACCCTTGAATTTGATAACCAACAAGAGCAGCAGCATATTTATGATGCATTGGCTGAAGAAGGGCAAATACTTATGCCCCTGGAGGCTCAATTCTGGGGTTCTAAATTTGGCTCTGTTATTGATAAATATGGATTCTATTGGAACTTAGATTGTAATCAATAATAAAATAAAGTGGGTGAGTCATAAGTTGGCAGATAATATAAAACACATCTGGGACGAATTCAACATACCTCTTAATCAATTTATAAAAAAAAGAATACCCAATGAACAAGATGCTGAAGACATATTCCAGGAAGTCTTTATAAAAATTTATAACCATATAGAAACATTAAAAGATGGTAATAAAATGCGTGCATGGATATATAGCATTGCGCGTAATGAAATTGCTGACTATCACAGAAGAAGCCATATTATTTTACGAAAGCAAGAGTATTCTGACAATATGATAGCTGAAATGGATGAAGATATGACATTTAACAGAGAAATTGCCCAGTGTTTAAAAGTAATGATTAATCGTCTACCCGAAAAATACAAAGCAGCAATCCTATTGACTGAATATCGCCATATAACTCAAAAAGAATTAAGCGAGAAGACAGGGCTTTCTTTATCAGGAGCAAAATCCAGGGTACAGCGTGCCAGATATAAGCTTAAAGCGTCATTACAGGAATGTTGTGAATTAGAATTTGACAGAAGAGGCAATATCATTAACTATAAAGAAAAAAATAAAGAGTGCAAATATTGTTAAATAGGGTTTGCTGAATGGTACTATTCTTCATTACAAATTATATACCAAATATCTCTTTTAGCCAATAATATGTATTCGTTCAGCAAACCATTAAAATAAGATGCACATTTGCGTCTTTTTTTACTTTAATACGTCTTAATAAGTAGAAAACATAAATCATTTAAAAAAAATGGAGGTATGACATGATGAAAAAAGAAAAAATCAAAAGTTATATACGCAAAAGATATGGTGATGTCGCATTGAAAAATTCAGGAGGCTGTTGCAGCGGCAGCAGTAATTGCTGTTGCGGGGAATCACAAAATGTCAATGAGACGTCTATTCATATTGGATATACTGAGGCCGACCTTGAAGGGATCCCTTCTGAATCCAACATGGGATTAGGGTGTGGTAATCCTATTGCCATTGCAAATCTTAAAGAGGGGGAGACGGTTCTTGATTTAGGCAGTGGCGGCGGGTTTGACTGTTTTCTTGCCAGAAGAAGGGTAGGCGAAAGCGGGTATGTCATAGGGGTTGATATGACACAAGAAATGATTCAGCTGTCGAGAAAAAATGCAGAAGAAAGCGGATACAAGAATGTGGCCTTTAGGTTGGGAGAAATTGAATATTTACCGGTAGCAGATGAATGCGTAGATGTGATTATCTCAAATTGTGTCATCAATTTGTCCACCGATAAAGACCAGGTATTTAAAGAAGCTTTCAGGGTGCTTAAACCCGGTGGAAGATTATCGACTTCGGATGTTGTCGCTACAACAAAATTAACGGAAGATATGAAACAAAATTTAGCCTTAATCGCAAGCTGTATTGGAGGCGCTGAATATATTGAAGATTTGAAAATAATGATAGAAAAGGCAGGGTTTGAAGATATTATTTTGACACCAAAAGAAAACAGCAAAGAAATTGTTAAGGCATGGGCACCGGGTGAAAATATTGAGAACGATATAGCTTCATTTATTATAGAAGCTAAAAAACCAAAGTAAAACATATATCCATAACTTTTTTAATCTACTTCTATTGATATTTCCAAGAAAATGTATTATAATTTAATCGTGTTTTAAACATGATTAAATAAATGATTTAGAGGGAAACTAATGAAACAGAACAATATACATGCGAAAGAACGAATTATGGATACCGTGGTTAATCTATTGTTAGAACGAAAAGATATCCATAAAATCACTACCAGACAGATTGCAGAACTGGCAAATGTAAACAGTGCATTAATCAACTACTATTATCAATCAAAAGATAATTTGGTGCTCAAAGCCGTAGAAATCTGTATGGAAAATATGGTAATAAAGCTTTCTGATAAAGATTTTCAAAACGAGACACATGTTAATAGATTAAAAAATATGATAAAAGAAATCTCAACCTTTGCTTTCAACAATTATTATTTATCAGAAATCGCCATATCTGCAGAACTCAAACACGGAGGTATTAACACAATTCAAATTATTTTACCCCTGCTGAAGGCAATCTTTAAAGAAAGCAAAGCTGAAATTGAGCTGAAAGTAATGGCTATGCAATTAGTTACGTCAATGCAAATGATGTTGTTGAATGCAAAAGAATATACAGAATATTTGTCAATGGATATTTTTAACGACCGGCTTAGAAATGAATTGCTGGATCAAATGGTAGACAATATTTTGAAACCAGAAAGTTGAAAAATAGACGATTAAGAATTAAAGGAGTAGAGTTATGGATGGGATTCAACTGTTTAATCGTGTTATGAGTAAAAATTTAATAGAAAATACCAAATTTTTATCCGGTAGAACAAATTATTTAAAAACATATGCAAAGGTTGCCACAAAACTTAAAAAACAAGAGAAGATAAGGGCAGAGATACTAAAAAATGAAGATATTACCGTTCCGCCCATATTGATTATCAGTGTTACCAATGATTGCAATTTATCCTGCGAAGGCTGTTATGCTTGCGCTCAAAACAGAGTTAAAGAAGATGAAATGACCATATATGATATTGATGATATCGTCAAAGAAGGGATTGACTTAGGGGTAAGTGTTGTATTTATAGCAGGTGGTGAGCCCCTAGTTAAAAAGAATATTTTAGATATTCCTAAGAAGTATAGCGACACTCTATTTGTTATGTTCTCAAATGGATTATTAATTGATAATGATATCATAAACCAACTAAAAGAGATTAAAAACTTAATGACGGTTTTCAGCTTAGAAGGTGACGAAAAAGCTACAGATGAAAGACGTGGAATCGGCGTATATAAAGATGTAATAGCCGTTATGAGAAAACTCGATGAAAATAAAATTATGTTTGGAACGTCCATAACACTAACGAATAAAAATTACAATTTAGTGATTAACGATAATTATTTATCTAATTTAGAAAAACTGGGCTGTAAAGCAGTCTTTTTAATTGAGTATGTACCATGTAACGGTGACCATGATTTGTGTTTAATTCAAAAACAAAAAGAAGATTTGATTTTACAAATCAACACAATGAGTCAATATTACGCTATGCTGGCTGTTCCTTTACCAGGAGATGAGGCATATTTTGGAGGTTGTTTGGCTGCCGGCAGAGGATTTTTGCATATAAGCAGTAACGGTAATGTAGAAGCCTGTCCTTTTGCTCCAATCTCGGATGTAAACCTAAAGGAAAAATCTTTAAAAGATGCTTTGAAATCAAAAATGCTGAAAAAGATAAGAGATAATCATCATTTATTGCAGGAATCCCAGGGCGGTTGTGCTTTATATGAGAATAAAGAATGGATTAATGATTTAATGAAGCATAATTAATTTAGATATTCAAAAGATACAAAATGTCAAAAAAGAACAAGCTGCTATATAACAGCTTGTTCTTTTTACTGAGCACATATCCTGCGATGATGGCAAAACAAATGCTCAGCGTAGAGAAAAAAAGATAGTTAAAAAGAGGTTATTTTCTATATTTTTATTGACAAAATATCCCTGATATATTATACTCATATTTAATTCCTACTATTTTACTAGGAATTAAAACAGATCAATTTTCTTTCATCCATATCGATCATTCACATAATCATTCAATCTTTTAGATGACTCAATCTATAACATTTATCACAATATTAAGTTAAGGTTTGCTAGAAAAATTTTTCAATAATTATCCTGACTATATCAAAGCCATAATTATTTATGGGAGAATAGCAAGATTCTTCCTAAATGTTTCTATGACTTAAATAATAAACTAACAGTAGGGAATATTAATTAAATAATTGTAATTTACTATTGTAAAGGAAGGTGACATGAATGACAAAACCGCAAGAAATAAGTGTAACAGCACCTGTAAAAACTGATCTGCCAAAAGAAAAATTAGATGAATTGGAATCTTTTATTAATGGATTAACGACTACAGAAGGGGCATTGATAGAAGTGCTGCATCAAGCACAAGACATATTTGGCTATCTTCCTAGGGATTTACAACTTTTTATTGCAAGAAAACTTGACATTTCAGGTGCTGAAGTATTTGGTGTTGTAAGTTTTTATTCTTATTTTACTACCAAACCTTCTGGTAAGCATACCATTAGTGTTTGTATGGGAACGGCATGCTTTGTAAGAGGCGCAGATAAAATTATAGAAAAATTCAAAGAGAAACTCAAAATAGAATCAAATGAAATTACAGAAGATGGATTGTTTACCTTAAAGGATGTTAGGTGTATTGGTGCTTGCGGCCTTGCGCCGGTAGTGACAGTCGGCGAAAAAGTATATGGCCGAGTAAAAGAAGAAGAAGTGGATGATATTATAAATGAATATCTGGGAGGTAAAAATGAAAATTAAATCTATAGAAGAGCTCAAGCAAATACGTGAGCAGCATGAAGACAAGGTAAATTTAAGAGAACATGGAGAAAGTAAGGAGAAAGATATTGAGATTTTAATAGGTATGTCCACCTGTGGTATTTCTTCCGGATCAAGAGAGACGTTGAATGAATTTGTCAATGAAATAGGCAAAGAGAAATTAGACAATGTCAAAGTCATACCTGTAGGATGCATCGGTTATTGTCATTCCGAACCCACCGTACAAATTAACATTCCAGGCAATAAGCCTGTGCTATATGGAAAGATTACACAAAACAAGGTACACGATATTCTTGAAAAACATATTAAAAACAATCAGCCCATAGAAGAATGGTTATTGCATATGGACTTTGAAAGAGCTTAAAGGAGGGGCGACATGGTTAGAGAACGTACAAATATTATGGTTTGCGGCGGTACAGGCTGTTTAGCAACTGAGAGTGAAAAGGTATTTAAAAATTTGAACCTGATTTTAAAAGCCAGAGGCTATGAAAATGAAGTAAAAATCATTAAAACCGGTTGCTTTGGCTTTTGTGAGCAAGGAGCAATCGTAAAAATTGAGCCGGACAATATTTTTTATGTTCGTGTTACTCCAAAAGATGCAAAAGACATAATTGATGAGCACATCGTAAAAGGCCGTACGGTAGAAAGATTGCTGTATAAGGAACCCAAAGAACAAGATGCCATTCAAAAACAAACCGATATGCCGTTTTATAAGAAACAACTAAGAGTCGCATTAAAAAACTGCGGACTCATTAATCCTGAAGATATTTATGAATACATAGCTTTAGGTGGATATGAAGCATTAGGAAAAGCTTTAACTAAAATGGAAAGAGATAAAGTCATTGAAGAAGTTAAAAAATCAGGCTTACGAGGCCGGGGGGGAGGCGGCTTTCCTACAGGTCTTAAATGGGAACTGACTAAAAAAGAAGAGAGTGATACAAAGTTTATTATATGCAATGCAGACGAAGGCGATCCCGGAGCATTTATGGATAGAAGTATCTTAGAAGGTGATCCTCATCGAGTCTTAGAAGCTATGGCTATAGGTGGATTTGCAATCGGTGCAAGCAAAGGGATCATCTATATTCGTGCCGAATATCCTCTAGCTATTGCGCGTCTTAAAATTGCTCTAAAACAGGCTAGAGAACTGGGATTACTTGGAGAAAATATTCTGGGTACGGACTTTAATTTTGATATATCCATCAAATATGGTGCAGGTGCTTTTGTATGCGGTGAAGAAACAGCATTGATTAATTCTTGTGAAGGTAAAAGGGGAGAACCTAACTATAGACCGCCTTATCCGTCTCAAGAAGGCTATTGGGGTTTTCCAACCAGCGTCAATAATGTTGAAACCTATGCCAATATACCACCGATCATCATAAAAGGATCGGAATGGTTTTCCTCTATAGGAACTGAAAAAAGCAAAGGTACTAAAGTATTTGCATTAGCCGGTAAAATTAATAATGTTGGTCTGGTAGAAGTCCCAATGGGTATTACTTTAAGAGAGATTATTTTTGATATCGGAGGAGGTATTCAACACGGGAGGAAGTTCAAAGCGATTCAAACAGGCGGACCTTCCGGGGGAATTATAACAGAGGAAAATTTGGACACACATATTGATTATGATAGTCTAAAAGAGATTGGATCTATGATGGGCTCCGGCGGTATGATTGTAATGGATGAAACAGACAATATGGTGGATATTGCAAAGTTTTACCTGGAGTTTACTATGGATGAATCTTGTGGGAGATGTACACCGTGCCGTATAGGAACAAAACGTATGTTTGAACTGTTAGATAAAATCACCTCTAAAAAAGGTACCATGGAAGATTTAGAAGACTTAAAACAGCTGGCAAACATGGTGAAAAACAGTTCTCTCTGTGGCTTGGGCCAAAGCGCGCCTAATCCTGTTCTCAGCACAATAAAACACTTTGAACATGAATACTTGGCATTTATTAATAAAAACAAAAACGCAAAAAAAGTCAGTAACCATTAACGATGTTAGGAGTGAAAAAAATGACAAGTACAGAAAATAAATTAAATATTAAAATAAATGATGAAACCTTAACGGTTAACGAAGGGATTACTATTTTAGAGGCTGCACATCAAGCCGGTGTTAGAATTCCTACACTTTGCCATCTGGATTTACATGATTTAAAACTGGTAAATCAAACCGCTTCGTGCAGGGTCTGTATGGTTGAATTGATGGGCAGAGCAGCTTTAGTACCTGCTTGCGTCACCCCGGTTACTGATGGAATGGAAATATGTACACACTCAATCAAAGCCATTACTGCCCGAAGAATGGCAGTAGAACTTCTTTTATCCAACCATCCGAACGATTGCTTTACATGTCCCAAAAATCTTCAATGCGAATTACAAGGTTTGGCATCAGAGCTGGGCATCACGCATCTTCAATGGAAAGGCGAAAGAATGGAATATCCATTGGACTTATCCAGTGGTGCTATCGTCAAAAATGCGGATAAATGTATTTACTGTAGACGTTGTGAGACCATGTGTAACGAAGTACAAACCTGTCACATCTTATCAGGTATTGGGCGCGGCTTTGAAGCCTTCGTCGGCCCTGCCTTTAATATTCCAATGGTAGAATCTTCATGTACCTATTGCGGCCAATGTGTTGCGGTATGTCCTACGGCTGCGCTGACTGAAGTCAATCACACCCGTAAAGTATGGGCTGCTCTTAGCGATCCTGATAAACATGTTATTGTTCAAACGGCACCTGCCGTACGTGTCGCTTTAGGTGAATTATTTGATATGGAACCGGGTACGATTGTTACCGGACAAATGGTTACAGCGTTAAAACGAATGGGTTTTGATGGTGTGTTTGATACAGACTTTGGTGCAGATTTAACGATTATGGAAGAGGCATCAGAATTGATCTATCGTTTTAAGGAAAATAAGACACTACCTATGTTAACCAGCTGTTGTCCTGCATGGGTTAAATTTATAGAACATCAATTCCCGGAGCTTTTAGATATACCTTCTACTTGTAAATCACCCCATATTATGTTTGGTACCATTGCTAAAACTTACTATGCCAAGAAAAATAATATTGATCCATCTAAGATTGTAGTGGTTTCGGTTATGCCTTGTATTGCAAAAAAAGCCGAAGCGAAACGACCTGAGCTTACAAAGGATGAGCATAATAATGTAGATATTGTCGTCACCACACGTGAGCTGGGTGCTATGATTAAGGAAGCGGGCATTGACTTTGCAAAACTACCGGAAAGTGACTACGATAGGCCATTAGGAGAATCTACAGGTGCTTCAGTTATATTTGGGACAACAGGCGGCGTTATAGAGGCCGCATTGCGTACAGCATACGAATGGATTACGGGAGAAGAACTTAAGCAAGTCGATTTCACAGAGTTAAGAGGTATCAAAGGCTTACGTGAAGCAACGGTTGATATTGGAGAAAAAAAATTAAAAATCGGAATTGCCAACGGCCTGGGAAGTGCGCGCCAACTTCTTGAAAGCATACGTGACGGGGTATCCGAATATGATGCTATCGAGATTATGGCATGCCCCGGTGGATGCATCGGAGGCGGCGGCCAGCCTTACCATCATGGTAATGATGAAATCGTTAAAGAGCGTCAAAAAGCCATATATGAAGAAGATAAGAATAAAAAGCGAAGAAAATCTCATGAAAATACCGAAGTATTGCAACTCTATAAAGAGTATCTGGGAGAACCTTTCGGAAAAATACCTCACGAGCTTCTTCATACCCATTATGAAAAGAGAGAAAGAATATAAATTGGAGCAGTTTCTTTCCCATCTTCACACTTAAGTTTAGAGCAACCGAACAGAATCCATGTTCGGTTGTTTTTGATCGTATATTAGAAAAAATAAGCTTATAAATTAAAAGGAAATATGTGATAAAATGTCGAATTATGTGTAATATCACTTGACAGCTTTAACCACAACAATGAAAGAGGGGAGTTATATTTGAGAATTAAACATAAACTGATTATCAGCTATATTGTTTTAACGGTTCTTTTAGTAAGCATTTTAGGCTTTTTAATTAATCAGCATTTAGAGAAGGTCTTTTTTAATGAAGTTAAAGACAAAAGTGAGTGTATTACTGAGCTGATAGAGAATATAGTCAGTGTAAGAAACGATTTGCTTATAGAAAAAGTTCAAACAGATTTGCATTTTGCTTTTAAATCCCTAGACAGCTTAGGTGAAATAAGAATAGACGAATCACACCAAATTCAAATCGGACACTATAACGTACCCTCTTTATATGCAGGAACTGCTAATTTAACTGTTAATTCTATATTGGTAGATGATATACAAGCATCAACAAGAGCAAAGGCTACGGTTTTTTTACATAAAGACAATAAACTGATAAGATGTACGACCAATCTGCTTATTAACGGTGAAAAAGCTAGGGGAACTTATCTTAGTAGTGACTGTGAAATATATAAAAATATTATAAATAACAAACCTTATTACGGGAAAGCATTCGTTAAAGGGGATTGGTGTATTACCGGTTATGAACCAATAGTAGATAAGACGGGAAAAGTGGTGGGTGCTATTGCATTAGGCTATGAAGAATTAAATCCTTATTTAGAAAACACATTAAGTAATATTAAGGTTGGACAAACAGGGTATGTATATATTATGAATTCGGAAGGAGATGTATTGGTACATCCGGATATTAAAGGAAGTAATATAAAAGACTTAGATTTTTCTAAAAAAATTATTAAAAATAAAGATGGAATTATAGAATACAAATTTAATGGGGCTAATAAATTTGCCGCTTATCGATATTTTGAACCTTGGGATTGGTATATTGTCGCAACTGCTAAATCTGACGACTTAATGTCATCTTCTCAAACGATTGTTTATACCACATTGATTGCAGGTCTTATCACGATATTAATAGGCTCAATCTTTGCATTTCTTTTAGTTAATAAATTGGTTCAACCATTTAATAAGTTAAAGCATTGTATGGAAATCGCAAGTACGGGAGATTTATCTGTTTATTCTGATATAAACAGTACCGATGAAATAGGTATATTATCCAATAGCTTTAATCATATGGTTAAAGAAAATAAAAGATTATTAGAAGAAGTTGTTAAATACAATCAGTTAAAGACGAATTTTTTTTCTAATATTTCACATGAATTAAGAACACCCATAAACATTATATTTTCATCCATTCAACTCATTTATTCATATATCAATGACCAACACCATACGATGGATGCTGCTAAATTAAATAAACATATTCGTATCATCAAGCAAAATGGTTATAGATTGTTAAGGTTAATCGATAATTCAATTGACATTACTAAAATTGATTCAGGATTTATGAATTTGGATTTAAAAAATCATAATATCGTAGATGTGGTTGAAAATATAACTTTATCTACTGTTGAATATGTTGAGAGCAAGTCGAGAACCATTTTGTTTGACACGGATATAGAAGAAACATACATAGCTTGCGATGCGGAAAAGATTGAAAGAATTATGTTGAATCTAATTTCAAATGCCGTAAAATTTACTGAGCATGGAGATAATATAGTGGTTAGATTGCAGAATAAAGATGATCGGGTTTTAATTTCGGTGAAAGATACAGGTATTGGTATTGCTGAAAATAAACAACAAGAAATTTTTGAAAGGTTTAAACAAGTAGAATCTCTGCTGAATAAGAAACAGGAAGGAAGTGGAATTGGTTTATCCCTTGTAAAATCTTTAGTGGAAATGCATGACGGCAAAATATCTGTAATCAGTCAATACGGTGAAGGAACAGAGTTTATCATTGAACTTCCTATTAAGCTCGTTGCGGAAGACAATCAACCAGAATCGACGGATGATCACTCACACCAAATGAATGTAGAAAAAATTGATATAGAACTCTCAGACATATATGAGTAAAAAGATAACAAATATTGTTCGTTTTATATTGGATAATTCACTAAAAATGGTTCAAGAAAATATAAAAGCATACAAATTTCAATGCTTTAATTTACTTTTCATTGGAATAGTTTTTGCTAGTAATATCTGGTAACGAGTATATAGAAACGGAGGATAGGCTATGACTTGGTTACCTTTTATTTGTCTTGGCATAGGAATATTAATCGGTTTTAGCAAATTAATTAACCATATATTAAAACCTTTAGATTTTATAACAAATGGCAGTCTCATTGTTTTAATGTGGACCATAGGCGCCAAGGTTGGAACTAATGATGCTTTAGTTTCTAGTATCGGCTGGGTCAGCTTTAGGTGTGTGGTGATTGCCTTCTTTGCAATTTTTTTCAGTGTTCTATTTATTTTTATATTAGAAAAAACATTTCTTCCCTTAGAAGAAGTTCGTAAAAAACTAACGCATCAAAACATTCAAAATGATAAAGCAGCTTTGGATGAAGATAAAAAAAGCACTTCCTCTCTTGTATGGATAATTCCCGGAAGTATTATATCAGGTGTTGTTATGGGTTACTTATGGATACCCGACAGACTGGTTTTTTTAATAGGTTATGGTTTAACCGGTTCGTTAATCATCCTCTATATAAGCATTGGGATTAGTCTTTCAACCAACCTAGCCGTTTTTCAATATGTAAAGCTGTTAGGATGGAAGATTGTATTCATTTCAATTGCAATTTTTATTGGAAGCTTAATGGGAGGTATAATTTCCGGTATTTTTTTAAAGATCCCCAGCTATATTGCAACGATATCCGCATGCGGCATGAGTTATTACAGTGTGACAAGTGCCTATATGACACAAGTATATGGTATTGAAGCAGGCGTATACGGATTCATTGTTAATGTTGTAAGAGAATTTCTAACGGTTTTGTTATTACCCCTTATGATTAGAATTAGCAAAGGAAGTCCAATTGCAGGAGGTGCTGCAGGAAGTATGGATACAATGTTAGCACCTGTTACCAAATTTGTCGGTTCTGAACTGGGCTTAGTTGCGCTCATAACAGGTACAATACTTACCATTGCAGTTCCGCTTATATTACCTATTCTTACTCATATTTTTGTTATATAATAATGATATGTATAAGCTGTAAATTGGAATAGGGGGGAAGTCAATGAGAAATGTAGTGGTTGCTGCTATACAAATGTCTTGTAGTACTGAAACCGAAGAAAATATTGAGAATGCTGAAAAATTAATTAGAGAAGCTGCATCCAGAGGCGGTCAAATTATATTAATTCAAGAATTATTTGAAAACATCTATTTTTGCCAAGATATTGATGATGATTATTTTGAATTGGCACATGAAGTTGAAAATCACCCTATGCTGAACAGCATGTCATCACTTGCAAAAGAATTGAATGTGGTTTTACCTATCAGCTTTTTTGAAAAAGCCAATAAGGTTTATTTTAATTCTCTGATGGTCATTGATGCAGATGGCTCTCAATTGGGTGTTTACAGAAAAACACATATACCCGATAATCCCGGATACTATGAAAAATACTATTTTTCTCCCGGAAACACCGGTTTTAAGGTATGGGATACAAAATATGCTAAGATTGGTATAGGCATCTGTTGGGATCAGTGGTTTCCTGAGTCAGCTCGATGTATGGCATTAATGGGTGCTGAAATGCTGTTTTATCCAACAGCCATTGGATCAGAACCATCTAACCCCCAGGAAGACACTTCTTTTCATTGGCAAATGTGTATGCGAGGCCATGCAGCCTCTAACGTAATGCCTGTCATAGCAGCCAACCGTATAGGAACCGAAAAAGGTAAAATGACCGAAATTTCTTTTTACGGAAAATCTTTTATTGCAGGCAATCAGGGAAATATTATTGCAGAAGCAGATTTAAGGGAAGAAACCATTATACTGGCTGAGCTTGACTTAGATCAATTAGAAAGAGAACGCCAAGAATCCGTATTGTTTAGAGACAGAAGACCGGAGCATTACAAAACGATACTTACTTTAGATGGACGAAGCAAGTAAAGGAGATGCCAATAAATGAAAATTATTAATAGCAATAAAATGGATTTGAAAGTATTAGGACAAGCCATTGCTAAACCTGAGTTGTTTAAAAAAAGTACTCATAAATTTTGGGATGATGAACATATAGCTAAGCAAATGCTTCAGTTTCATTTGAACCCTGAAGTAGAAGCTGCAAGTAAAACAAAAGAGACCATACAAAAAGAATCTAATTTCATCATCGAAACTTCTAAAATGGATGATAAAAAGTCAGTACTTGATCTTGGTTGTGGTCCCGGACTTTATGTAAAAGAATTTGCAAAGACCGGAGCAAAAGTTACAGGGATTGATATTTCTGACAATTCCATTCAGTATGCTAAAGAAAAAATTGAGTCAAGCTATGATAATACCAGTTTTCAAAAGATGAACTATTTAGACATGCATATCAGAAATTCTTTTGATATTGCTACACTTATTTATTATGATTTTTGTGCATTGAATACGGATGAGCAATCAATACTTTTAACCAACGTTCACAATGCACTAAAAGATAATGGCATATTTATTTTAGATGTGGTTTCAGAAAATAGAAAGACTCCAATTACAAATACTACATCAATCGTTGATGGTGGATTTTGGAGTCCTAATCCATATATAGAAATATTCAATACTCATATGTATGAAGATCCAAAAACAGAGGGGCTGCAATACACAATTATTGAAGAAAACGGAGAAATGAAAGTTATAAGAATATATCATAGACTGTTTAGCCTAGAGGAAATCACACAACTATTCAATCATCATAATTTTGAGGTTGAAAAAATTTACAATAACCTAAAAGGAGATACACTAGATCCAAAATCCGAAATATACGGGATTGTAGCAAGAAAAATTTAGCCAATCATTATATCAAAAAAGGTGACTTATCAATATGATAAGTCATTTTTTCTAATATCAAATCACCGGCTGCTATGACTTTTTAGAAATATGTAAACCTTCATCTTCAAGCCACTCTGCATAGCATACTTCATTTATATTCTCTATACCATGAGATTTAAGTTGATTTTTTAACCATTTTTCGTCAAAACCCAATTCACCTAGGTTTTCTTTAATTATTTCTCCATCACTAATAATAGAAAAGGGTAAATACGCTTTTTTCGCTGCTGTATTTAGATCATTGTTAGTCGGTTGGTCACACTCCCATTTTTTTAACACACTAATGGTACCGTTTGATTCTAAAATTGCATATTCTACTTTTCGCACTGAGAAGATAGATTTTTCTCTGAGGAGACTCAACAGTTCATCTATATCCATTCTATTTTTTTTTAATTCACTATAATCAATATGCCCGTTTCTAATGACAATAGAAGATTTTCCTTCAAAAAAGACTCTTGATCTTCTGGATTTTTGAGTAATTAATTCAATGATATACATTAATATTGTCCATGTAAGAATTGTATATAAAACAACGAATATGGTTACTTTTTCATCATATACGGCATTTCCTAATAATTCGCCTAATACAAGAGCTGATATGAAATGAAAAGGGGTGGCTTGATTAATCTGAGTTTTACCTAATACTGCAGTAGAAAATAATAAAGCTAATAATCCAATTATTAAAGTAGTGGTCAAATTTAAAAGATACATATAATCCATAAGCTTCTCCTTTAATTATCACTATATCTTTTTTTAATTTTCCCAAAGTCTTTGTAATGAATACACGCTTTTAATTGTGATAGTAAAAAAGTGCTTTGAAATGTAGGGAAAAGAAAGAAAAAGAACAAATGTTCTAAAAAGGCTTTACAAAGAACGTGTGTTCTGATACTATGTCCTTAAAGAACAAATGTTCGACGAATAGGAGAGAGTGTTATGAAAAAAAAGAGATTAAGAATCGTCAATAAGTTTAGATTTACAGTTTTTTTGGTAAGTATCTTTTTATTTGTGTTTACCATAATAGGAACTGTTATTGGTATCAATACAGTTGAAAGTGCTCAGGTTCCAAAATATATCGAAATATGCGTCCGGTCTGGTGATACATTATGGTCCTTAGCCGATGAACATGGTGCACAAAATGTAGACAAAAGAAAAATAATTTATGAAATCAGTACAATAAATAATTTAGATGATAGTTATATTTATCCGGGACAAGTTCTTAAGGTGCCTGTAACTTCCACTGAAAAACTCTATTAAAATCATAGATTTTTGTTAAGGTTTAAAGCGTAATCCTCAAGACCCATTATTGAATAAATATTCGGAAAATTGAAAGTTTATAAGACATGCCTAAGTATGGCTTGTCCAAAAAAAATTGAATATAGGGCAAATTAGAGCCTCGATATTTTGGCGCTTTTCCATGCAAATTCTAGTTTTTGCATACGGTTGATGAAGATTGAATTTTTAGACTTAATCGTATGATTTAAGTTTTAGAATGAATTAAAAAGTAATATTTATAACTAAATAATAAATAGCTATAGTGTAAAAATAATCAAGGTATTTTAGAGTAAAAATAAAAATTAAGAATTTGATATTGGAAAAATTTTTTATGACAATAATCCATATTAAAAACAAACAATGAAAATAGAATGAAAAAAATATAAATTATAAAGCTAAAAACAACATTTTAACAACCATATTGATATAAAGTTATATAAATTTAGATATCTTTTATTTTTTTGATTTAACTATTCCCTAAATATGTATTTAAGGAATAGTTATTAAAATAAAATATGTATATACCCTCTAAGTATATACATTACTGATACCCCTTACATTTTTCACAATACCCATAAAGTTTAACGATATGATTGATAATTTCAAAACCGTAATCTTTTTCAATTTGTTTTTCTAAATCTTCCATAAGGTCAAGATTAACTTCAATAATGTCGCCGCATTTTTGGCAAATTAAATGATGATGATTATGTGAATCGTCATCTTCTAAAAGTAATTCATACCGGCTTTTGCCGTCATCAAAATCATGTTTGATGGCTATACCTGTATCAATAAACAATTGCAATGTTCTATAAATAGTTGCCAGCCCAAGATATGAATTATCTTTTTCAATTTCTTTAAGGATTTCTTCTGCAGACATATGCTTATCTTGATTTTCTACAAGAAAATCATATATGTCGCGTCTTTGATTGGTTAGTTTATATCCCTTTTCTTTAAGTTTTTCAACTAAAATATCATGGCTCATATTGGCCCTCCCTTAATACTTAGGTTTTATTTAGAAATAGAGTCCAAGTAACTTTGTAAAATTACTACCGCAGCCATTTTATCTATTACTTTTTTTCTATTGCTCCGACTCATATCTGCTTCTATTAAAATACTCTCTGCAATGACAGTCGAGTATCGCTCATCCCAATTGACTAATTCTATATTTTGCCTTCCGGTACTCCTCAGTTTATTTTCTAATTTTTCTTTAAACTGATAGACTTTTTCTGTCTGAATACTATCGGTGCCATTTAAATTTTTAGGAATTCCTACCACTATTTTATTGACATCGTTTTGGTCTATTATATCAATGAGCTCATTCGTATCTTTTTTAATACCAACTCGCATTATGGTCTTTAAACCTTGAGCCGTTATTAAGAGTTCATCACTTAAAGCGACTCCAATGGTTTTATCACCCACATCTAATCCCATTACTTTCATGTTTATCTCCATTTTAAATGATTTTTATACATAATTGGGGGCACCACGAACCGCAGTAGCCACACAAAACACATTTTTCTTTATCTATATTAACCTTATTATTAGAAATTTTCAATGCTTCATGAGAACAATGTTCAACACAACGGCCGCATAATTCACACCAATAATTGATGAGTAGCTGCCTTTGCATTGTGTTGACTCTATTTTGAAGTTCATCGGGAACTTCTTGAAGCTTGAATTTGAGTACATTCACCTTTATTTCTTCTGAAGTTCTCATTCCAATTGCAACAGAATGCATCGTATCCAAGTGGTTGAGTATGTAATCAAAGCATTTGTCTGATTGGTTAATAAGGTTGCCTCCACCTAGAACTTTCATAGCATAGATGCCTTTACCTGCTTTATAGGCTTTTTTTATTGCTTGTTCCATCTGCTGTCGTGTACCATCTTGTATTCCCAGACCCGATACATTTATAATAGGATGAATGACATCAATCATATTGGAAACAGTGGCTGCCTCAACAGCTGCTATATGATGTGTCGAAATACCTACTGCTTTAATAACCCCTTCCGATTTCATTTTTTGAAAATACTCCAAAGCTTTCATGTGACCTCTAAGGGTATCCTTACTTTCTTGTTCATGTAAAGAAAATATATCAATATAATCCGTTTTCATTTCTGATAACGCTTGATCTAAACTGCGTTTAGCAGTTTCTTCATCATAAGCATAAGACTTAGTGGATATGACAAAAGAATTTCTGCCAAATGCTTTAATTGCAGCCCCTAATCGATCATAAGTCTGATACAGCTCTGCCGTATCATAAAAATTAATGCCGTGTTTTAGTGCTTCTTGAATTAATTCAACACTTGCATCCATGTTTATATCTGCTTGAAGAGGTCCTAATGCCAGTGTTCCAAAACATAGCTTTGATACTTTTAGATCGGTTTGTCCTAAGAAGTTATACTCCATTTCTTTATCACCAATAAATAATCGGCGGACTTCCGCCCGCCTTAATTATAATTATTATTTCACTTGTATGAAAACCCTCATCAGAAGCTAGGGCTTTAAGCTTCTAGGTTATTTTGATTCAATAAAAGACCTAATCAATTCTTCTAATAGTTCGTCTCTTTCAACATTTCTGATCAAATTTCTGGCATTATTATGGCTGGTAATATAAGAAGGATCTCCAGACAAAATATACCCAACCAATTGATTGATAGGATTATAACCTTTTTCTTCAAGAGATGCATAAACATCTCTTAAAATCTCTTCAGTCTTTTGTCTTTTATCATTTTCTACGCTAAACATCATAGTACGCTTATCATCAAAATTTCCCATAGAAACACCTCGTTTCTGTTTCTTGTAAATATATTATATCAAACCTGAATATAAATTAACAGCCGAAAATGCTAAACTAATGATTTATTGGAAAAATTTATTAAAATTATAGATTTCACAATAACTCCTTGGCATACTTTAAAGCATCGTCAACTTTTGCAGGGTCTTTTCCACCTGCTTGCGCCATATCCGCCTTGCCGCCGCCGCCGCCGCCTGCAACAGAAGCAATCTGCTTAATAAGTTTTCCTGCATGAACGCCTTTATCCAATAAATCATCCGTAACGGATACTAGGAAAACAATTTTTCCATCATTAATGGATGCAAAGACGATAACAGTAGAATCTGATTTTTTCTTAATATCATCAGATATATTTCGTAAATCTTTAATATCTGTGTTTTCAAACTTTGACACTATGAGTTTAATATTGTTAATGACCTCAGCACGGTTAATCATTTCATCAATAGAACCGGTCATTAATTGCTTCTTAAATTCTTCAAGGTCTTTTTTAAATACTTTATGTTCTGCAACTAAATTTTCAAGTTTATTTATTATATTATTAGAATCTGATTTTAATACATTATTGACTTGATTTAGTATGGATTCTGTATTTTTAAGGTGCTGATAGACACTATTTCCGGTGATAGCTTCAATTCTTCTTACGCCTGCAGCAACACCATTTTCGCTTAATATCTTAAATAACCCTATTTGCCCAGCTTCATTGACATGGATACCACCGCAAAGTTCTATACTATAGTCACCTATTTGAACAATACGAACGATTTCACCATATTTTTCACCGAAAAGGCCGATGGCGCCTTTGCTGGTTGCAGTTTTTATATCTGTATCTTCTGTACACACTTGAAGATTTTCTGATATTTTTTTATTGACTATTTCTTCTATTCTATTCAAATCATCTTTGGAAATACCCTCAAAATGAGTAAAATCAAATCTAAGACGATCAGGCGTTACCAGGGACCCTGCTTGGTCAACATGCTGTCCCAAAACATCTTTTAATGCTTTATGAAGCAAATGCGTTGCTGTATGGTTTTTAGAAGACGCATTTCTTGTTATCCTATTAACTTGTGCAGTTACCATATCCCCTTTATAAATAGAACCCGCTTTAACAATGCAATCATGGATATAGAAATCTTTATATTTTTCACAGCCTAAGACTTCTACTTCACATGTATCATGGATGATTGAACCAACGTCACCTTGTTGGCCCCCGCTTTCAGCATAAAAAGGTGTTGTATCTAAGACTAGCTTTATTTTATGACCTTCTGCTGCGTGATCTATTTCTTCATTATCTTTTATGATAATTTGTACGGTTGCTTGCTCTTTAACAGACTGATATCCTGTAAAGTCTGTTTTTTCATATTTTTCAACATCTATATTTAAATTTTCTTCCCAACCTACATCATCACTGCTTTTCCTTGCAGAACGAGACATGTTCTTCTGTTTTTCCATGTAAGCATTAAAATCATCATAATTTACCGAATATCCATTTTCTTTTAATATTTCTTCAGTCAATTCCAATGGAAAACCAAATGTATCATAAAGCTTAAATGCTTTCTCTCCTGACAGCTCTTTCTCGGATGATCGGTTTAACTCATTCATATATTCATTTAATATATTGGTGCCTTGATCAATGGTTTCTTGAAAACGCTCTTCTTCTATTGAGACAATTTTTTTAATGTAATCTTCTCTTTCTTCCAGTTCCGGATAAGCTTCCTTTGATACATTAATAACTTGATCCACTAAATCAGTTAAGAAGATGCCTTCTATACCAATAAGCTTTCCATGTCTGGATGCTCTTCTAAGAAGCCTTCTTAATATATATCCTCTGCCTTCATTACTTGGTAATACCCCGTCACAAACTAAGAAAGTCACTGAACGAATGTGATCTGTAATAACACGAACCGATATATCTTGTTGTGAATCGCTGGATTGATAATCTATACCGGCTTTTTCAGCTATGCTATTCAAAATAAGAGATAATGTATCCACTTCAAAAATAGACTCTACACCTTGCATAATACATGCAATTCTTTCTAATCCCATTCCGGTATCTATATTAGGATTGGGCAGGAGGGTATAGTTTCCCTCTTCATCACGGTTAAATTGTGTAAAAACATGATTCCAAAATTCAACATAACGATCACAATCACAACCGGGCTTGCAGTCAGAATTGTCACAACCGTATTGCTCTCCTCTATCAAAATATATTTCTGAACATGGTCCACAAGGGCCAACTCCTATCTCCCAGAAGTTATCACTTTTTCCTAAACGGACAATTCTGTCTTCAGAAATACCAATATCATGCTTCCATATTTCATAGGCTTCTTCATCTTCTTCATAAATGCTTATCCAAAGCTTATCAATAGGCATATGAAGGTGTTGCCTAACAAACTCCCAACCCCATGCAATAGACTCTTTTTTAAAGTAATCTCCAAATGAAAAGTTCCCCATCATTTCAAAGAATGTTGCATGTCTTGCCGTATATCCTACATTTTCAATGTCTCCGGTTCTTATACACTTTTGACTCGTAGCCATTCTTTTACTTGGAGGTGTTTCTATCCCCATATAGTATGGTTTCAAAGGCGCCATACCTGCATTGATTAATAATAAACTCTTATCTTTTTCAGGAATTAACGAATAACTGGGTCGGACATAATGATCTTTACTTTCAAAGAATTCAAGAAATTTTTTCCTTAACTCATTTAATCCAAGCTTCTCCATTGCTATACCTCCAATAATTTCATTTATAATTTTAGATATTTGGGAATTATATACTATCATTTCCTAACCAAAAACAAAAAATACTCCAACATCCCCTGTATAGGGGCGTGAGTATTTTCACGCGGTACCACCCTACTTACCATATGATTGATACCACCATATGGTTTCTCTATCCTTAACGGAGGAAAACCGTTTTTCCCTACTATTTTCAGGAAAAAAACTCCGAAGTTGCTTCTAATAGACTTGAACAAAAGACTTTCAGCACAATTATCTTTCTCTCTGGGAACAAGTATTATTATACTCCTCTTCTTCACTGTTTGTTCATATTTATACCATAGAAAAGCCTTCCTTGGGAAGACTTTTGTGTCAAATTACTTATATTTTCCTATAAATTATAATAAAAATGAATGGTTATGTCAATTAATATGTGAATTTCATGAGAAAGAAGTTTAATTAACTTTGATCCGATCTTTCAAGTAAGTTGGCTACACTTTTAATATAAAAATTTTTAAATAAATCATTAAATAGTATTTCTAGCTGGGTCAATTCGATACCATATATCTCACAAAATTTTTCGCCAAATAATTCTAACATTAACGTTGGTGTCATACCAAAAAAGAAATGGGCTACAGCCAATTCTGTAGGATTTTCAATTCTCAAACCCATAGATTCAAACTTTGGCAAAGCTTTTGTCATTAACGGTTTTAATTTCGTTAGTATGGATTCTGCTACAGGTGAATTTTTTAAAATTTCTAATGCAATGATTTTTAAATATTTTTCATTTTCTTTTATAATGATGGATCGTTGATCAAAACGATTTATTAATATTTCTTCTGATATGTTCTCCATATTTGAAATATAGTTTTCTTTTTCTTCAACAATGGACTGAATGTATAAATCTATAAGCTCTTCTAATATTTCTTGCTTACTCTTAAAGTAGTAATAGATCAGTGGTTTCTTAACCTTTGCCTTTAAAGCAATTTCATCAACTCTAGCCGCATCATAGCCAATCTCAGCAAAAATATCCAAAGCAGCATTCAAAATTCTTTCTTTAGATTTCATCTGATTTTCTTTCATTATAACCTTCCTTTGTTAATACAATTTTTTTGTACTGACTATTTAGTAAGTATTATATTTTACTTTTGCATAGTATTCAAGATATAAACCATTGCATTGTTTGGTTAACTGTTATTTACTAAGCTTTTGAACAACGTAATAAATGGATTGACAGGCCAATGGATTTTCTTTATACGTTTTTATTTCATTTTTTGCTTGAACCAATGCTTTTTCAAAATCTGTGTTTCTAAGTTTTTGTCTTAGAATAACCTCCATTTGTTTTTCGATGCAGCCATAATACTTTTCCCACCAGACTTTTTCATCCAGCACATAAGATGCTATTAATTTAAATTGATTTTTTTTGAAAATCTGTAATTTAAACGCTCTGTCTTTTAACTCATCATGGATAATCATATAGCCATTATCCGCCAAGAATCCAGAAGAGATCAATAATCCATTTTCAAAACCAATTATATTAAATAACCCTTCAGCCAAAATAATATCATAGTTTTTCTCAGGAAGATTAACGGTTTCAATTGCCCCACGCATCACAGATATTCTCTCTGAATAATTGGATCTTTGTATTTTGTTCTCCAGTATCTTTAAACTATCTTCATCTGTATCAATAGCGGTTAAGTTGTAGTTTGTAATTTTAGCTATTTCAAGAATAGAAACACCGGTCCCACAACCAATATCTAAAAAATTTACATCTTGGATTGGGGGAATCTGTTCAATAGCTTTTTTTAGATATACATTGAAGTTTGATCTGCAATGATCTTTTATTTCGTATAGGTTCATCTCAATACCCCTTCATAATAACATTTTTTCTTTAATACAATTCTATCATAAAATTGTAATACTATTTGGAAATTAAAAAATAACTAAATATATGTAGGATGTTTTAAAAATAAATGTTTAGGGGGTTTGTTAGAATACGGAAAATAAATATAAAATTAGAAGATATGAAAAAAATGCATATATTGAATAAGCATTTTTAGATACATAAATAGAGTCTCATGGCAATAGAAAAAGTCATATCAATAAACTCTATTTGCATTTTAATGATTTAAAGGTAATAATTTATTTATAAAAATATGGAATTATTAATTATTTAAACTAAACTCTACAGTATATTTGTAAACTGTAGAAGGATAATATGAGTAAGTAAATTCAACGATTCTTCCGTTTTGATCAAAAGTCGTACGTGTTTTTTTTAAAATTACATCAGTTTCTATTCCTAAAAATTCATTGATCTGCTTATCGGATTTAACTGCTTCTATGATTTCTTTAACACTTGAAACAATAATTCCTTTTTTTTCTTTGAGATATTTATAAAAAGAATCGGTATATTCGTTTGGATCCAAACTAATATCCAGTTTAGGATTTAAGTAATTATGCAAACCTGCCAAAATTACCCCATCTTCTTTTACTACTTGAAGTCGTTTCATTTCAAAAACCCATTGGACTTCATCTATCCCAAATTCTTTACATACTATTTTAGGTGGAATGACTTTTGCTATCTTAATATTTGTATTATATGTATCTACGCCAAGCTCTTTCAGTCTTTCTTCAAGGCCAATGGTTTTATTAAAATTGTCGATAATTCTGTTTTTAACAACGGTTCCTTTTCCTCTTTTTCTAATTAAATATCCTTCACGGACAAGTTCAGAAATGGCATGTCTAATGGTTATCCTGCTGACATCATAATATTTACATAGTTCTTCTTCTGTTGGAAACTTGCTTTCTTCAACCCATTTGCCTTGATGTATGCCTTCTAGTATTTCATCTATGATTTGTTGATAAAGCGGCTGAGCACCTTTAGTATAATCTAAAATGATAGTTCATCCTTTCGTATTGTGTTACTTTTAAGCCAATTATAATACAAATTTGTAATATTGTCATCACTTTTATGGATATTCCTATTTTCGTATGATATCAACTCAATGTTATAAAGTAAAATAGATATTTCCTATTATATAAAAAAAGAAAACCCCTTTGGATTTTCTTAATCATTGCATTATTTTATTCAAATGGAGAAAGATCTTGTAAAGTATCCATAGCATCAGTCATCTGATCAATTACTTTGTTAATATTTCTATCAATACTTCTCTTTTGAGTTGGAGACATACGTCTATAGCTTACCATTCCTGTAACTGCGCCTATCATGCCTCCTGCAATCATGCCTGCCATAAAGCCATTCTTGTTTTTCATCATCATAGTCAACCCTTCCTTTTCATTTTACTTTTATTTTTATTTTTTTCAAATATTCATAATTCATGCATCATAACAAGCATTTATAGAAGGGTTTTATTACCATTTTAACTAACTGAATTTCATATAATAATACCGCCCCCCAGAAGAATTTCTTCTGAATAAAATACAATGGATTGTCCAGATGTAATTGCTCTTTGTGGGGCTTCAAAAGTGGTTTTAATCAATTTATTTTCAGTTTTGATACTAGCAGATGACGGCTTCGCAGAATATCTGATTTTGGCTTGAAGTTTGTTGGGAACAAAACCGTTGCTATTAATGAAATGGTTGTCTTTTGAATATACAATATGTTTAAAAAGATCTTCATTTTTTCCTAAAGTTACCGTGTTGTCTTGGGAATTGATTTTAGTGACATATGCCGGTTGTCCTAACGCTATACCCAAACCTTTTCTTTGTCCAATGGTATAATTAATAATACCATTGTGCCGGCCTAATACATTGCCTTTTTCATCTATAAAATCACCTTGGGTACTTTCATATCCATAGTGATCTTCTATAAAACGCACATAATTATTGTCGTCTACAAAACATATTTCTTGACTATCTTTGGTTTTTGCGTTTAAAAGATGAGCATCCTTTACCATCTCCCGTACATGGTCTTTAGATGCTATATTGCCTAAAGGAAAAAGAACGTGTTTTAAAATATTTTGGTTTAAATTATAAAGCATATAGGTTTGATCTTTTTTTATGGCCAATGGTTTTTTAATCATATATTCTTGAATCTTCTCATTGAATTCTATACAGGCATAGTGTCCTGAAGCAATATAATAAATGCCCAGTTTTTGTGCCTCTTTCAACATAATACTAAATTTAATATATTTATTACATTGTACACATGGATTGGGTGTGCGTCCTTGAATATACTCTTTATAAAGATAGTCCTTAACTTTCTGTTTAAAGATATGAGAAACATCTAAAGTTAGAAGGGGCATGTCCAATTGTTGAGCCACATCTGATGCTTTTTTTTGAGTTTCTGAAGATTTACCATGAACATCAAGAAAAAGACCATGAACGTCATATCCATTTTTTTTTAAAATTAAAGCTGTGGCGGTACTATCCACACCGCCACTAAAACCTAATAATACTTTGTTTTTATCTAAAGTCATAACATCACACTCATTTGCTATTCATCATGATCATCATGTGGATCATAATCAGGATCAAATCCCTTTAATCCTTCAAATTCTAAATTATTTTCCTTTGCATAATTATAGATTGCTTTTTTAATAGCTTGTTCAGATAAGACAGAACAATGTACTTTTTGACTTGGTAGCCCGCCCAACTCTTCAACGACTTGGGCGTTGCTTACTTTTAACGCTTCTTCTATGGTTTTGCCCTTTATCATATCGGTAGCAACACTTGATGAAGCTATGGCAGAACCACATCCAAATGTTTTAAATTTTACATCCTTTATAATATTATCCTCTATCTTGAGAAAAATTTGCATAATATCGCCACAAACAGGACTTCCAATTGTTCCTTCTGCAGTTGGATTTTCCATATCGCCGGCATTGTGTGGATTCATAAAATGCTCTATCACTTTTTCGTTAAACATTAGGCTCACCCTTTCTTTTTATAATACGGAGATATACTTCTATATTTTTCTATAACAGTAGTCAAAACTTCTACAACATAATCTAGATCTTCTTTTGTTGTGAAATCTCCCACAGTAAATCGGATAGATGTTAAAGCATCTTCCAGCGGTACTCCTAAAGCTTGTAGCACATGTGATGCTTGAAAAGAACTGGATGAACAGGCCGAACCGCTTGAAGCACTAATCCCTTGAACATCTAAATATAACAATATCGTTTCACCTTCTACGTACGGAAAAGTCATATTAATATTTCCCGGTAACCTTTGCTCGGCATGACCGTTAAGAGAAACTAGATCGATATTATCCAAAACTTTTTTTATAAAATAATCTCTCAATTCGGTCAGTTGTGCAATATGATCATGAAGGTGAGTTTTAGCCAGTTCAGCTGCTTTTCCAAAGCCGATTATTCCAGCTACATTTTCTGTCCCGGCTCTTTTCTTCAATTCTTGTGATCCACCATGTAAATATTTAGTTAACTTGACTTTTCTATTGATATATAAAGCACCAATACCTTTTGGTCCATATATCTTATGTGCTGACATGGAAAGCATGTCAATATTCATTTCATCAACATCAATCTCTACATTTCCCAAAGCTTGAACAGCATCTGTATGAAAAACAATACCATGTTCTCTTGCAATGGCTCCAATTTCTTTTATGGGCTGAATGGTACCTACTTCATTATTAGCAAACATAATACTCATCAGTATGGTTGTCGGTTGAATAGCTGCTTTTAAATCGTCTAATCTAATTCTGCCGTACCGATCTACATCTAAGTAAGTTACATCAAATCCATTTTCTTCTAAATACTCACATGTGTGTACCAATGCATGGTGCTCAATTTTAGTCGTAATAATATGGTTACCCTTATTTTTATATAAATATGCAGCATTTTTAACTGCCCAATTATCTGCTTCTGTTCCTCCTGAGGTAAAAATAATTTGTTGTTCTTTTGCTCCGATTAAGTCTGCTACTTGCCTTCTAGCCTTACTGATGGCTTCTTTTGCATTACGACCCTTTCTATAAAGACTGGATGGGTTACCGAATTCTTCAGAAAAGAAAGGTAACATGGCATCAAGCACTTCTTTTTTTACAGGTGTTGTTGCAGAGTAATCCAAGTATACTTCTTTCATTTATTTTCATCTCCCTTTTCATCATTTATTAAATCTTGAAGTGTCATATTATTAACGACTTGACTGATGCTGTCATTAATTTTTTTAAATACTGATCGTGTAACACATGAAGTTGCATTATAACAATGCTCATTTTCCTCCACACAGTCCGTAGGAGCATATGAACCCTCTAAGGACCTTATAATTTCTCCTACACTAATACTGCTGGGTTCTCGTGCCAGAGAATATCCCCCATGAGGTCCACGTGTACTTTTGATCAATTTATCTTTTTTTAATAATGCGATAATTTGTTCTAAATAACTTAATGATATGTCATACTTTTCAGCAATATTGTTTAAAGATATAGGACCTTTATTATCATGCAAGCCAATTTCATATATTGCTTTCAATCCATATCTGGTCTTAGACGAAAGCCACATTTTATTCCTCCTCTAGTGCTAACATATTATTTTTAGACTGGTAAACACTTCATTTTTCAACCCGTTAAGAGTTTTTGATTTAATTCCCAGTAATGTACTAGGAATTCATACTAAGTATAGTATACCCATGATTTAATGTCAAGAAACATTGTAAAATAAAAAAAAATTCTTCAAATTCTTATTTAGAATTCAAAGAAACTTTTTTCCAATGACTTTGTTTTTTACGTTATGACTTGGTAATCAATGAGCTTATAACTCCCTTTATTAAATTTTTTAAAGTGAAATGAATAGGTGCTTTCTTCTACATATATATCCATCAAGCCCTCTACAACCCAAACAATATGTGCATTAAATGTCATATCATTTTTTTCGATTTTTAAGTCATTAATCTCTAAAATGTGCATTTCTTTAATGATATCAATATCTGTCGGAAAATCATTAATATCTTTAATAAAATCTGTATCGGATTCCAATAAAGGATCATCTAATATTTGCTTTAATAATTGATGTGCCTCTTCTTGATTCAATTGACCTCCCGTTGCTTGATTAATGATATCCGTACGCTGGTTCATAATATATGATAACGTTTTTTCTGCATTTTTATATTGATAACCGTTGTTGATGGTTACAATCAAAATTGCCAAGAAAACAAAGACAAAAAAATAAATGATATATCTTTTCAATAGAAGCAAGTCCTTTCTATTATGTTTAGATATATCATAAACTTTCTATAATGAGAAATGTGTTACAAACTGTTGTCATTTTGTAACTAATTTTCAGTACTTTCATCGTCTTCAACAAATTTTATATTATCCAATTGTTTTCTGAAATTATTTCTGAAATTTGCAAGATACTCTTGACGCAGCTCACTTTGCTCCATTTTTTCTTCTTTCGATAAACCTTCTGTTTTAGCTTTTTTAGCCAAACAATTGATTCTTTCAAGTTTTTCTTTTGACACCATATTATCACTCCGTTTATCTCGTAATCAATGATATTATAACAAAGTGAAATAAAAAGTCAAAAGTATTAAATTGAATTTTTTAAAACAGCTCCTTTCCAAACGCTATCCACCAACATGCTATACCGACGCAAATATTTGCTGCTGCTTTTTATTGGAATCGGCTGCCACCCTTCTGCTCTCCTCTTCAATTCTTCTTCGGATATTTTCAACTCAATACTGCGATTTGGTATGTCTATTGAAATCATATCTCCATCCTGAACGAATGCAATAGGCCCGCCTTCTGCGGCTTCTGGTGCCACGTGCCCAATACAAGGTCCTCTTGTTCCGCCTGAAAAACGTCCGTCGGTAATCAGTGCGGTAGAATCTCCTAACCCCAGACCGACTAATATTGTTGTAGCAGTCAGCATTTCACGCATACCCGGTCCTCCTTTTGGCCCTTCGTATCGGATGATAATGACTTCTCCTTTATTAATTTTTCCGTTTAACATGGCCTGTACGGCAGCTTCTTCTGAATTATAAACTTTGGCTGCTCCGGTATGCACTTTCATAGATTGGTTAACAGCCGATTGCTTAACCACTGCTCCCTCAGGTGCCAAATTCCCCTTAAGAATAGCAAGGCTCCCTTGTTGATATAATGGTTGTTGTAAGCTGGTAATCACATTATAATCCCGGTTACGGCAATCTTTGATTATTTCTGCCCAGCACTCGCCGGAAACGGTTTGAACTTCCAAATTGAGATGTTTGCTGCCCAGTTCTTTTATAACAGCAGGTATGCCTCCCGCTAAGTCAAAATCAAAGAGCGTATATTTTCCCGACGGTTTTACATTGAGAATATGAGGTGTGCTTTTACTTATCCTTTCAAAATCATCCGGTTTTACACTCAGTCCGTATTCATCCGCAATTGCGGGGAGATGTATGGTTGAGTTGGTAGAGCCCCCTATGGCCATATCAACCACTAATGCATTGTTAATGGATGCTTGGTTGACAATATCTCTTGGTTTGATATCTTTCTTAACCAAATCCATCACCAGGATACCACTCATCTTTGCTTCCCTCAGCTTTCGGGAATAAACGGCATGAGTGGTAGCTGTTTTTGTAACGGTTAACCCCAAAACTTCAGCAAGACATGACATGGTATTTGCAGTTCCCATCATGGAACATGAGCCGGCTGTAGGGCAAATATTGTCTTCCATTTCTTTAAAATCGCTGAATGACATTTTCCCCTGTTTCACTTGTGCCGCTGCTTCACGAATTTCGTAAATGGATAGATCTCGTCCCTTAAATTTTCCAGGCAGCATAGGCCCGCCGGTTATGATGACAGTGGGAATATTAATTCTGCCGGCGGCCATTAGCATGGCGGGTACGATTTTGTCACAAGACGCAATCAAAATAAGTCCATCCAGCCTTTGGGCCTCCGTCACCAGCTCGACGGAATCTACTATTACGTCCCTGCTGGGTAGAACGGAACACATCCCTATATGTCCCTGTGCAAGCCCGTCACAAATACTTATGGTATTATACTCAAATGGAATGCCGCCTTCTCTTCTTACACCGTCTTTGGCAGCCTGTGCGATTTCATCGAGATGCTTATGTCCCGGATGCATTTCATTATAGGTGTTGACTACACCAATAAAAGGTCTTTCCAATTCATCGTCGATTAACCCGATACATTTTAAGTGTGCTCTATTCCCAGAATGTTCCACGCCATCAACGAGATCATTGCTCCTGTATTTTTTAACAGCCATACGCTCACTCTACTTTCTTTGAGAATATTTTTCTATAACTTTTAAAGGATTTATTCCGTCGGCCGGTCTTAAAATAAATTTCCTTTCTCATCAAATGTCATTGGCATTGGATGGTCTAATACTTCTATATTGGGATTTTTATCGGCTTCGTCCGTCATATTCTCTGAAATATAGATTTCATCCAATTTCATGGTATTTTTAATCCTTATCATTCTGATATTATTGTAGTCTACATCTAAGCATGTTTTGATAGCAGCCCTTATTGCTTGACTGTCACTATCCATGACCATAGGAATTTTAGCGGAGAGCAGAACTCTTGATGTTAAAGGATTTGGGTATGTCTTGTAGAAATCCATTTTATTATACAGCCTTTCGGTACATATATCAGCAAGACCTATCCCGTTTGCATTTCCATGGGTTTCTTTAGTCAGGTCCAATGCAACTATTCTCTGAGTTAAAGGTTTACATTGCATTGCATCTGAGGTAAATCGCTTGACGATATTGGGGTCCATACCTGTACCGCTTATATTTTTGCCAATCTCGTCTACGATGAGAACATGGCATCTCTCAAACAAAATTTGCGGCAGGTTTGCTTTGGCTAGAGCGAGAAGCACCGGTTCTTCATCCATTATCTTTTCTTTAGGTAAAGCTACTATTTTACATGTTTCATCATAAGCGTTCTCAATAATGCCTATTGCAAAAGCGATGTTTGCCTTATCTATAGCAACCCTTGCCATTTCTTCTATCCTACCCGACATATTGGTAAGGCGTGTAGCATGACAAATCTCCGCACCCTTTTGTTTTCCCAGGCCGATTACAATCATCTTTGCAAGACCGCTTTCATAAGATCCTCTAAAGGATGTATGCGGCTTTATACGACCCATTACAATGGTTGCATCTAATTCAGTAGCCGTATACCTGTCAAAATAAACCGGTACGCCGCTTTCTGTAGTCCCCAGCACCACTACTTCCATTGTGGAGCGTATTGGAGCACCAACGGTATCCTCGGTAATTCCAAGGTTTTTCAGCACTTCAACCTGTCCTTTAGCCGTAGCTCCCCCATGACTTCCCATGGTCGGTATTATGAAAGGCTTTGCCCCTCTTTCTTTGAGAATACCGACTACCGCTTTGGTTATGGTCAATAAATTTTCGATGCCTCTGCTGCCTATGGTGATAGCCACCTTATCGCCTGCTTTTATCCTGCCCCCAATCTCAGCCCTTTCAACCTGCTCTCTGATGGTTTTAGCGATATCTCTTATAGCAGTCCTTGGGAAACTCTGCCTTACTTTTACCATTTTAGGTATCTTTATTTCGCTTACAAGCTGCTCTAATATACTCACCATTATCCCTTCTTTTCATAAATTAGATCAGTTA
>JANQMT010000214.1:0-21071 GCA_028279945.1 Clostridia bacterium
GAGCACAGTGATACTCACCTTCACGTTTTTTAAAAGGAAGTTTTTAATAAACTGAGAATACATCATTTAAAATTTGCAGAACTAAAATAATAATTAAAATTAAAGGTTTATAATAATGATTACAAAACAACCATTATAGGATATTAAACATAAGGATTTACATTAACCTTTTGAATCAAAGAGTTTTTATAAACTCTTTTTTAATTTTTTGAAAAAAGGGTAATCTAATAATGAAAATATATTTAAAAGGAGGTGATGCTATGCATAAGTATGAAAAACCCAATAGATTAATTGATGAAAAAAGCCCTTATTTACTTCAACATGCTTATAATCCTGTGGATTGGTTTTCTTGGAGTGAAGCAGCATTTCATAAGGCAAAATCTGAAAATAAACCAATTTTTTTGTCTATTGGGTATTCATAGTGTGCCATAGTTTACTTGTCATTGGTGCCACGTCATGGAGCGAGAATCATTTGAAGACCATGGGGTTGCAGAAGTTTTAAATAAATATTTTATTTGTATAAAAGTTGACCGAGAGGAAAGACCCGATATAGACAGTATCTATATGAAGGCCTGTCAAGTAATGACAGGGCGTGGAGGATGGCCGTTAAGTGTTTTTATGACACCGGATCAAAAGCCTTTTTATACAGCTACCTATATTCCTAAAAAATCTCGTTATGGTATGCCGGGTATTATTGATTTAGCTCAAAAGCTGCATGAACTATGGATGAAAAACTCTAAGGAGGTCTTAAATTATGCCGATGACTTTACTAAATCGCTAACTGAGCTGAATGAAACAGATAAAATACATGTTCCGGAAAGAAAAACCATTCAAAATTGTTTTGAAAGATTAGAACATGCTTTTGATCCTGAATATGGCGGGTTTGGAAATGCTCCAAAATTTCCTGTCCCTCAGAACCTATTATTTTTACTAAGATACTACCATTCACAAAATAATAAAGAAGCTTTAAATATCGTCGAAAAAACTTTGAATGCTATGGCCAAAGGCGGGATATACGATCATATTGGAGGAGGATTTGCAAGATACTCTACGGATAAGATATGGTTAGTCCCTCACTTTGAGAAAATGCTGTATGATAATGCGCTATTGGTCATGTGCTATTGTGAAGCTTTTCAAAATACTAGTAAGGAAATCTATAAAGTCATTGTAAAAGATACCTTATCGTATATTAAAAGGGAAATGACTTCCGAAGAGGGTGGATTTTATTCTGCTGAGGATGCGGATTCCGAAGGAGAAGAAGGAAAATATTATGTATGGACACCAGAAGAAATCATAGATGTTTTAGGTGAAAAAGAAGGTATTGCGTTTTGCAAGGCATATGATATAACTAAAAAAGGTAATTTTGAAGGTAAAAATATACCCAATCTTATTCAGAATCAAAATTGGGAACAGGTTTATATTCAATATGCAGAGGCCAAAGAGAAATTGCTGTTAAAAAGAAATAAACGTATACATCCTCATAAAGATGATAAGATTTTAACATCTTGGAATGGATTGATGATTGCGGCGTGTGCAGTAGCAGGAAAAGTAATGGATGATAAAGATTATATTGAAATGGGAGAAAAAGCATTTCAATTCATAGAAAGCAAGCTTGTAGACAAAAATCAAAGGCTTTATGTCAGATATAGAGAGGAAGAAAAACGTTACCTAGCCTATGTAGACGATTATGCTTATATAATTTGGGCTGCATTAGAGTTGTTTGAATCTACAGGGAATACTTCTTATTTGGATAAGGCTCAGTGGTACAGCAGTCAAATGATTCACTTGTTCTGGGATAAAGAAAATGGTGGACTGTTCTTTAATGGTATTGACTCAGAAAAATTATTGACCAACCCAAAAGAGGCTTATGATAATGCGCTGCCATCAGGAAATTCCACTGCCGCATATAATTTAATACGCCTCAGCAGGCTGGTTGAGGATGAGATATCAGGAAAATATGGTGAGAAAATTATTGAAGCCTTTAGTAAAGGCTTAACTTCTTATCCTGAGGCGTACTCGTTTATGGTATCGGCGTTACTTTTTCAGCTATCGGAGTATAACAAGGCCATCCTTAGCAGCAGCAAAAAAGATGCTGTATATAATAAAGCCAAAGAAAAGATGTTTAAGACGTATTTGCCTTTTACTTCAAAAGCAGTTATTGATGAAACCCATAGCAAGGGAAGATTTAAAGACTATTTTACTGATAATGAAACGGCACTTTATGTATGTAAAGACTTTACATGTAAGGAACCTGTTACAGGTAAAACCATATTGGATGAAATAGAGGCTTTAAAAGATTTAAATTAAAATGGTGATGGTAAAAACTATAGATTCAGTATCATTATTGCCGGAATAACTAATGAATGACAACCTGTTGGGGGGGTTGTCATTAATTTGTGTTAGGGTTTCAACTGAAAAACTCTTAGCCAACCAGGCAGTCACGAAGACGAAATCAAAGATTTCTTTCGTGTTGCATAAGACCTACATCAGAATCAGAGATTCTGTGTTAGGGCTTCAAGGTTGGAGAGTTTCTGTATGAGACCTGCGACGTAATCGGGCAGTGTCGAAGACGAAATGAAATTTCTGTCTCCTTGCATGAGACCTACATCAAAATCAGGGCTTCAAGATTACTGCTAGGGCTTCATTTGTGAATTGAATTGGGGTTATTTTCTAATAATATGATATAAATGATTTTTTCTGATGTTATGGATCAAAAATGGCTGAAAGGACAGACTGTTTATGATATCTGGAAGTATTGAATTGATGGTATCCAATAAAAAGATTAAACTAAAATTAGAGGATCATAATGGGATACTTTCAATAAATGATGATTTCTTTCATCAAATATTTGATAAAAATAATATAAAGTATGAAGAGGTGGAAGATTCCAACGTGATTTTAATCCTATCCTCACAAAAAGATATATTGGAAATTGACAGCGTATCATTGTTTAAACAAATTAGTATTAAAACCTTTAGTAATACCACAGCACAATTTGGTATGCTATCTGTAAAAGGCATAACGTTATCTGTGTTTGAATCAATTATTGATACATTTAGGACCAGCTGTCCTTCTGTTTTTATTGCAAATTCTAAAATTGATGAATATCAATTTAACATGGAGCACCATAAAGAGACCGAGAAGGATAAACCGGTGATTGCAGAAAAATTAGAGCTGATGAATGTAAAAGTCAATAAGATTGGGATACATCAGTCTACACGAGATATCGTCATTAAGGATGCTGAGATTGAGAAGTTGTATTTAAATAGTGATACAAATGATCATATGCTAACTGAAAATATTATTATTTCAGAAACAACACGAATTGATGAACTTAAAATTAATGCTAAGGTCAATGAGCTAAAAATCAAAGACAGCAAAGTCAATCGATTTTATTTTGGCAGAATAGCAATTATTCGTCATGTTGATTTAAAAAACTCTGCAGTAGAAAATGTCTATCTCTGTAATGAATCCAAGATTATTAATAAGAGCTACGATGCATGGACTTTGCTCTTTAACGCTTCAATTAATGATAATAACGATAAGCTTTATGCTAAAGCCGGCTACATGATCAATTATCTAATTAATAGAAATAGAAAAGGCTTTTTTAGAAAGATCAGCAGCAGCTTCTTAAGATTAAGTATCGGGTATGGTTATCGACCTGCCAGAGCACTAGGCTTTTCAGTTATTAATATTTCAGTCTTTGCGTTATTATTTATGATATCTGATCATTGGTTTCAGTTAAATCAATTGCCCCAATTATTTCGTGAAAATAATATAAGCTTTTTATTGAAAAGATTTTCTGATTTATATTGGGAAAGATGGTATCTCTCAGGTACAGCATTTACGACAACAGGTTTTGGAGATGTATGTCCAGCAAGTTTTGGAAGCAGAATATTAACCGTAATAGATTCTCTAATAGGTGTATCTGTTTTATCTTTATTTATTTATTCTCTCACAAAAAGATATGGGGAGAAAAGAAAATAACCCTTTTTGGTACCCTGCAATAAGATAAAATTTTTTCTTAAAACGGATTAAGTATCCCATTACGAATAACAAAATACATATAATTATATTGATATACATACCATCACCTCAACAACAAAATATTTCATTTTATTGTATAGTATACACCAATAAATTCTAAAAGTATATTAATAAACGACTTCATAAGGCCGCATCATTTCATAATCTTCATGCTCTAATAAATGACAATGCCAGACGTATAATCCGGTATAAGGACCAAATCTAGCGATAATTCTGGTGATATTTCCGAAGCTGGCTCTGACAGTATCTTTCCAGCCTCTTTCGTTTAGATCCGGTAATGTTGCAGGTCCTGTTTTAAGGATTTTTCCAGTTTTTTCATAATACTCAGGATCAAAAGGTTGTCGATCAAGAATCTGAAATTGTACCAAATGTAAATGTATGGGATGGGTAGCATTTGTAAGGTTGATAAGTGACCAAGTTTCAACGCTTCCTAACCGAGGCTTCTCACTGATGGGGTCATCCCATATCTTCCCATCTAACAATAGTTCAGGCCGACCATACTTGTCAAGCCTTCTTGTAAGTGTCAGATATCTATTTTTAATAGCTTGTGATGCCCTTAGCCAGTTAATTTTGCTCAAACGGTAGGGAATGATGCTGGTGTCACAAGATAAAAGGGGTTTAGATACTCTAAACTCCATAATCTCACCGGTTGGTTGATCGTCAATTGGAGTGCCATTGGGAAATGAAGTTGGTGCATCGTTGGTTAATATAATATTATCACCTTGTGATTTTGAAAAATCTAAGATCATATCCGCACGCTCTGCGGGGGCGAGTATGATTTGTTTCGTTATAACCGGCCTTTCCATCAGCCCTCCATCCGTTCCAATTTGATAAAATGGCAGTCCTGTCGATAATCTCATTCTATAGAATCTGGCATTGGACCCATTAACCATTCGAAATCTGTATTTTCTAGGCTCGACTTCCAGATATGGCCATACTTTGCCGTTAACTAATATGGTATCACCAAAAAAATCAGGGATAATGGAAGGATTGACACAAGGCACTGGTGGGTCCGGTTGGCTTGGGTAATAGAGAGAACCATCTTTACAAAAAGATCTATCTTGTATTAATAAGGGGATTTCGTATTGTCCTTTAGGAAGATTAAGGCAGCTTTCCAGCGGGTCACGAAGGATATATAATCCAGCCAGTCCTGCACAGACATTAAGGCGTGTGATACCCAGAGCATGTGCATGGTACCAAAGGGTTGTTGCACGCTGTCTGTTAGGATAGTCATATATCTTTGTAGTAAAAAAAGGACCTACTTCTCGATACCCGTTTGTAAACCAGGCTTCAGGATATCCATCACTGTATGGTTGAACAACACCTCCGTGAAGATGTATGACGGTTCTGACTCTCGGAACATTAGGTCCAGCACCATGTACGGTTGTATCAACAGGTAACAAATGCTTCCTGGGAAGATTGTTCATCCATTTGATTTTAATCCATTCATCTTTCGTGGCTTCAATAACCGGTCCGGGATAATTACATTCAAACCCCCATACGGTTGTGGGGGGAATATCTCGATGTAACTTTTGTCGGAACTGCTGCATTCTTATTTCATAATATACAGCGCCATCCAACAGACCTGTTGGTTTTAATGTTGGTATTATTGGCAGTTGATCTACAAATTTCTCTATATCCATAAGGACTTCCTCCATTCACATACTTTTAAATTGCAATACTACTTATAAAATATGAAATGGTTAATCCAATATATGTATTTAAGATGGAGAAATCTAAAAAATTAATAATATTTTTTTATAATAAAGAGGACGGCTTATATTAAATAGAGCTGCTTCTTAAAGAAAATGTGTAAGATTATATTATTTAAAAACGGATGACTTCATCTCTTTCTGAAGATTTGTATGCTGCGTCACAAATTTCAAGACATGTTAGACCGACCTGGTAACCGGTAATGCACGGTTCTTTCCCCAGTATAGAAGCTAAAAAATTATCTATTTCCCTGTTATATGGTTCTGTTGAGGTATGTTCCTCTACTTCGGAAGGCTTGAAAACACCCCACTCATTTCTGACTTTTATTGAGATGGATGTTGGGAATAGTCTAGCATAGCCTTTTGTTCCCCATATTTCTGTACTAGCCTCTATACCCGATATATGTGGAAAATTCCATCCGGCTTCAAATAGAGAAACGATACCGTTTTTATGTTTAATCATAATTTGTGCGTAATCATCCACGTCATAATGTCCAAATTGTGTACCAACTGAAGCATATAGAGATTTTATTTCAGGGTCTGATAGAAGATATCTTGTAGTGTCAATAGCATGAACGCCCATATCTATAAGTGCACCGCCACCGGCTTGAGCTTTTTTAGAAAACCATCCATCAGGTGCCCATTGTAAATGGATTCCATAAGATTTTGTTTGAACGATATCTCCTAATATACCATTATCAATAATTTCTTTTAGATATTGTACCTCTTTGTGAAATCTCCACATATGACCGGTAGCTAATATGAGATTATTTTTTTTAGCCGTATCAACTAAATCTTTACCCAATTCAGCATTAATAGCCAGAGGTTTTTCAACCAGAACATGCTTGTTATTTTTAAGAAATGCCATGGCTATATCATAATGCAAAACATTAGGGACTAATATACTGACAGCATCTATGTCAGGATTCTTTGCCATTTTTTTATAATCCGCATAAGTTTTTTCGATTTCATACAGAGATTGTATCTTGAGATTCCCTTCACTGTAAGCAACAGAACTCCAATTGCCTTTAGCAAACCTTTTAGCATCATCAATTGAGATTCCGCATACGGCCTTAACACAACAATTTTCATTTTTCATGTAAGCGGTTGTATGTATTTTTGCCATACCACCTGTACCGATTATGCCAATATTTAATTTTTTCATGATGACCTCCTTTTTATTAACATTGATAGACAGAGTCTATAATAGCTCAGATACCTTTAACTTGATTTTTTCTACTGCTGCATAGATTTTATCCATATCATTTTTGGTACCCAGAAGAATTTTGTGATGACAGCATAATGAAGTTTCTGTATATATTTTGCTCGCTACCGGTAGGTCAAAGCGAGAGGGGTCTATTGCTTTGGTATATTCATCGCTGATTTTGTGACGTTTTTTAGTTAAAGGGCTGTAAAGCGGACAATTATTTAATGGCGCATAGGAAGCCATAACAGGAAAATTTAATTCTGCAGAAAGAGCTGCCCTAAAAGTTTCTACATCCAGACCTGAAAAAGCAGATTTATTATACCTAAAGCCAATATTAAAATAAGATTGAAGATCAGTGCCAGGTTCTCTTCTAAGCGGTTTAATACCATCATAATTTTCAAACAGACTGTTTAGATAGAGGGCATTTTCTTCTCTTGTTTGAAGTTGGTGTTCTAACTTTTCTATTTGCCCGATTAATACAGCTGCTTGAAACTCAGTGATTCTATAATTTCCAGATTGAATAAAATGGCCCTCGCTAACATAGTTGCCTGTATCATTATCAAAAAACTCTTTTGCAGCTGGGCGGCGTCCACAATTTCTAAGGGCATCTACCTTTTCGTGTAATTCAAAGCTATTGGTTGTAATAAGGCCTCCTTCTCCGCATGTTAATACTTTTGAATTTTGAAGAGAAAAGCTTGCTAAATCACCTAAAGTACCCACCTTTCTGCCCTTATATATAGAGCCGTGTTGGTGTGCTGCATCTTCAATGATAAATAAATTGTGCTTTTTAGCAATTTTGCTGATTTCATCCATGTTACATATGGTGCCATACAGATGAACTGCAATAATGGCTTTTGTCCTAGGCGTAATAGCTGCTTCAATTTTTTGGGGATCCATACACCAAGAATCTTCTTCTACATCCACGAGAATTGGGATGGCATTGACATCTAAAACTGTAGCCGCAGTTGCCTGCCATGTTAAGCCGGGAAGAATGACTTCATCTCCGAAGCCGATATCTAAGGCTTCTAAACAAAGCTGTATAGAGACAGTACCGTTTGCTACGGCTACAGCATATTTAGATCCTATAAAATCAGACCACATTTTAAGTATTTGTGTTTCTTTAGGACCATTATAGGACCAATTACCACCTATTACTAATTCAGATAAAAGATCTTTTTCTCGTGAGTCACCAATAGGCCAAACTCCCCAGTCATCATGTTTTATAGGCTTGCCGCCTTTAAGCGCTAACTTTGACATGTTGTTACCTCCCTTTAATAGTCTGAATACAATGATTCACATTTTGAGACAGCTTGTTTGAAATATAAATTTCTATATTTGATATTTAAAATTAAGGTTTATTTTGACTCAATTATATGGAGATTTTTTTTAGTATGCTATAATAAAACTAGTTTAAAATAGCACAAATTTGACTTTTTATATAATTTGTAAATTTATAAATATATGAGAAGGAAATAATAAAACCTTAATATTCAGGTGTTAAAGAGGTGTGTGTCGTGAATGAACCGATATTTGAAGTTATGAATTTGGAAACAGATTTGAGAAAATACCCTTTTTCTTGTCACATAGTGAGAAATGAAGGTGAACCCCTCTATATTCCTTCTCATTATCATTATGAAATAGAGTTATTATTTTTCTTTTCGGGTGAAGCAGATGTTTCCGCAGGGAATAAAACTTATAAAATGAAAAAAGGAGAAATGCTCCTCATAAATGCTATGGAGGTTCATACTATTTTGGTATCTAAAACATCTGATACAAAATATATTACGATAATGTTTAATCCGTCTATATTAAAGTCATCTTTAGGAACATCCTTTGAAAATAAATATATAACTCTTTTTTCTATGGAAAATAGTAATCTTAAGCGAAGATATACAAAAGATGAACTGGAAGGTACGGTGATACCTATCCGGTTTGAAAATATATTAAAAGAATTCAAGGAAAAAATATACGGCTTTGAAATAGCTGTAAACAGCGGGATCTATGACATCATACTTTGGATTTTAAGAAATTGTTATTCAATTGATAAGAAGGATGCCGGAAACAATTTATCTTTATCCAAAAATCAAATAGAAAGATATGAAAAAGTTTTTGAGTTTGTAGAAAAAAATTATGCGGAAGATATAAGTTCAAAGGACATTGTTGAGATCTGCAATATAGACTATGCTTATTTTTCCAGACAATTCAAAATAATAACAGGAAAAACATTTCGAGAATATTTAAATTTCGTAAGGATTTCAAAGGCGGAAAAACTTTTGCTGACTACAGATATGAATGTGACACAGATAGCATTAGCTGTGGGGTTTTCTAATGCCAGTTATTTCACAAAACAATTTAAACGGTATAAGCATATTTCTCCTGTTGAGGAGAGGAAGCTGATTTCTAGGGGAGTATAAACAAAACCTCGTATTACAATATAATTTGGTTAACTAGAGTAGAAGAACTATATTTTAAATACTATTTATAAATATATTGTAATAACAATTAAAAATGATTGACATGTCATAAAAAAATGTTATAATCAATATATATTTTAAAGAGAAATAAACAGTTATTTTTAAATAAATAGCATAAGTTAGAGGTTCGTTTTTAAACGTATATTAATATTTGAGCTTAGAGAAAGAAGGATTTTTTTTGATAAAAGGGAAAAAAATCTACCATATATTAAATACTGTATATTATTAAATATTTAAAATATTAGGAGGAGAAGTGATTTATGGAAAACAAGCTTTTTAACACAATTTATGGAAGAGGACTGGTTGGGGAATTAAAAAACATAGTTCAAAAACCATACCTAGTGGTAACAATGGAGGATGTTTGGGAGCTGTTTAAGGACGAGTTTGATGATGATGCCATCATTCATTTCGTGAAGACATTAGAATATGATGAAATAATGGCGGAGCTGGATCAACTTCCAAAGTTTGAAGCAGTGATAGGTTTAGGTGGAGGACAAGCAGTTGATTATGCGAAGATGGCTGCATGGAAAAAACATATGCCTTTGTATCAAGTGCCTACATCCATAGCTACAAATGCCGTATTTGGACATCGAGCAGGAATAAGGTTTGGAAGTGTGGTTAAATACGTAGGGTATGTTGAGCCGATTGCTGTATATGTTGATTATGATATTATCCAAAATGGGCCAAAAGATCTTAACCGAAGTGGTGTGTGTGATGTGCTTTGTTACCACAATGCAGTTTATGATTGGAAGTATGCATGGGATCAAGGAAAATGTGAAGAGAAGTGGCCCTATGACCAAAAACTAGCGGATGAGTCTACGGCTGTTAAAGAAAGTATTATTGCAAATATTGAGGATATTTATAAGCTTAATGAAAAAGGAATAAAGATCCTTACCGAGGGTTTAAGATGGGGAGGTGGAGCGTTTCATAATGCTGGTTGGAATCCACGCCATATAGAGGGCACAGATCATTTCTTGTTTTATACCCTTGAATATATGACGAAAAAGAAATTTATTCATGGTCAACCTGTTTGTCTTGGCATATTTGTGGGTGCTGAAATGCAAAATAATGAGCCGGATAAAATTCTTGAGCTTATACATAGAGCCGGTGTTGAAATAAGACCGGAAGCTATGGGGATAACTTGGGAAGATGTTTTTGCAGCTATTAAATATGAAAAAGAATATGTGAAAAAAGCAGGTCTGTGGTATACCGTTGCAAATGATTTTGTGGTAGACGATGCTTTTTGTCAAAAGATTAAAGACAAAGTTATAGCATTGTATGGTGAGTGGAAGTAAAATAATGAATGAAAGGGAGAGAAAATATGAAAAAAAAGCTTACTTGGGGACTAATAGCAATACTGGTTTTATCTTTACTAGCCGGATGCTCTAACAGCAGCAACGAAGCAGGTCAATCTGCTGAAGGCGGAGAGCCTGCAGCAGTGGAAGGCGTTCGAAAATTTGAAGGCACTACTATTTACATGATAGCTGAGCAGCAAACACCTACATTGGCATTAGAAAAACAGTTAGATAATTTTACTGAGTTAACAGGTATTCATGTAGAACTTGAAATGGCACCTTTCGATAGCGTTGTTCAAAAAGTAACCCTTGCAATGCAAGGCGGAACAGGTGCCTACGATGTTATTGCAACACCATATCAATTTTTAGGAAACTTGGTTGTTAACGAATATATACAACCTCTAGAACCTTTGATGAATGATGAGCGTCTTAGTATTATAGAGGCCTATGACCAATCTGATATAGTTGAGGGTATGTGGGCAGCATCCGGCAAGTGGAAGGATAAAATATACGGTGTTTCTGCCAACTCATGTATTCAGTTCTTGGCTTATCGAAAGGACTTATTTGAAAATGCCGACGAACAAGCTGCTTTCAAAGCTGAATATGGTTATGACCTTGTAGTTCCTACAGACTGGGATATGTATAAAGATGTAGCGGAGTTCTTTACTCGTGAAAAGAATGAAACGCTTGCCGGGGAAAAACTTACGCAAGATTTCTATGGGATTACGATGGCAGGGAAACGTCATGATGCTTTAACTTGTGAATGGTTAAATTATGCTTGGTCTTTTGGCGGCGGAATATTTGATAAAAACGGAAATCTAATAATGGATAGCGAAGAAAATATTGCTGCTCTTGAATATTACGACAGCATAAAAGCATTTGCTCCTCCAGGGATATCCAATAAAACATGGGACGAAAAAACAACAGACATGCAGCAAGGCATAGCGGCTATGACTATAATATTTAACGATTGTGCTCCTGGAATAGAAGATCCTGAACAATCTAAGGTTGCAGGAAAAATGGGATACGGTGCTATTCCGGTAGGACAAAATCCTGCTGCTCACTACGGTGCATGGTCATACTTCATTCCTGCTGAAGCAAAAAATCCGGAGGCAGCATGGGTATTCTTACAATGGTTTAATACCCCGGATGTCCAAAAAGCAATTGCACTTGATGGTGGATTCCCTAACTTAACATCAGTTTATAACGATGAAGATTTGAATGTATTACCTTATTGGCAAGGCACTTTAAAGGCTTATGAAATCAGCTCTACACGTCCGAGAATACCTGAGTGGAACACCATGAATGAAGAACTAATGCTACAACTTTCAAGAGTTCTAACCGGTGAAATCGATGCAGAGGAAGGACTAAAAAATACTCAAGAAAAATATGAACAAGTATTAGAAGGACAACTACCTTTAGGATATCAATAAATAATTTAAAGCAGATATTTTTTTAGAGATAAAAAGCCGGTAAATATTTTTTATCGGCTTTTTAAAAAATCGAAAGAAGGAGACTGGTTTGAAAAAAAAGCAATCAAAATTAACTAGCTACAATACTCTTGCAGCATTATTTCATACACCTACATTTATTATTCTTTCCTTAATAACGTTAGTTCCCATTTTATATACAATTTGGATCAGTTTATATAATTATAAATTATCCGTTCCAGGTGGAAAAGATCAATTTATTGGGTTAGATAATTATATTGAAATTATTAAAAATCCAGATGCTTTTGCCTCAATCTGGACTACGTTTAAATTTATGTTTATTGCCGTGAGCCTTCAAGTTGTTCTTGGTTTTGCAATTGCTTTAGGAATTAATGCGATCCCCAAATATAGAAAAATATTGACGTCTTTAATACTAATACCCATGATGGTTGCGCCCTTAGTAGTTGGTCTTATGTATAGTTTTTTTATGAATCCTCAATTTGGTATTTACGCGTATATTATAAACACATTGAATTTACCCTTGCCTATAGCGCCTTTAAGTGATGGAAGTACAGCGTTGTTTGTAGTAGCACTGACAGATGTTTGGGAGTGGACGCCATATCTAGCGCTGATGTTTTTAGCAGGATTACAATCTATTCCTGGAGAAAGCTATGAAGCAGCTCAAGTTGATGGTGCAAATAGCTGGCAAACCTTTATTAATGTTACGATACCACTCATGATGCCTGTAGTAGTAGTAGGGATTATACTAAGAGCTATGGAAGCTTTCAAAGAGTTTGACAAGCCCTATATATTAACAGGTGGAGGACCTGGTGCAGCAACAGAGGTGATAGATATGTATGCTTATAGACAAGCTTTTATATCCTATAACTTTAGCTATGCAGCTGCAATATGTGTTCTTTTGTTTATTATTTTATTAATTTGTGGTATGTTGTATGGCAAATTTGTATTGGAGCGTGGAAATAGATGAAGAAAAAAAAGAAGAAAAATAGTGAAAATAAATGGATTTATACTCTATTAATATTGTACATCGTTATTACATTGATTCCTTATGCATGGCTTATATTAACTTCCTTTAAAACAAGAATAGATTCTTTTGCAATTCCGCCTAAGATATTTTTTGTTCCAACGCTGGATAACTATATAGCGGCTTTCATGGATAAAGGGTTTTTGTTAAATCTTAAAAATAGTATTATTGTTACGAGCTGTTCAACATTTTTTGCTCTCCTTTTTGGATTGCCGTCAGCCTATGCCTTTTCTAGATTTCCTTTTAAAGGAGATAAAGCACTGTTTTATTATCTTTTAGGAACTAGATTTACACCGATTGTAGTATTAGCACTCCCCTTGTATTTGATTATGAGTGAGTTATCATTATTAGATAGTTTTGTTGGCATTATTATTGCTCATACTGCCTTTAATTTACCCTTTGTCGTTTGGATGATGAAAGGTTTCTTCGATGTAATACCTCGGGAAATTGATGAAGCAGCAAAAGTGGATGGATGTTCGTGGTTTTACATTTTTACTAGAATGGCTATTCCTTTAAGTAGAAGTGGGTTTGCAGCTACAGCTGTATTTTGTGCCGTAAATTCGTGGAATGAATTCTTAATGGCACTTATTCTTACCGGAAGAGGAACTGCTACAATGCCGGTTGCTATTCCCGGGCTCATGACGCCGCAAGGTACGATCTGGGGTCAGATTGCTGCCGTAGGAACTGTAATCACTATTCCGGTTTTAATATTTGCTATTATCGTACAAAAAAATATGGTTAAGGGTATGTCTATGGGAGCAGTTAAATAGAAATTCATGAAGTAAAGTAGATTAATTTTTAAATTAAATACAAGGAGTGAAGAAAATGAACAATGTTATATTAGAAGACAAAAAATACAATATGCAAGTTTATAGCCCTGAAGAAATCCTATTTGAAAATGCAAAAGGGATGTATTTAATAGATTCCAATGGAAAAGAGTATTTGGATTTTTCTGCTCAGTTTTCATCTTGCAGTTTAGGACATGGAAATGAAGAACTAATAAATGCTATAACGGATCAGATGAAGAAAATAATATCTGTGACTTCAATGTTTGTAACTAAAGAAAGAGTTGATCTGGCTAAAACACTAGTTGATTTGGCGCCAAAAGGATTAACGAAAGCTTTGATGGGATGCACAGGTTCAGATGCTAATGAGTTTGCTTTAAAAACAGCCAAGTACTACCAAGGTGGAGGGAAAATTATATCCTTTTGGAGAGGATTTCATGGTTCTACTGCAGCATCGGCCGGCGCAACCGGAAAGTCAGAAACCATACAGGAAAATAGCAGTATATCAGAGTTATTACCTAGAGGTTTTCTGCATACATCACCGCCGTATTGTTATCGATGTGACTTTGGTAAAAGTCCTCAAAGCTGTGATTTTCAATGCTTGAAATATTTAGAGCAACAGATACTCAATGAAGGCGGAGACAAAGTAGCAGCTGTTATTACGGAACCAATTTTTGCAGCCGGCGGTGTCATAGTTCCTCCGGATGGATATCTTCAAAAGCTGCGAGATATATGTAATCAATATGAAGCGCTTTTAATCTTTGATGAAGTGGTTACTGGAATTGGTCAGACAGGGAGCATGTTTGCTTGCGAGCATTGGTCTGTTACACCAGATATTTTAGTGACAGGAAAAGCTTTGACTGGTGGATATGTTCCTGGTTCAGTGGTATTAGCCAGAACAGATATTGGAGAAGCCATGGATAAGTTAACACTTCATGGCCATACGCACTCTTTTTATCCTGGTATGTGTGCTGCTGCCAGTAAGAATTTAGAGATTATTGCAAGAGAAAAGTTATTAGAAAATGCCACGGTAGTGGGGAACTATCTAAATGAAAGGTTAAATGAATTAAAAGATAAATATGCAGTAATCGGTGATGTTCGTGGGATGGGGCTGCTTCAAGGATTTGAGTTAATAAAAGAAAACAATGATAAAGAAGCTAACTTTGAACTTGGGCAAATGCTTTTTAAGAGAATGCTTGAAGGAGGATTAATTACCGAACTTGAAAGTAGAAAGAATTTGAATAATGTTGTTATTGTTCTGCATCCTCCATTAATAACATCAAAGTCAGACGTGGATTTATGTATTGGTATAATAGCGAAATCCATAGAGTACTGTTTAAATGTTATTAAATAGTATGACAAATTATTAGGGAGTTTAGATATGGATAAAAACATAAAAAGATTCTTGGGAATAGATATAGGTGGAACTACTGCAAAATATTCTATTATTTTATCTGATGGACAAATATATAAACAGGACTCCTTCAGAACTGGTATTAATCAGAGAAAAGAGGACTTTTTAGAAGCATTGTACAAGGTAATAGATGGTGCTTTGCTTGAAGACATTGGAGGAATAGGTATTTGCAGTTTGGGTTTTGTTAATTCTGAAACCGGGATAATCATCAGCGGTGTGGAAAACATGCCTTTCCTAGAAGGCATTAATTTTAAGGAGATTATTTTTAGAAAATACGGTGATATTCCTGTGCATATATCAAATGATGCAAAAGCAGCAGCAAGAGGAGAAAATTGGCTGGGGGCAGGAAAGGATTGCAGCAGTTTCTTTTTGATGACTTTAGGAACCGGTTTGGGTGGCGCTTTAGTAATAGACTCTAAGGTTGTAGAAGGTGCCAATTTTAGAGCCGGAGAGATTGGTTATTTAGATTATAATAACAGTCAAGATTTTAGCGAGAGGTATATATCTACAAAATTTGTTATGGAATCAGCAGCTAGAAAACTAAAGGTGGATAGTATTACCGGAATAGAATTTTTTGAAAAAATTCGAAATGGGGATGAAGTTTGTTTAGACATTCTAGACAAATGGATTAAAGGAATTTCTAGAGTAGTGGCTAACATCATTATTCTTATTGACCCAGATAAAATAATTATAGGTGGAGGTGTTTCTGCAGAAAAAGACATTCTTATTCCCAATTTGATAAATCAGGTTAAAAAGATGCTGCCCTTTGAATATAGTGATCAAATTGCAATAGATGCTGCAAAATGTAATAATAACGCTGGTATGCTTGGTGCGGTTAGCCCGTTTATATTACAGCCATAGAAAAGGAGAGTGATTGTATGCGCTTTATAATTACAGAGGATTATGAAGTTTTAAGTAAAAAAGCTGCCGGAATTATTGCAGCTCAGGCTTTACAGAAAAACGATAGTACTTTAGGATTGGCTACAGGAGATTCTGCTGTAGGTATTTATAAAAATTTAATAAAATTATATAACGATGGTTTTTTAGATTTTAGTAAAGTAAAGACAGTTAATCTAGATGAATATATAGGTATGGATATGAATAATAAGCAATCATATGCTTATTACATGAAAAATAATCTTTTTAAAAACGTAAATATTGATATGGCCAATACTTATATACCAAATGGATTGGTAGATGACTTAAATTTAGAATGTAAGAGCTATGAAAATCATATTGCTAATTTAGGCGGTATTGACTTACAACTTTTAGGAATAGGAAGTAATGGGCATATAGGATTTAATGAACCGTCAGAAACTTTTAAAATGCATACTCATGTAGTTGAGCTTGATGAAAGAACAATAAAGGATAACTCAAGGTTTTTTAATAACATCCAAGAAGTTCCAAGAAAATCAATATCAATGGGAATAGGGACTATTATGAAAGCCAAAAAGATTTTATTGGTTGCAAGTGGAAAAAATAAAGCTGAAGCTCTATTGAATGCTTTTTACGGAGAAATAACGCCTAAAGTGCCTGCCTCCATTTTACAATTGCATCATGATGTGACGGTTATAGCGGATAAAGAGGCAGAAAAATTAATTTCTGAAAAAATTTCCAAATAAAATGTGAACGGATAAAAAATATGATAAACTAAAAACTAGCTATTAAATTTTTAGTTAATGAAGAGTGTGATTAAATGAAAACCCAATTAAAAGTAAAAGAAATAAGAACGATAAATAAAATAAATATTATTAAGTCTATTATTAACAGCAAAAAGATTCTCAGAAGTGAATTAGCGGATATAAATAATATAAGTCTTATGACCGTAAAGCATATAGTGGATGAGCTTATAGAAGATGAAGTCATAGTAGAAACCGTTCATGAAGCATCGGTTGGCAGAAAACCGAGATCTATTAGCATGCCAGAAAATTATGGAAACATAGTATGTGTCAATTTAACTTCAAAGAATTTTTTTAATTACATTATATATGATATCTATGGAAAAATGGTTGAAAGACGTGATAAGGTAATAGATAATCAATATGATTATCTTACAAACTTAAAGATGATGATCACTCAACTTAAAAATGATTTAGAGAAAACGGAAAAAATAACACTGGGAATAGGTATTTCTGTTCCTAGTGCTTACTATAAAGATAAAGATATTGTTAACCATGATTTGATAAGTGGATTTAAAGATCTGCATCTCAAAAAAATATTTATGGATGAATTTAATATTAATAATATTAGAGTTACTCATGACGTATTTACAGCTGCAAGGGCTGAATATAACACTTCAAAGGTGAAAGTAAACAGCCTATTTTACTTTTATATTGGAGATGGTATTGGGGGCGCTTTTATAGACAAAGGCAAACCTTGCAGAGGAGAAGATCTGGTTGCAGGCGAAGTTGGGCAGATTATTGTGGATACGCCCAGTGGAGAAGAACTTTTAGAATCTGTTGCATCTATCCCCAATATCATAAAAGAAATTCAAAAAGGGAAGCCTGGTATTACATTTCTTGAAATTTTAAATAGGTACCATGAAAAGGATGAATATGTTTGTAAAGTAGTCAATAATGCTTTAGATCTTGTATCTAAAATACTGTATAACATTGTATGGACTCTAAATCCAAGTAAGATCATAATAGATAGCAGCTATAAAACATTTGCTAAGATAATAGCCGAATATACTGAAAATAAATATTTGCAAACATTAAAAACGTTACCTATAAAGGCCTCTATGACTGTGAGACATTCAGAGTTAAATGATCATGATACGATGCATGGTTGCTTTGATATCGTTTTGGATAAATGGATAAACGAAATTTCATCAAGTAGAATAGATTAAGATTTTCTGTCTTTATTCAACCATGCTATTTTAAATATCATAGCATCATTGAACTTTCTTATATCATATCCCGTAATTCTTAATATTTTGTCAAGGCGATATATTAGAGTGTTTCTATGAATATATAACTTTTGGGAAGCATCTGTAATGTTTAGATTGCATTGAAAGAAAATATCTATTGTGGAAATGATTTCATCATCTAGGAAATTAAAAAATTCTTCTGTAAAAATGGTATTCCTAAAATAATCAAAAGGAATATTTTCAGAGGAACTGCTGATGATGTGAATTAAATAATCGTTGTAGGTTATAATGGGCTTTTGCATTTTTTGATAATATTTCATCATATTAGTACATAAATCTCTGAGGGCATTTGCATCTGACGCAGCCTTAAAAGGGCATATCGTTATGGTAGAATCCTTATAACTATCTATCATTATATTTTCACGAACATCAATAATAGAAGAAATAATGTTATCGGAAGTTAGAATGATTTTAAAATAGTTGTTCTCATATGAGATATCTGTGATAGATAAGGAATTTTCTATGATATTTTTTGTTGTATCACTGTATTCAATATAAATATGTACATAATATTTATCCAAAAGATAGTCCTCCTATTTATAAAACCAAATAATTTTCACATAATTTCTTTTTAAAATGTTGATTGAATCCCTTATCTTCCAATTTTGATATGAGAGATAAGGGATTATAGTTATTAACACAAAAATATAATCTCTATTTAGAATAAGGTTTTCTCTGTATGGATATCAAATACATGTATTTTATTAATGTTCACTGCAAACTCTATATTTTCATTGAGTTGTACGGGTGCGGTTGATTTAAATCTTGCCGTACATTGAGTACCATTGATATTAGTGTAGACATAAGTTTCAGATCCCATAAGCTCTATTACATTGACGCAACCGGTAAAATGTGAATAAGCGTCAGTATTTGCTTGTCTTTCTGTTAGATTGTCAGGTCTTATGCCTATTTTAACCGTTTTTCCTACATAACCCTTATCCCTTAATATATCTTGCTTTTCTTTGGGAAGGTTTAGTATGATAATGTTTTCTGCTTCTTTGTTGTCTTCGTTAATACTTTGAGTTTTTAGCTTTATAGTGCCATCAATGCTTTCTACAATACCATCAAATATATTCATATGAGGACTACCAATAAAACTGGCAACAAAAACATTGTTAGGATTATCATAAGTCTCTTGTGGGGTATCTATTTGTTGGATTACCCCGTCTTTCATAATAACAATTCTTGTACCCATAGTCATGGCTTCTACCTGATCATGGGTGACATATATAAAGGTAGTATTTAGTCTCTGATGAAGTTTGGAAATTTCAGTTCTCATTTGTACTCTTAGTTTAGCATCAAGATTTGAGAGAGGTTCATCCATTAAGAATACTTTAGGATTTCTTACGATTGCTCGACCAAGAGCGACTCTTTGTCTTTGTCCGCCGGAAAGCTGTTTTGGTTTCCTATTTAGCAAAGACTCGATTTCCAGTATTTTAGCTGCTGACCTGACTTTGTTATCGATTTCATCCTTTGGTGTTTTTCTGAGTTTTAAAGCAAAACCCATATTATCATATACTGTCATGTGAGGATAAAGAGCATAATTTTGAAATACCATTGCTATATCTCTGTCTTTGGGAGATATGTCGTTAACTAAATCCTCACCTATATAAAGTTCTCCGGACGTAATTTCTTCAAGTCCGGCTATCATTCTAAGAGTAGTTGTTTTTCCGCAGCCTGATGGGCCTACTAAGACGATGAACTCTTTATCATCTATGTCCATATTGAAATCTTTTACAGCTTCATATCCATTATCGTAAACTTTTTTAATTGATTTTAATTGTAAGTTAGCCATGAAATACGCTCCTTTATTTTTATATCTTAATAACATTTTAAATATTGGAAAAATAAAAATCAATTGTGAGAATTCACAAACATTTGTTGTAATAAATAACTCATTGGAATATATTAAGGAAAAAGAGATATTATTATTGAAAAGAAAAAGCATATCTTTAATTTGAGAGAATGTGATCAAGGCAGCTAAAAAATAAATGGATAAATTCATCCAAAAAGACAAAAATAACTCTATAACTAAAACATTGATATGACACAGTATCAGGTGTTTTTTTATAAAAAAATTGTTCATAGTTGTTAAAAGACTGAATAAGGATTTAATAGTTAAACTTTTGGAAAAAAGAAGAAGACATATGAAGTTGACTTTTAGTATTTTATGAGTTAAAATAATAAAAAAATACCCCCCTATGGGGGAGGGGTAAGGAGGTCGAGTTATGAAACAGTCTGTCAATATAAAAGGGATGACTTGCACTGCTTGTGCATCTGCTATAGAAAGATCCTTAGAAAAAGAAGAAGCAGTAAAAAGTGTAGCTGTTAATTTTGCAACAGAAAAAATGAATATAGAATACGATGAAACCTTATTAGATAATGAGAAGATTGCAGAAAAAGTAGCGGCAGTCGGGTATGAAGCTGTGCTGCCGTCTAAGACAACTGAGATTGAGGATAAAAAAAGCAATACGGTTATGGAACATGTACGAGAGATGAAAAAAAGACTCATTTACTCGCTCATCTTTACAATTCCAGTTTTTTACATTGCTATGGGTCCTATGATAGGCTTGCCCATACCCAATTTTCTTGCGGGAAAAGAAAATGTATTGATTATGGCATTGACCCAGATGTTTTTAACAATACCTGTCTTAATAATGGGCAGCGAGTTTTATAAAATCGGATTTAAAACCTTGTCCAAACTATCACCCAATATGGATTCATTGATAGCAG
>JANQMT010000007.1:0-36090 GCA_028279945.1 Clostridia bacterium
AGCGCAGTTTTTATAACAGAATAGTCAATCATTTCTGCGGATTTTATTGCGATTGGTCCCATAACTGCCCATTGACCTCCACCACTTGGAACAAATATATTTACTAAACTAGCTGTTAAGAACATCCATAAAGGGAAGGTAAATTGTGATGATAGATCAACTAAACCTTGTGCAAATATATCTACCATACCTGAAAATCTTACCATGCCCATTATTCCGGCATATAATGGGAATTGGAATATGATACCACTTACAGATACTGTAGCCGTTTTTAATGCGTTAACATATCGATATACTGTGCCGTGCATTAAGATTCCGGCAAATAAAAAGGTGGAGTTAACAATGTTGAGATCTAAAGAAAATCCTTTTGTAGCAAAGTGATAAACAACATAAATCAGGCCAAGCCCGCCTAAAACGATGTTGATAATTCTGCTGTGATTTAATCGATCGCCTATACTGGGATTGCCAGGTAGTTTTGCGGGAATTTCGTCATCCACAGCAAGAACTTGAAGGACATCTTCATCAGCTTGTGTATATTCATCCGATTTTTTAGGGTGCAGCAGTATAGCAAATAATGGAGGTAATATGACTAACGATAGGGTAACCACTAAGTTCATAGGGTTAAACATATAATCAGACATAGTAATTATCCCAATTTCTTCTTCTAAGAAATGTCCCGGCGTTGCTATTAATAATCCAACCGATGCCGACATGCCTCCATGCCACATCATCTGTCCAACATAAGCCCCTGCGCCAATAAGTCCGTATTCAAAAGGAATTTTTTTAATGTGTAATGATTTTGCAACTTCTTTAGCCAATAAAGCACCTAATATTAATGAAAGCCCCCAATGTACAAGAGCAACACCAGTGGATACGATGGTTACTAAGAAAACCGCTTGCTTGCTGTTACTTGGAACAGAAGCTAATTTTCTAATCCATCTTTTGGCAATGGGCGCATTGGCAATAGTTGAAGCGGTAATAACCATTAATGCCATTTGCATACTAAATGTTAAAAGGCTCCAAAATCCATCATACCAGTTAATAACCATTTGCATTGGTGTATTGTTGGCAATGGTGATGCCTAAAATAAATGCAACAAAAGTCAATAAAACTGCAAAAATACTTGGATCAGGTACATACTTCAAAGATAATCTTGTAAGGACCATACCCATTTTTCTAATCATTTCATACCATCCTTTCCTTTTATTAATTTAGAGTATAAGCTTGTTAGATAAATCACCTCCTTTGGTTTTTGTGATTGCTTATTTTGATGTAAATAATAAGAAGCGTCATCAGATAATCCCTTTTTCATTAAGTTTGATAATTTCTTCCATAGTAAACCCTAATGCCTTCAAAATAGATTCGTTGTCTTCCCCTAAAAATGGAGAAGGTTTTTCTATCTCGGAGGGGGTCTCGCTAAATTTTATTGGTAATGCCGGTATTTGGAAGTTGCCTATGGTTGGCTGTTCGATTTCAACAATCATATTTCTAGCTTTTATTTGGGGATTATTGATAACATCTTCAACATTGTTAATAGGACCACATGGTATGCCATTGTTATCCAAAACATCTATCCATTCTTGAGTTGTTTTTGTTATAAAAACTTCTTCCAGTTCTTTTTCTAGTTCAGTGTTATTTTTTACCCTTAGGTGATTTGTTTTATATTTAACATCTTTTAACAAATCTGATCTGTTGATTAATTGGCAAAACTGAGCCCATAATGAGTCATTACCAATAGCAATAATGATAAAATCATCCTTAGTGGTATAGGTTGAAAAAGGAGCAATTGAAGGATGTCTATTTCCAATAGGCTTAGGAATCTTTCCACTGGTTAAATATCTGGCTAATGCATTTTCAAGTACCGCAACTTGACAGTCCAACATAGATACATCAATTTTCTGACCTTTCTTTGTGATGTCACGATACCTTAATGCACCCAATATGCCTATAGCTGTAAAAACACCGGCAAAGATATCTCCTATGGATGCCCCAACTTTTGTGGGTATGTCATTTTCTTGTCCTGTTATACTCATCATACCGCCTAAACCTTGAATGATTAAATCATAGGCGGGTTTATGGGAATAGGGTCCTGTATGACCGAAGCCTGAAGAAGCCGCATAAATAATTTCTTTATTAATCTCTTTTAATGTTTCATATCCCAAACCTAATTTTTCCATAGTGCCGGGTCTAAAATTTTCTACGATAACATCTGCTTCTTTTATAAGTTTTTTTAAAATCTCTTTTCCTTCATTGGTTTTTAAATTTAAGGTAATACTTTTTTTGTTTCTGTTGATGCTGGTAAAATAGGCGCTATAATCATTAATAAAGGGACCAAACTGCCTTGAATCATCACCCACTCCCGGTCTTTCAACTTTTATTACTTCTGCTCCCATATCCCCTAGAACCATGGTACAATAGGGTCCCGCTAAAACTCTGGTTAAATCGATTACTTTTATACCCTCAAGAGCTTTTTGCATTTTTTAATACCTCCTTAATTCGTCTAATTTCAAAAAACAAAAAGAGAACATAAGAAAACCTTAGGCTCTCTTATATTCTCTCATCACTTTGCCTTTAAAAATTAAAACACTTAATCACTTATCACTTTATAATATTTAATTGTATATTTTTTTATTTTATATCACTATTTAATAAATCTTTTTTTGCTGATGGGTTCTATATGCATGATTCCTAAACCGGCACGTTCATGATTGGTTAATTTATGGGCTGCCGAATAACCATAGACTGCAACACTCAGCCATTTATCTTTTCTAACTAAAGCAATTTTCAATGAATAGCTCATATTAACAGGTACATGGAGAAATAGTCCATTTGAAGCTTCAATTATGGCATGTACAGCAGCATGTATATCATCTGAACATTCTTTTCTCAATATGTCAAGACTACATCCCATGGCTATTGTAGAGTTATTAATCTTTCTTGCAACATCATTAGAAATTCCGCCAATTTCAGTTATGCCACATAAAAATCCTAGATTTTTTAAATAGTTTATAATTTTTTTTTCATTTTCTCTAGAAGACATAGATAATAATAAAGCAGCCTTACCTATAGATATGGATTTATTAAGTAGTAGGCTTTCCATGTTATCAGTGTTCTCCTTTTTATAATAAATATATATTCAATAAACCCCTTTTGTCAAGCACAATATTTTGAGATGTATGGGTTGACCAGATACAGTTATAGCCGGTATCCTGTAAAAGATACCGGCTATATAGTGTTGTTACTATACAATTTTATAACGATCCTTAGTATAGTGAGCAAGTTTCTCTTCGTCTACTTCTATACCAAGGCCAGGTGTGTCAGGTACATTAATTCTACCATTCTTGATAAAAGTAGAAAAATTAGTAATATCATCTTCTAATCTCAATGGTGAGAAATAAGCATGACCATGAGCGTATAAGTTTCTGGTGGAACATCCGAGTGCAAAGCTTGCAGCTTGTGTGATGCCTTCTTCTATCATAGAGTTAAATAGGCATTGTATACCAAAATGGCGTGACAGCTCTATAATCTCTTTAGATCGATATATGCCTCCGGTTTTACAGACCTTGATGCTGAATATATCTACGGATTTTTCTTTTATCATCATTTTGGCATGTTCTAATGATAAAAGAGATTCATCTGCGGTCAGTTTAACATTTGTGCCTTGCTTGATTTTAGCAAAACTGTCTATATCACCGGCATGGATAGGCTGTTCGAATGCATCCACATTGCATCCGCTTACAGCATCCAGGTATTTAAGTGTGGTAGTGACATCCCAGCCTTGATTGGCATCGGGAATAAGGACTACTTTGTCGCCAACTGCCTTTGCTATTGCAATAGTTCTTTTGGCATCGTACATGTAATCATCACTACCTATCTTTACCATTAGTGATGCATAACCCTTGTCTTCAATGAGTGATACTGCTTCCTTGGCATTATCCTCCGGTGTCCCCCCGCCAATAGAACCCATTATAGGAAGACTGTCATGTATACGACCACCCAGAAGAGTGGCAACGGACATACCTGCTACTTTTCCCATAATATCATAACAGGCCATATCTACAGCAGCTTTAGCGAGATGCATATCTCTTATAACGCCGTCCATTATATGGTGTATACAGGCAATATTAGTAGGATCTTTTCCTATAAGTGCCGGTGCCAGGTAGTTATGAATAACCGTAACAGCAGTCTCTGCGGTTTCCCCGGTAAAAAGGGGCATAGGATCTGTTTCGCCTACGCCAACCATACCTTCGTCTGTTGTAATTTTTACGACTACAGGTTCTGTTGTGTAAAGCGTCCCATAAAGTTTAGAAAGCTTATAGGGTTTTTTTAAGGGGACAGACAAGTGCAATACGTCAATTTTTTTTATTTTCATAGGTCACCTCTTAAGCGGTTTGTTTTTTAGTGAAGGGCGTAACGACATACATAGTAATAATAGATGCAATCACACCAAAAAGAGTAAATGGAATTGGAGTTCCAAAGCTGCCTGTAAGCCTAGCGATTACACAAACCACCATAGCTACTATCATAGAGGTCAATACGGCTCTTGCTGTGAAAGGTTTCTTCTCCCTGGTAAAATATCCGATAAATATTGGTCCTGAAAGACCGGCGGCAGAGAATGCATAAGTATATACAAGCCATCCAAGGACATCCGGCATAAAGATGGAAAGCATACAAGAAAATGCCATCAGAATAACAGTAAGAATTCTCGCCATTTTAACGATATCTTCATCTTTTGCATCAGGGTTAACACTTCTTTGATAAATATCTCTGGTCATATTGGTAACACAAGTTTGAGCAGCACTACTAATAGTAGACATGATGGTTGCGCAAACAAGACCTGCAAAAAGTGCCAGGAGCCATGTAGGAAGCTGAGTCATAAACCAGCCTGTAGCACCTTCACCGTTTACCAGACTAGGATTAAGCACTCTAACGATAGTTCCTATAAGGAATGCCCATAGGATTGCAGCTATAAGAGAGATAGCTGAAAGGAATAAACTCTTATTAACTTTCTTAGGATCTTTGATGGAGCAAATCCTTTGGTAATAGATCTGGTTTGTACAGCCTCCCGGAAGGACACTAAAGAACCATAAGGCAACCGTAGACAGTCCAACACTGTAAAATCCTCCGGGTATAGCGACATTCTCACGAGGAACATTAACATGTGACATAACAGCATCTAGTCCGCCTGCCATATTCAGTCCAAAGAAAACACATATGACACAGACGGCAATCATAAAACAAGCAAATATGAAGTCCGTCCACGCAACCGTCTTAAGTCCTGAAGGCATAATAAACAACAAGCTGGTTAAGGATATTGCCATTACAAGAAATTTAGCGTCTATACCTGTAATAGAAGAATAAAGAATACCAAAAGCGCCAAGCTGAGAGGTAATCCATCCAAATGGAACGATAAGTGAGAAGAATGCACCAAGAATAGCAATTCCTTTATGTTCACCGTAGAAGTTCATAAGTATATCCGGTATGGTTGTAAAATTATTTTGTCTAATCCATGGCGCCAGAAGCATAAGCACTAAAAATGGTGCAGATGCTATAACACCATAAGTTACAGTAGAAAGACCCAGGCTGTATCCTCTGCCAACCAGTGCAACCAGTACACCGCCGCCCATGGCACTGGCAAATTGAGTACCGACAATAACATAAGTAGGTAGATCTCTACCACCAACAACCCAGTCATCACCTGTTACAACCTTTTTTCTACTTTGATAATAAGTATAGATAAAGGGTACACCCATTATTATTAAACTACTAATAAGAATTAAAACATTATTTCCCATATTTACGAATCCTCCTTAAGACTTTTATAAATTCTTTATAGATTATTCATATACATACTATTATAGCAAGACTTCATAGGTCATTTATATATATAAATTTTAGTAATCTTTATATATCATGACACATTTGCTTATAGCATTTGTTAAAAAGCATTTAATGACTTGCATGACTGTAATGCTTTCCTGTCTTAACAAACTCTAATAATTGTTCTTTGTCCATATCTGCTATACCCACTTGTTCAATTGTCCTTGCTTCTTTTGAAAAATCTTTTTGTAATACTGCTTGTGAGAGTACTACGGTAGACTCCATAATCGGAACATCAACACCTAACATTTTTGCTAAACCGATCATTGGAATGATGGAATAAGGTATATCCTCAAGCAAATATCTTGTATTGACACTAGAGTGGCCTTTTACCCCTGCATAGGCTTTCACTTTATTTGTAACTTCAGCCAGTGTATCGGCCTCCACATTGTACATGTCCAAATAAAAATCTTCTATGCTCATAATGTCTAAACCCAGTGCTTTTCCGATGCTTATTCTTTCTTTATCCAGTGCACATGCTGCATGCCCCACCGACCGGCTGATACCATCGTAATAGTAAAGCCATTCTCTTCCGGATTCTATTAGGGATGTGCAAAGAAGTGTTGGAAGAGGATGTACGACACAATTTGGATTTTGTAAGCCGGACTCCAGTACGTTAGCAAGAGCCCTGCCCATTTGTGGAAATATAGGCGCTAATACCTCTGTCATTTCCGTTACTTTATCCGATGGTATGGTTGCAATTGGCAGGCTGTTTTTTATGCCCAATATACGCACACGACCTTTCTCAACAAGTCTTGCGGCGTAGAGCAAAGAAACTGCTTCACCGATTAAGAGATTTTCGTCATTACCATGCTGGTGAAGGATGTTTAAAAACTCTATGGATCCAAACATAGTACCGGGATGTAATAAAAGTTTTTGATTGCCTTTAAGATAAGGGGCAGATTTTTTTGCGATATCTGCATGTGCAAAAGCAGGTGTAACAACGATAATCACATCGGCGCCTTCTATGGCTTTGCCGATATCGGTAGTGGCAAACTCAACAGGCGCAAAACCTTCAAGCTCACCTTCTACATGTATACCCCCCTGTTTGTTGATGGTATTAACCGTATCCTCAAAGATGTCATAAATACGTACGGTTTGGTTATTTAAACCTAATTGGCCCGCTGTTGCATGACCACCATTCCCCCCTCCGATAACCGTCCAAATTTTTTCCATTATGCAAACCTCCTATCGTAGTATTGTACAACAGTTTAATTGTAGGACAATTAAACTTTATTTAAAGATTATCACCAATTTTCTGAAAAGTCAAGAAATTATCGCTATTGTCCTATATTTGACAAATTAACTTTTAGTCAATATAATGAGGGGATGAGGAGGGTAATCGTTATGATAAAGCCAATTGCAAAAAAAAACCTATACAGAGAAGTATTTAATTATATTATAGAGCAGATAGCGAAGGGTGAGCTTTTGCAAGGAGAGCGATTAGCAGGAGAAATAGAACTGGCTGAGGCCTTCCAAGTAAGTAGAAATTCTGTTAGAGAGGCCCTTAAATCCCTTGAGGTTTTGGATATCGTCATATCCAAATCGGGCACCGGTACTGTCGTATCGGATACTGCATTAAGGAATATCAAATTTTTGACTATGATAACGCAGCTGGATGATGACAATAGTATGTACGAGATGTGGGAGTCGAGACTGATCATAGAGCCTGAGCTCACGTATCGATCGATTCAGCGCGCAACTGAAAGTGATATCGTAAGGTTAGAAAAAATTGTGGACACATCTTTAGATGAATATGAAAAAGGTTCATATAAGTGGGGGTTAGGGAAACAATTTCATGATGAGATAGCAGCGATTTCTCAGAATACGCTGCTGCAAAATTTCCTCTATGCCACTGTCAGTGAGATAAATGCTGCTCGTGTTGATTATATTTTACACATGGATTATGATAGACTTTTAAAAGAAATCTATGATCATAAAAAAGTTGTAGAATGTTTTATGAATAAAGATGCCGAAGGTGGAAAGGCCATCATGAAAAATCATCTTGCAGAAGCGATGTCGCTGGTATATGGGAATGTTTGAGTTTCTGTAACATGATAAAATAGATGGTTGAATATAAAGTGAATTTTATTGCATATTTTTCTACTTGTAAACAAGTGGTTTTATATGAGATAATCTTCAAGTAGAAATGAATGAGATGGATGGTATGCCATACTATATATTACCAATAGGAGATGAATGAATATGTTAAATAATATGTTTAAAAAGGCAGAGCTGGTAGTTAAACGACTTAATAAATAAGTGCGTTTAACTCAGATATTTTGTAAAGAAGAATACGTTCCTTATTTATTAAGTCGTTTGCTGTAGCATTCAGACTAATAAATAGGAGGAATTTAAATTGAATAACAATACATTTGAAAAACTAGGTTATTATGAACTCAAAGAAAAAGTAAAAGAGTATTGTATTAGTGGACTGGGAAAATTATTAATGGATCATCAAAAACCGCAAACGAATATGGTTATGGTGAGAAAAAGGCTGAAAGAAACAACTGAAGCCAAAAATATCATTAATAATTCTAATCATATTCCTTTTAATGGAATATCGGATATCAACCATTTAATCGATAAGATTACCAAAGGTGAAATACTGGATCCTGATGAACTAACCAGGGTATCGGATTTTTTAAGAGGCTGTAGAGTGGTTAAGAAATTTATGAAGCAGCAGGAATTTTACGCGCCTACTTTAAGTGAATACGCATTATCCCTTACAGAGTTTGAGGATATTGAAGTTGAAATTAATGATGCTATCAGAAATAACAGAGTAGATTCAAATGCCAGTAAGGAACTAGCAAAAACAAGAAGGCTGATCCTTAATGCAGAATCGAAGATTGAAGAAAAATTAGATAAATTCTTGTCGTCTTCAAATCATAAAAAATATATTCAAGAATTTTATGTAAGCAAAAGAAATGACAAATATGTTATTCCAATAAAAGCCACCTACAAGAATAATGTTGATGGCGTTATAGTAGATGTTTCACCAAAAGGGTCAACTGTTTTTATGGAACCCTCTTCCGTATCCAAATTAAACAATGAGCTGATTCAATTAAGATATGAGGAAAAAGCTCAAGAGTATCAAGTGTTAGCTTATTTAACGGGTATGGTGGTTGAAGCCGTAAAAGGTATTCATATTAATTTAGAGCTTATTGCAACTTATGATATGGTCTTTGCAAAGGCAAAGTACAGCATTGCTGTAAAGGGAATAGAGCCTAAAGTAAATGATATTGGCTGCATTCATATCATAAATGGAAAACACCCTTTGTTAGAGGAATGTGTACCCTTGAACTTTAAGATCGGTAAAGACAAAAGGACTTTGGTCATCACCGGACCAAATGCCGGGGGTAAAACCGTGGCTTTAAAAACAATCGGTATTATGACTTTAGCCATACAGCTGGGACTTCATATTGAAGCAGATCCTGAATCTGAGCTATCGGTATTTGATCATATCTTTGTCGATATTGGAGACAATCAGAGTATTGAAAATGCCCTTAGCACCTTTTCTTCCCATATAAAAAATATTGCTCAAATTATTAACAAAGCAAACAATGCTTCTTTGATATTGTTTGATGAGATAGGGACAGGTACGGAACCCAATGAGGGGGCAAGCTTAGCCATTGCTATTTTAGAAGAACTTTACCATCAAGGAAGTATTACGGTGGCAACAACACACTATGCAGATATAAAAGAGTATGCCATGAAGCATCCTGAATTTGAAAATGCCTATATGAAGTTTAACCCGGATACCTTAGAGCCGCTTTATCAGTTGGTAATAGGAGATTCCGGAGAGAGCAATGCTTTATGGATTTCCAGAAAAATGGGATTAAAAGAATCTGTTTTAGGTAAAGCAAAATCCTATATCAACCATAAAGCGTATAACTATGCGGTGGTCAAGGAAAGTAAAATCAAAAAAAACCTGGAGTCTTCAGAAGTATTAGAAGAAAAAGCAGAGGAAAAATTGGAGGTTGGCGACAAGGTGATGCTTCTTGATGATAAAAAAGAAGCCATAGTGTATAAAGAAAAAGATAAATATAACAATATTGAAGTCTTCGTTGAGAATGAATTCAAGACAATCCATATAAAAAGAGTGGAGCTTTTAATCAGAAAAGATCAGTTGTATCCACCGGGATATGACCTGGAATCTTTGTTTGTTTCTTTTGACAAAAGGAAATTAGAAAGAGATATTCAAAGAGGTTCTAAAAAAACTATGAAGAAAATATATAAAGATATAAAGAATACTGAACAACAAAATAATTAGTAAGAAGAGCTGTTGGATATTTGACGCATTCAATAGCTCTTACTAATCCTTATTCGTAAAGTGTTAATGGATAAAAGGATAATGGGTTGGTGCTTAAAATAATGTTATCAATGAAATATACAATTTATTGAATATTGTATGCAGGGTTATTTTAAGTGTTTCAAGAATATATCGTTTCTTTTTAAGATCAGCGGATAGTAAAATAGGGGTGATGAAGATGTTTGAGGAGGTAAAGGTGATTGTTAAGGGTGGTGGAGACTTAGCCACGGCAGTCGCTCACAAGTTGTTTCATGCAGGATTTTCCGTCATTATAACTGAGCTTGAAAAACCTAGGATGGTCAGACGTCTTGTCTCCTTTGCAAATTCCATTTATGAAGGAGAATGGACTGTTGAAGGGGTTACTGCCGTATTAGCCGATGGTGCTGAAGAAGTGAATAAGGTTCTGAAAATGGGTAAAATTCCTTTGGTCATCGATCCAAGCTGTGAGATCAGAAAGGATATTTTACCCACGGTGATTGTGGACGCAACTTTAGCCAAGAAGAACTGTGGCACAACATTAGAAGATGCGCCTATTGTCATAGGGTTGGGACCAGGATTTACGGCAGGAAAGAATGCTCACGGCATTATTGAAACAAAAAGAGGTCACCATTTAGGAAGAATCTTTTATAAAGGAACGGCTGAACCTAATACAGGTGTCCCAGGAAACATTGGGGGCTTTACAAAAGAAAGGGTTTTTAGAGCACCATGTAAAGGCATCGTTAAAAACCATTTGGAGATTGGTGCCCCTGTACGGACAGGACAAATTCTCTGTTGGGTGAATGGATGCAGCGTAGCTGCGGGAATCAGTGGTATTGTACGGGGATTGATCCATGACGGATTGATGGTGAAGGAAAATGAGAAACTAGGGGATATCGATCCTAGAGGGGAAAAGGAATATTGCTGCACAATTAGTGATAAAGGAAGAAATGTTGCAGGGGGCGTATTAGAGGCAGTTTTATATTTATTGCAGAAAAAGAATTTAAGAATTTAGAATAAATACATAGATCTCCCAAAAGGATTATCGACTTATTGCAGGATTGAGAGGAAGGATGGAGAGATAAAATGAAAAAAGTTAGGGTCGAAGAAGCGTTAGGGATGGTGTTAGCACATGATTTGACCAAAATTGTCCCGGGAAAATTTAAAGGGGCTGCTTTTAAGAAAGGTCATGTTATAAAAAAAGAGGATGTGGAAGAATTAAAGGATATGGGGAAAAACCATATCTATATTATAGAATTAAGTGATAAAGACCTTCATGAAGATGAATCTGCTTTAAGAATTGGTAAAACTGCAGCAGGAGCAGGCACTTATCTGGAAGGCCCCGCCGAAGGGAAAATAACCATTAAGGCACAGCATAATGGTTTATTAAAGGTGAATGTAGAAGCTTTGACCACCTTAAATGATACCGATGAAGTGATTTTTGCCACACTCCATAACAATTCTTTGGTAAAAAAGAATCAAGTTATTGCCGGAACCAGAATTATTCCTTTGACCATTAAAAGAAAGAAAATAGAAGAGGTTTGCAATCAGCTTCATAAAATCGTTTCTGTAAAGCCGTTAAAATCTATGCAGGTTGGAATGGTTGTAACGGGAACAGAAGTATATAACGGAAGAATTACGGATAAATTTGGTCCAATACTGGAGGCTAAAGTGAATCAATACGGTGGAAAGCTCATAGGCATACGGTATGCCCCAGATGATGTCAAGAAGATTGAAGAAGCCATTCACCGTCTCATAGATGACGGGGCTCAAATTGTTCTTACCTCCGGAGGCATGTCTGTAGATGCAGATGATGTTACGCCCTCTGCAATCAGAAAAGTCTGTTCAAATGTGATTACTTACGGCTCCCCTGTATTACCCGGTGCTATGTTCATGCTTGCATACAGTGATTGCACAACCATATTAGGCGTACCCGCCTGTGGTATGTATCATAAAATTACAGTAGTCGATTTAGTGTTCCCAAGGATATTGGCAGGAGAGACATTATCCAAAAAAGATATTGCTCAGATGGGACACGGCGGCTTGTGCATGAACTGTGAATTTTGTCACTTTCCCATTTGTCCCTTGGGTAAGTAGAAGAAATTGAAGTGGTGGAAAAGATGAAGTTGTTAAAGGTTTTACAGGTGAAGGAAAAGGAATTGATTTGCCTTGTTGGAGGTGGTGGAAAAACGACAACCATGTACGCATTGGCAAAAGCTTTAAGTTTGCAAGGACAAAATGTAGGGATTTCTACTACGACATCCATATTCTATCCGGATAAAGGAGAGGTGGATAGATTTATCTTAAAAGAGAATACAGAGAAATTGCATAGAGTGCTTTATTCAAAAGTCAAAAACAATAAAATCATTGGCTTTGGTGCAAACATCACACCGGAAAGAAAGGTCAAAGGAATAGACGGACAAGAGATAGATCAGATCTATAAAATGGGATATTTTGATTATCTCATTATTGAAGGAGACGGTGCAAAAGGGAAACCCTTAAAAGCGCCTGCCGAACATGAGCCGGTTATTCCGTCCCTAACCACCATGGTGCTGATGGTCATAGGAATAGACGGTCACGGTGTTATATTGAATGAAGAAAATGTTCATAGGCCTCATCTCATTTCGAAAATTACAGGGATACCACTGGGAGAAGCTTTAACCTCTGTCGGGATTGCAACTCTGGTTAAAAACAATAAGGGCTTAATGAAGGCCATTCCTTCCAATGCTAGGATATTTTTGTTAATCAATAAAGTGGATTCCCAGGAACGTTATAGGCTTGCTGCAAAAATTGCCCAAGATGTACTAAAGAAAGACGATAGCAGAATCGAAAGGATTTTGTTGTGTAATATGCTGACAGAGGAGCAGGTTTTAGAAGTATATTGATTTAGTGAAAAATAAGAGTCCAATAATAAAAATTCAAAAAAATACTTGTAAACTCTATGATCATTGAGTTAAAATTAGAATTGTAAGAAAGAAGCTGACGCAGATAAAAAATTTTTTAATAATATACAATTTATTGAATATTGTATGGAGGTCCTGATGTCAATCAAAGAATATGTTCGAAATAAACACACCTATATTACCAGCAGACTTGCAAGAATGTTTTTAATATCTAAAGAAGGAGACAGTATTCCAACGATTAATGATCTCACACAAATATTTAGCGTAGGAAGCGGTACCGTTCAAAATGCAATTCAGCAATTGAAGCGAGAAGCCGCGGTTGAAATAGAAACCAGGGGATTTTTAGGAAGCTATATTACAAAATTAGACTATAGAAAGCTATGGGAATTAAGTGATTTTGGGGTTCTATTAGGGTTATGTCCCTTAGCTACAAATGCTAAGATTCCAGGAATTGCAGACGGTATACATAAATGTTTTGCTATGTTGGACATTCACATTCATATCGCATTTATGCCTGGCTCTATCAACAGAATAGACACTTTGATTAATGAAAAAAGTGATTTTGTAGTGATGTCGGAACTGGCATATCTACAAGCAAAAAAAGAGCAGGAACCAATAGAGAAAGTTCTTGATTTAGGAGAAAGAACATATGCACATAACGAGGAATTTGCGCTATTGGTTTTGAAAAAAAAATATCCTAAAAATCTGCCTTCTAATTGTGTGGTGGGTATCAATAAATATTCCTATGACGACATGACTTTAATGGAGAATTTATCTGAGGAAATAGATATTCAAATTATTTGTAAAGAAAGCTTTGAACTGATGAATGGTTTAAAAGCTGAAGAAATGGATGCCATAGTGGTGCATACCAGTGAAAATGATATTGATGAGAAAGAATTTCAACTATACCCTTTAACCCAATTCCAAAGTATTGGTGATATGATTAAAAAAGCTGAAAATGCGGTGGTAGTGGTTAGAGATGACAATAATGAATTACGGAAAATCCTTGCTAGAAGAATTAACCCCAGAATGATACATGATGTACAAAATATTTAGATTAATGGAGCATAACCAAAATCGATATTTATAAAAGCCATCAAAGTACAATATACAGAAAACTGTAAATTATTAAGCCTTAGATGAAGTGGATGGAAATTACAGATTACTGCTGTATTTTGAAGGGTTTTATAATTTTCAATTTATTATTTTTCAAATGGGCTTAAATTTTCAAAAGGAGGTGATTGGATATTTGCAAGTTGGCAAAATGTCCATAGGTCGAAAAAAGTAAATAAGAAAAGGGTGATACAATGGATTTTAAGGTTTTCTTGTTGTTCAGTGAGGTCGTTTTATATTTTGTATTAATGGTTGGAATCGGGTTGGTTACGAAAAAGTGGATTAGTTCTATATCTGACTTTTTTATTTCTGGTCGTGAAGTAAGTGCCATAACCATTGGACTAGGGTTGTCGGCGATTATGTTTAGCGGTGCAACCCTTCCGGCTATTAGTGGATTGGCCATTACGCATGGTGTCTGGATTGGGTCTTTGTATATGTGGGGATGGGCTGCCGGAATCATTATATTTGGCAAAACTTTTGCTCCAGCCATTCGAAGAAGTGGTGTATACACATTACCGGAATGGGCACAAATTAGATTTGACGAAAAGACAAGGACTGTTGTTGCAGTTGCTACCAGTATGGCTGCCTTTGGGTCCTTGTTTGCGCAAGTGGTGGGATTAGGGAACAATCTAACAGCATTAACGGGAATTCCCTACTGGGCCACTACATTAGTCATTACGGTTCTGTGTACTTTTTATATGTATGCCGGAGGATTTTGGGCATTATCTATTTCTGATATGGCACATATGATTGTTATTATGATTGCCTTAGTAGGAAGTGTCATTTATCTGATTGTTCGGTTTGGCGATCCTATTACCGTATTTTCCGGGGTTGCCGGGGCTGATTGGAGAGTATTTTCTTTTATTGGAAAAGCAGATTTCAGTTTAAGGTTCCCGAGCATTCCATCCCTTGTATTTGGATGGCTGTTAACCATGCTGGGATGTCAGTATTATTGGATGAGGGCTGTGGGCGGTAGAAGCGAAAAAGCAGTAAAGAGAGGATATTGTTTGTCTGCTTTAATTACCTGTATTTTTGGTTCTACATTATTAGCCGGATTTGGAATTTATGCACTGCACATTTATGGAGAAGGGAATTTCCAATCGGGAACTGCCTTTGGGATGATTGTAAGAACATTGCCTTTAGGAATGGATGGCTTAATGCTGGTCGCTATGGTAGCAGCGTGTATGTCAACGTTTAGTACGGCATTATTGGGCGTGAGTTCTCCAATATTGAGGGATGTTTTCCAAAGGTTTTTACGACCAAATGCAACGGCAGAAGAATTGGTCCTGCCCAGCAGAATCATAACCTTAGGCGTTGCGGCAATAGCTTGGATGACTGCATTATTATGGAAAGAAAGTGCGGCATTAGCTCTGGCAGCTATGTGGGCTTTCTCAGTGCCTACGGCAGTGGTTTTAGTATTGGCTCATTGTTCAAAGCGAATTACCAATCAAGCAGGATTTTTAGGTGTAAGCATTGGTATCATTGTTACAGTCATCTGGTACTTTGCGCCGGGAAAATTATGGGCAAAGTACGCACATCCTATGTGGGTTGGTTTTTTTGTGACCTTGATCGTAACCACTGTGGTAACTATTTTTACTAAGCCTAAATTTTATGGAATGGATCATTTTAACCCACAAGCACCAAGCAAGATGAAGGGATTAGCTCAGTCAAATGCTGCCAATATCAGTAATTTTCAGACCCAGGAGCATAAAAAAGCGATGCAGCAGTTGATGAGACCTAGTATTGGATCACAAAGATGGAAATCTTTTATTGAGAAAAGACACCGTTGTACAACACCAATTGCTAAGTTGATATTTCCACATATTGTAGATTAATGGAGGTGTTGAGGAATGAATTTAAATAAAAATGAGAAGAAGATTTTGAGTTATATTCGCGAAGGAAGAAATACTTTGGCAGACTTTACGGATAATCTGGGAATAAGTGCACCGGAAGCCAATAATATTGCAGAAAATTTAGAGCACCAGGAGTTTATTATAAAAGAATCCTATACAGGCATTAAACGATATAATTTTCTTTTGACGGACAAAGGCGCAAAAGAATTGACTCAATTATCAGAGATAGAAAAGGAACTTCTGACCAAGGAAAGTATCAACTTAAATCAATATAAGATTTTAAAGTATACTTCTGTAAATCCCAATGCTATTGCCGGCGTCATTGCAGAAAAATTGAATATACCGGCTATGGAGCTTATTTCCGATTTAAGGTATTTAGTAGACAAAGGTTTAATGAAGGAATCAGGGATTCTAAGGCGAAAAGTTTCGGTTTTCCCAAAAGGCGTAGAGATTGTAAACAACTATGAACAAATGATGTTGCAAGAATCGCAGTAGATAAAAGAGATAAGGAGGGAAATCTGTGGAGGAAAATTTAAAGATTGTAGGCCAAAGACTTAATAAAGTAGACGCTCGTTCCAAGGTGCTTGGAACAGCAAAATACACATCGGATCTAAAAAAGGACGATATGTTGATCGGAAAAGCACTGTTTGCAAAATATCCCCATGCAATCATTAAGAGCATTGATACCACTAAAGCAGAACAGCTGGATGGTGTTGTCGCCGTTATGACGGCAAAGGATTTGCCCGGGAGAAATGGTTATGGGATTCTATGTCCGGATAAGCCGGTAATTGCAGAAAAAAAAGTTAAATATGAAGGAGATCCTGTAGCTGTGGTAGCGGCAGTAGATGAAGAGACTGCCAAAAAGGCCATGGATGCTATTGTGGTAGAATATGAAGTTTTACCGGCATACGATGACCCAAGAGAGGCTATGGCAGAGAATGCTTTATGGATTCATGAGTCACATTCGGCTGCCGAGAAAGGCAACCTTTTAAATACCGTTAACCTTGACAAAGGTGCTGTAGAAAAAGCATTTGATGAGGCGGATATGGTTATTGAAAACGCGTATGAAACACCTATGGTAGAACATTGTTATCTTGAACCGGATGTCTGCATTGCAGAACCGGATTTAGTGACGGAAGGATTGACGTTAATAAGTCCAATGCAGGCCGTTTATGCAAGTCGTCGGGTTTTAGCGCCGGTTTTCGGAATCCCGCAAAATAAAATTCGATGTATTTCTCCATTAGTCGGTGGAGGATTTGGCGGAAAGGAAGATTCAACTTTAGATGTTTCAGCGGTGGCTGGGGTATTGGCTTTAAAAACAAAGAAAACCGTATGTGTTGAATTGAATCGAGAAGAAGTTTTTCGCACCACCGGAAAGCGTCATGCAGCTTATATCAAGCATAGATTAGCAGCAACAAAGGACGGGAAAATCACTGCAATTGATGTAGAAACGGTATTAGATAAAGGCGCTTATGTTTCAATGGGAGGCATAAAGGAGCCAGCCTTTGCAGTTACCATGCGGACAGCAATGTACGCGGGTGGTGCTTATACCATACCTAATGCCAGAGCCAGATCCTACTCTGTGTTTACAAATCATCCTTATGCATGTGCATTTAGAGGATTTGGTGCACCTCAGGCAGCCTTTGCTATGGAATGTCAAATGGATGAATTGGCAAAAAAATTAGATATGGATCCTATTGAGGTTCGGAAGAAAAATATATTAAAAGACGGCCATCGTACGATCTTTGGGCAAGTGATGAAAGCGAGCAGGGGAATGGGATTAGAAGCTTGTATTGAGAAGGTCAAAGAAAAGATGGAATGGGAGCAGCCCATTGATAAAGGGCAAGGGGTTATTCGCAAAGGCAGGGGGATAGGAATTTTTATGTACGGAACAGGAATACCGTTATTATTTGAAGGGGCCAATTGCTATGTAAGTCTTCAAGTAGACGGTACAGTCAATGTAGCTCTGACCAGTACAGAAATGGGGCAGGGGCTTGCAACGGTGATGATGCAAATAGCTGCAGAAACATTAGGGGTAAGATATGAGGATGTATTGGTAACTCATTCAGATACTGCTATGTCTCCCGATAGTGGTCCTACGGTAGGATCTAGGTCCACAACCATTGTTGGAAACGCAGTGATGGACGGATGTAAAAAATTGAAGAAACGAATGCTGGATATTGCATCAAAGGAATTGAATGAAGATATCAGGGATTTAAATATTAAAGATGGCAGGGTATTTGCTGTTGGAAAGCCTGAGAAAAATATCTCTTTTGCCTCCGTTGCAGGCAAGGCCTTTAATAAGCAGGTCTCTCTTGCCGCAGTAGGAACATGGTACCCTCCACAGCCTTCTTTTAGTGGTAAAGACGGGCAAGGAGAGCCAATGCATGCCTATACGTTTGGAGCACATGGCGTAGAGATAGAGGTGGATACAGAAACAGGCCAAATTACGGTGAATCGATCTGTTTTAGCCTGTGATGTGGGTAAAGCCATCAATCCAACTTGTGTGGAAGGACAAATGGAAGGCGGCGCCGCCCAGGGAATTGGTTGGGCCATCATGGAAGAGAGTTTTATGACAAATGGTATAATGGAGAATCCATCTTTACATAATTTCTTAATGCCATCAACCAAAGATTTACCGAACTTAGAATCAATTATTATAGAATGCCCCAATGAATTGGGACCCTATGGTGCAAAAGGAATCGGAGAACCTCCTCTGATAGCTGCAGCACCAGCCATAAGAAATGCGGTTAGCGACGCATTAGGAATCCATATCAATACAATTCCATTAACGGCTGTTAGAGTGCTGGATGCCATTAAAAAAAATAGCTAAGTTTGAATTAGGAGGTGATAAAAATGGGAACAACAGAATTTTTTAAACCAAAAACCATAGAGGAGACCCTTGAACTCCTAAACCAATATAACGATGAAGCGGTTATTGTTAATGGGGGTACAGATATTGTTGAGAAAATTGGAGAAGGAAAATTAAATCCTCAAGCTATTGTATATATCAAAGACATCGGTGAATTAAACGAAATTCGTGAAGAAAATGGGAAAATAATCATTGGTGGAGCAGTAACTTATGAAGCCATTGAAACATCTGAAATATGTAATAAAGTTTCAGGGCTGATACAAGCGGTTTCAGAGATAGGAAGTCCTCCCGTGAGGGTAGTCGCTACACCTGCCGGAAATCTTGGTACTGCTGCACCGGCCTCGGACTGCAATGTAATGATGTTAGCCCTGGGGGCTGAGGTACTGGTTGTCAGCAAAAACGAGGAAAGAATTATAAAACTGGAAGACTTTTTTATCAAAACCAATCAAACGGTTTTGAAAAGCAATGAACTCATTAAAGAAATTATCATTCCTGAAGATGCTGCCAACAGCTATAACGGATATGTTAGATTGGCCAGAAGAAAAGCCCAGGATATTGCCAAAGTATTGGTAGGGGTATCTGTTACTGCCGATAATGATATTTGTAAGGATATTAAAATCAGCTTAGGAGCACTGAATGCTATACCCATTAGAGCCTATAGCTTAGAATCCATGATCATAGGCAAAGACATTCATGAGGGTTTACGGCAAATTAGGGGCATATTTCCTAAAGAAGCCAAACCAAGAAAGAGTCGATTTAAGAGATATAAAGAGCTGGTGACCAATACTGTAATTCAACGTGCAATAAGAAAAGCATATGGGATCGTCTAGGAGGTGAGGGATTTGGCAAAGATGATAAAATTTATCTTAAATAACAAAAATGTAGAACTACTTATCGATGAAAAAGAATTATTAGTAGATACCATTCGCAACAGACTTGGGCTGACAGGAACTAAAAAAGCCTGCGGCACTGGAGATTGTGGGAGCTGTACTGTGTTGATAGAGGGAAGGGCAATAAGATCTTGCCTAACATTGACGTGTATGGTAGAAGGCAAAGATGTGGTTACGATTGAAGGTATGGGAAATGAGAAAAAACTCCATCCTATCCAGCAGGCATTTATAGATAAAGGGGCAGTACAGTGCGGCTACTGTATACCGGGGATGGTTTTAACAACAAAGGCTTTATTAGACAAAAACCCCAATCCGGATGATGACCAGATTAAAACTGCACTCTCAGGAAACTTCTGCAGGTGCACCGGCTATACAAAAATATATGAAGCTGTAAAGACAGCAGCACAGAGATTAAAACAACCAGAATAATCATTGTTAAATGAAACAGGAAAAAATAATCAATAGGCATTAAGAAAGGTTATTTTACAATCTCACATATCACAGGATTAGCTCATAATATAATTATGTATCATATTTTAATTATGATAAATAAGATGTGTGAGGTTTTAAAAATGTATCAATTTAACCATCGCTGGATGCATAACTATAATCCTTATGCGAGTAATAATATGAATATGAATACCTATATTCGAGTTTTACACGCATCGCCAGGTGCACCGGCAGTAGACGTTTATGTGAATAATAATCCTGTTATTCAAGGCCTAAAATATAAAGAATTCAGCAACTATTTGTCTGTAATGCCCGGTGCCTACAATATTAAAGTATATCCGGCGGGACAGCAGATGAATCCTGTTATTAATACTACCGTTACAGCCGGACCAATGGCTGCATATACCATTGCTGCTGCAGGAGTACTTCCAAATATAAGTTTGATGCCCATTATGGACCCCTATGTACCGCCTCAAAATCCAAATATGTCATATGTCCGATTCGCACATTTGTCACCAAACGCTCCGGCAGTTGATATCACACTGCCTGATGGTACAAAGCTGTTTAGTAATGTAAAATACACCGAATATGCCAACTATATAGAAGTGGATCCGGGGATATATACATTGCAGGTTAGACCGGCAGGAAGTGAAGATGTGGTCCTAACAGTTCCCAATGTCCAATTAATGCCGGGTGTGTATCAGACTATTTATGCAGTAGGACTGGTAGGAGAGACACCTCCGTTAGAGGCTGTATCAGCTATAGATGGAAGAAGGTAATGGCAATATTTGAAACAGGTTGGATAATAAAAAAATCCATTACCGTGCTAGACAACATCTAGTACGGTTTTTTTTACCCAATTGTATCCTTGACAAAATGAAAGTCTTCAACTATAATTTACTTAACGATAGGTAAGTCAGGAGAGAGGTTATGGATAGAAGAAATCAAATCTTGGAAGTGGCATTAAAAGAATTCTCACTAAAAGGATACAAAGAAACTTCTTTAAATGATATAGCACAACAATTAGACATGACAAAACCGGCATTATATTATCACTTTCCTAATAAAAAAAGCTTATTTATAAGTGTCATTGAATTATTTTTTAAGAAGGTTGAGCAAAATACGATAGCCTATCGTTCTGATTCAACATCGGCAAAGGAACAAATAAGAGATATTCTGAAGAAATATTTTGAACTCAAGTTTTTTGAAATAATAAAAAATGATGAGAAAGGTGAATATTATAATCACTATTACTTTATTTTTGATGCGTTAAGGCATGTACCGGAGACGATGGATTTGTATTTTCAATGTATAGAGAAGTTATCCATGAAAATTGAAAATATTATTCATAAAGGTATAAGTGATGGTGAGCTACAGTCCGATATGGATGTAAAAGCTTTTGTTTATGAATTAGGCATTTTTATAGAAGGTTTAGCAGTCGTTGCAAATATGGATCAGTTGGTACTGCCTTCTGACATGTTGGATCGCATGTTTGAGTTGATATGGAAAGGTGTAACTTAAAAAAGCCAAAGTTTTTATAAAATAAATGGACTTCTTTATGATCTGATGCACAGAGGGTATTGACTTTTTGAGCAATATATCGTATTATTTGAATATAAAGATATATAGATATTTTCTTGAAAGGAGGATGCTTTTATGAATATAAATATATCTGAGAAAGCTCAGGAAGCAATCCATAAACAATTAGAAAAAAAAGAAGATAATTATCTGAGAATTTTTATCCAAGGCTTTGGCTGAGGAGGACCCAGATTTGGGATTGCCTTGGATAAGGCAAAAGATGAAGCAAATGATTATATAAAAAAAGTAAACAATATTAACATAGTCGTTGAAAAAAGCTTGTTGGATCAGTTTAATGGCTTTACAATTAATTATTCCAACAGTTGGTTCAATAAAGGTTTTACCGTATTTCCAAACTCAGGCCGATCTTCTTGTTAAATCCCTTTTTATATACAAATCCTCTTATGTTATGAACAGAGAGGATTTTTCTTATGTCAATTAAAGTATTTTATAATTTTAAAAAATGAATTGCTTTTTAACTTCATACATAGAACAATCTTTGAGAAGGCATAATAAAAAGAGAAGCATTTGATAGAAGCATTGATATAGGTTGAATCTTTAAATGATTGAGATAGGAGGCGTTTAAATGCATATTGCTATTACGAAACAAGCAGAAGAGATATTAAATAATCAGTTCTGACGCTACTCATAGCTGACTATGAAGTGTACAATGGCATCTACCTGGCCATTGTTTATATACTTATGGTTTTCTTTTGAATCAAATGCGATAGCGCTGCCTGCTTTGATGCGGTAGGTATTTGCACCGACGACTAATTCGATTTCGCCTTGAGAAACCAACAAATATTCCGTATTGCTGTTCATGTGGCTTCCCGAAGAATAATTGCATCCGGGTTTGAGGATGCCGTAAAAAAGCTCAAAACCGCTTATGGGCGAAAACGGGAAAATGCAGTAGACTTGGATATGGTCGTCATTGTCCGTCAGCGGCGTCATATTGTCAATGCTTTTTACATCATATAGCTTATTTGAATTTTCCAATAGCGTTTCAAATTTAATTTTTAGGCCATTTGCAATTTTCCAGACGGTAGCGATTGTTGGAATGGATTCAGAGCGTTCTATTTGGCTGAGCATGGTTTTGCTTACTCCTGTCATGGAAGAAACCTCACTGAGGCTGAGGCCCATCTTGTTTCGCGTGTTTTTCAGCTTTTCTCCCAGACCAGAAAAATCATTCATATAAAGATCATTCATGTAATTATTCATATAATATTACCTCTTTCAATTATCTTGCCTGATGCAGCCAGCCGCATACAAGTATTATTATAGCATACACCATAAAATATTTATGATCAAGTTTTCTTTGCGAAAAGGAGGGTTTCGCTGCTGCGGCACATGAATTGGGTATTGACAAAGGCAAGGAATTCATATATACTTTCAATACACTATGACAGACATTCGTTCATCATTGCGAACGTTTTATTATCTTTTTTCTTTCAACTGCAACGATCAATGCCAAAGCTTTTGACAACGTTCGTGCTGTATCTTTCTTTTTTATACCAGATCTTTCCTTATGGTTGATTCACTTGATCATAGGTGAGATTGTATAGCTATGTGAAAAAAAGCATAGATTTCTTTTGTATGTAATCAACGAGTAGAAAACATTCTTAAATATATTTAATTTAATTATGAGGAGGATATTAAATGGCAATTATCACCATTATCGGCGCCGGAAATGGTGCCCACGCATTGGCTGCCGACTGTAAACTTGGCGGCGCAGAAGTCAGAATGTATGAATTTACAAGATTCAATAATAAAGTCAAAGGGATCTTAAACAGCCGTCGTATTCGCTTTGAAGGCATTGAAATGAATCACGAAAATTTTAAGCGGAACGGCACAGCGGTCATAGACATGGTTACCTATGACATGAAAGAGGCTGTACAGGGGGCAAATCATATTTTGGTTTCTGCACAAGCTCAAGGTTTTGAGGAAATATTTGAAGAACTGGCTCCTCTGCTGGAAGACGGGCAGACTGTCAGTATTTTCCCAGATAACTTTGGGAGTTTAATTCTTCGCCGGATCATGCGGGAAAAAGGACTCAACACCAAAGTAATCATTGCAGGTTATTCATCCTTGGTCTACGGTGCACGGTTGACGGAGTTTAACAACACGGAGACAGAAACGGATGTTGTTAATGTCATGTACCGTGAAAATGAAATTCGAGTTGATACGCTGCCTTCCAGCGATTTTGATGCATACCTGTCTGCCAGTAAAGAGATTCCTGCATTGGATGCAACCGCTCTGATTCAAGGTGATACTGTATTGGATATCGGCCTTTCCAATGTCAACGTTCTGCTGCATGTTCCTGCAGTGGTATTAAATGCTGGAACCATTGAGAACTGGGGCATTATTCCCAATGTTGGTACCCCTGATGCGGTTTATGACATCTATGCCCATGGTGTTTCCCCTTCTGTGGGCCGTGTGCAGTATGCGTTCTATGAAGAGCAAGTCGCTATTGCTAAGGCTTTTGGTGTAGGCATTTGTCCTGTTGAAGAAGATGTGCTGCAGTCTCGTATGGGACTCATTGGACAAATGATGTATGGGGAAGATTATCGTCTGCCCTTCTCTGAGCCTCTAGATCAGACGACTTGGCTGCCTGCTCCAAAAGGTGCACGTTTCACCTTGGAGTCGAGGTATATAACTGAAGATGTACCTGTTGGTTGCTCTGGTGCTATTAGTTTTGCAAATGTTTTACAGGTGGACACTCCGGTTATCCGTGCAATGACAAATCTGTCCAACATTATGATGGAAACCGACTACTGCGAAACTGGATATAATTTAAAGAACTTTGGCCTAGAAAAAATGACTGCTGAAGAAATGGTAGAGTATATGCGTACAGGCAAGTTAAAATCGTAGCCTTGAAACGTAAAATATAAAATTATTAACTAAAAACCAAGCAGCGTAATGTACGAAAGTATGTTACGCTGCTTCTTTCTTAATCAATTTCAAATTCATTTTGGGTTAACGCTTCAATCATTTCGTCTTCAATGTCTTTTCTATATCATTTTTCCAATCATATACCCTCCCTTGAAAACATATTATATAATTGATAATTTACAGATTTTACCTTATAATTATTATATATGATTGTATATTGGTAATCAATAGAGCGTAAATTAGGTCGGTTTGTTGGAAAGGAGTACAACATGTTTCAAAATTTTTATGGTGCAAAACCATTTACAACTTACTGGTATTACCCTGATGCATTGAGAAAAACGTGTGGAAAATGCCAAACTGAGCAAATGCATTATTTACTTCGATATCGTATTTATTTATTTGCAATAATGCCCATAATTCCTACAGGTACTAATTACTACTTAGTATGTTCGAATTGTGCAAATCGTTATTACATCGATTCTGAAGATGAATTAATGAGTATTCAATCCAATGTAAAAGATACAAAGCCGCTGAAGTATAGTAAGAATTCACAACTAGATTTGGAAGGCTACATAGAAGATGAACCAATGGTTTTTGGAACTGAAAAAGAATTAAGTAAAAATATTCAAATTCATTTAAGAGATATCCATGGTTAGGCAAAATGTGATATTAGAGGCTCAGATGATTAAGGAAGTTAATATTGGTGAAAAGTAGGATATTAAGCATATTAATTTTTTAACCATGTTTTTTAACTTTTGGAAAGAATCTAAAATCGCATACTTCATCACCATATGCTAGTGTTTTCTGTCTATCCCAAATTACATTCTCCAGATTTTCATACATATAATCATCTAACTGACAAAAAATTGGAACTAACTCTGAACATTCTTCTTCTCTCATTATGTCCACATATAGGCACTTTTTTGCATGGAATTCTATTGTCTCTTTATTGTTTTTTATCCATTTTATGTCCCATCCTGGCTCACAAAAGCTATTTTTTGTGCCTAATGGAAACATTCTGCGAAAGAGTACATATCCAAAAGGCATTTTTCCAATTGTTTGAAAAAATCTCGTCATCTTTTGACTATCTTTTATTGCTGATTCTTTTATTAGCGTTAGACTTTCTTCTTTAGTATATCCAATATCAATCATGCTTTTATAAACTGCTATTGCAGGGAGTATAGCTTTTTTCATATGCACAGCCATTTTTTTATTGGATAAGTCATGTGTTTGAAGCAGCCCGTGTAATCTGTGTCCAACTAATTCTAATAACTTTTCATTCTCACTAATATTTTTTTCAAATAAGATATACCTCATTGAACTTTTTTTTAATATTTTATTGCAATCCATTACAATCCTCCTTTTGTAAATGCATTGATAAGTACAACACGGATTAACAAATTCTTAATTATGAGAAATAATAAAGATAACTATACCTCATAAAGCTTCTTGATTTTCTATAAAATCAAATCATTTGAAGCAAATTAAACTATCCCATCCACTATTAAAAAATTTGGTTAATTGCTTTATATAACTTACTGCTTCTTCTTTTGGCATATCATGAGCTACCGTTTCAAAAATTGCAGTGAAATAAGCACTAATTAACATGTGATGGAGTTGGCTGTTGATATCACCTTCCAGTCGTCCTATTTTTCTCAGTGCTTCATAATACTCAGTGGTTCTTTTCAATTCTGTGGTTACTAAATCATCTATAAAATTTTCATATCTAGTCCCCTCAGCACAGCAAATCAACAGCTTGAATGTTTCAAAATTATCATATATATACTCCATAAAGAATTTTAAGTACTCAGTAGATAATTTTCTGGCATCAGCAGTTCTATCTTTATTAATTAATTCAAAGTGTTCATCTTGGGCATTTTGAAATGAAGAAAACATTTCATTAACAACGTCTTCAACTAAACTATTAAACAATGATTCTTTGTCTTTGTAATATCCGTAAAACGCCCCTAATGTAAAACCTGCATCTTTAACGATTTTTCTTAGGGAAGCACTTTTGAACCCATTTTTTAAAAATTCTTTTTTTCCTATTTGCAGAAATTTAATCTGCGTACTGGACTTATTTTCCATTAATAGACCTCCAAAATCATAAATATAGCAGTGATATATATCACTGCTATATTATTATAAATAGAAATAATTGTCAATTCCTATGATAAAATAAATATTATACACGTTGCTTCCCTATACTTTCTCCATTGCTGATCATAGAAGTGATTCTTGAAAAATATAAAAACCAATAGGATATATCTATTGTTTCTTATAAAGATAAATTGGGTAAATAAGATATATATAATGACATGATAAAAATAAACAAGGAGGATGGCTCATAATGACAAAAGATTTTTATACAGCAATAAAAGAAAGAAGAACACTGTATGGCATTAGTAAAGAAACGACTATCTCCGACGAGAGAATTCAAGAAGTGATAAGTGAAGCCGTACTACATACACCTTCCGCATTTAATTCTCAAAGTTCAAGAGTTATTGTTTTATTTGGGAAATATCATGATAAATTATGGGATATAACAAAAGAAGCTTTAAGAAAAATTGTTCACAAAGATAAATTTGCTCGTACTGAAGAAAAAATCAATTCATTTAAAAGTGGATACGGAACCGTTTTGTTCTTCGATGACAGCAGCATAGTTAAATCGCTGCAACAACAATTTGCTTTATACAAGGATAATTTTCCCATTTGGTCACAACAGTCTTCAGGCATGCTTCAATATATAGTATGGACTTCACTGGAAATCGAAGGCCTTGGAGCATCACTACAACACTATAATGAGATTATTGAAGATGAAATAAAAAAACAGTGGCGTATCCCGAATAATTGGACGCTAACAGCACAAATGCCATTTGGTAAACCTACTGCTCCTGCTGAAAAAAAAGAATTTATGCCGTTAGAGGAAAGAGTGAAGATATTCAAATAGAATTAATCCTATTTTTTGTATATTCTTCTTCATCTCCGTAGCGAACCTTGTGCCCTTCCGAACCTTTAAATACAAAATGACTATCTCACATAGACTAAAAAGTCTAATGGAGATAGTCATTATAAATTAATCAATATATCTTCTTAATCTTTCTCTCCTATTTATATAATATACTCTTTAAGTAACACCATGTCCGATTGAATTGTCTGCCAAATACCATTTTAACCCTTTTTCTTTACTTTTCTTTGTTCTCTTCTTCTGCTAAAATGATATCATATGAATTAAACAGGAGGTATCTGATGGCATCTTATATACTCTCCCTGGATCAAGGCACTACCAGCTCCCGTGCCATTCTTTTTAATCATCAGGGTCAAATTGTTAAAATTGCACAAAAAGAATTGACGCAAATTTATCCTCAAGCAGGATGGGTTGAACACGACCCAATTGAAATTTGGGCAACCCAATATAGTGTCATGCACGAAGTCATACAGAGTGCCGGAATCAGCATTGAGTCTATTGCCGCAATCGGCATTACGAACCAGCGGGAAACCACTGTGGTATGGGATAAAACAACCGGACAACCTATCTGCAATGCCATCGTATGGCAATGCAGACGCACTGTTTCACTTTGTGATGTCTTAAAACAAGATCATCTTGAACCTTACATACGGGAAAATACAGGTTTAGTAATCGACGCCTATTTTTCCGGTACTAAAATAAAATGGATTTTGGACAATGTGGACGGCGCAAAAGAAAAAGCACAATGCGGTGATCTGCTCTTCGGCACTGTTGACACTTGGCTTATATGGAAATTGACCGGCGGCAGGCTCCATGTCACCGACTATTCCAATGCGTCTCGCACAATGCTATTCAATATCAAGGACTTGCAATGGGATGAAAAACTATTGGATCATCTTGAAATTCCTGCCAGTATGATGGCTTCTGTTCACTCTTCGTCAGAGGTATATGGTTATACCAATGAAAATATCCTAGGTAAATCCATTCCTATCGCAGGCATTGCCGGAGACCAACAGGCAGCTTTATTCGGTCAAGCCTGCTTTGAAGAAGGTATGGTAAAAAACACCTATGGCACCGGTTGTTTTCTGCTCATGCAGACAGGTCAAAAGCGCATCCAATCACACAAGGGTTTGCTGACTACCATCGCCTGGAGCATAAACGGTCAGGTAACCTATGCACTTGAGGGTTCTGTTTTTATTGGCGGGGCTGTCGTTCAATGGCTCAGAGACGAGCTAAAGTTGATTTCAAGTGCCGGTGATACTGAATATTACGCTTCCAAAGTCCCTGATACGAATGGTGTATACATTGTTCCCGCTTTCGCAGGTCTTGGAACACCCTATTGGGACATGTACGCCCGTGGTACAATTGTAGGGCTTACTAGGGGTGCAGGACGTGAGCATCTGGTTCGAGCATCTCTTGAAGCTATCGCCTATCAATCTCGGGATGTCATTGATGCAATGGTAGAAGACTCAGGTATCCCCTTCTCCACTTTAAGAGTGGATGGGGGTGCGACGGTCAATGAGTTCTTAATGCAATTTCAATCTGATATTCTTGGGCAAACCGTTCAACGACCTGTAGTAACAGAAACTTCTGCTCTTGGAGCCGCCTACTTAGCAGGACTTGCTGTTGGATTTTGGTCTTCTTTGGAAGAAATAAGCTATAACTGGTCAATCGACCAAACCTATCTTCCTCACATGTGTGCCGAAACTTCAAAGAAGTTGTACCATAATTGGCAAAGGGCCGTAGAACGCTCGAAAAACTGGATTGAATCCTAAACCAATTTAACATATAAAAATATGACTCCTGATCTGCAAGGTTTTAATAGAGCGTGATAATTTGCAAGAAGGTGTCTCTAAATAATGAATATTGATTTCTGAAAATGCCCTCCAATAGTGTCATATTTTTGACGATTTAACACTAACAAGGAGGGTTTTTTCAATGCTTAGATTATTTTTTTCAACTTATTCTAACTGTTATCCCGGTATTTGAAGCATTGATATATTCTATAGTATTTTTTTCTTGAGTTTAACACGCTTTATGAATAAATATGCCAATTTAATAAAACAATAACTAGAATAGATTAGATTGGAAGGAATATGTCATGTTTGGGTTGTTTAAAAAAAATAAAAATAAAAGCCACACAAAACAGATAGATAATATTACGAATTTATCAGATTCATTTGATGACAATTTACGTGTTTTAAAGCAAATATTAAAAAATGATGAAACGACTATTATTAGAGAATTTAGCACCCAAAATCAAGAGGATATCAAGGCCTGTGTTATTTTTAATCAATCCTTAGCTAATATTGAATCTATTAATGAAAATGTCATACTGCCTTTACTCAAATCTAATTTAGGTAAAGATAATGGGAAAAAGATCATCGATCTAATAAGCAGCAAAATATTGAATTATGGAATAATAGAAAAAACATCTGATGTGGATAAGTTGATCGGAGCCGTATTATATGGTGATACCATCTTAATTGTAGAAAACTCTAAAACTGCTCTTATTATTAATACAAAAGGCTGGAAAATGAGGTCTATTACAGAATCTGTTAATGAACAGACAGTTAGAGGGCCAAGAGAAGCATTTACTGAATCTATAATGATCAATGTTTCACTTATTAGAAGAAAAGTCACCAACCCTGATATGACTTTCAAATTTCGCCAAATGGGAAAAAGAACCCATACAAAAATCTGCATCTGTTATTTTGAAAGCCTGGTAAACCCCAAAATTGTGAATGAATTAAACAAAAGGCTGGATGATATCAATATAGATGCCATCTTAGAAACAGGATATATTGAAGAGTTTATAAGAGATGAACCTTTATCTCCCTTTGCAACCATTGGTAATACAGAACGACCTGATAAAGTTGTTGCAAATCTATTGGAGGGAAGAATCGCACTTTTGGTTGATGGGACTCCGGTGGTTATTATGCTTCCTTTTTTGTTTATGGAATATTTCCAGGTACCGGAGGATTATTATTCAAATTTTATTTATGCCACCATGAATAGACTATTAAGGTATACTGCTTTTTTCATATCTACCAGTTTACCGGCCATCTATGTGGCTCTGACTACTTTTCATCAAGAAATGATACCGACACCTCTGATATTAAGCATATCCGCTTCCAGAGACGGCAGACCGTTTCCAACAATAGTAGAGGCATTAATAATGCTTCTTGCTTTTGAAATTTTACGTGAAGGCGGCGTTCGACTTCCTACATCCATTGGTACCACAATCAGTTTTGTTGGGGCTGTTGTTTTGGGAGAAGCAGCCGTAACTGCAAAATTAGTAAGCGCACCCATCGTTATCATTATTGCCCTTACCGGAATTACTAATTTTTTGATACCCAAAATGCTTGCTGCTTTAAATATAGTCAGGCTTGTTTTTCTGTTTCTCTCAGCTTTTCTTGGGCTTTATGGATATGTATTCGGTGTCATCGGTCTTTTTATTCATTTGTATTCAATGAAATCCTTTGGAATTCCATATATGCTGGACATTGGTTCACTTCAAACACAGGATATAAAGGATACTGCCATAAGGGTTCCCTGGTGGGTAATGAATTATAGGCCCAAGCTTATCAATAAGCTTGACAGAATTAGAGAAAGACAAAGCAGCCATCCTGTAAAGAAGTGAAGTAGAAAAATAAGATAAGGGGTTGAAGTACTTGAATATAAAACGTATCTCAAGCGTCATGTTAATACTTATAATTATAAGCCTTATTACTTCTGGCTGCTGGGATTACATAGAAATTGACGATATGGCCATTGCTGCAGGCGCTGCTGTAGATTATGACAATATAAAGGAAAAATTGATTATTACTTTAGAACTGGTTTCACCCCGGGTCGAGGATCCTACTATGGAAGGTGGCATTACTTCTATAGATATTCAGCAAGAAGGGGAAAACTTTTTTGACAGTGAAAGAAATCTTATAACCAAGCTGGGAAAAAAAGTATTCTGGAGTCATTCTAAGGTATTGATATTTAGCAAGGAAACCATTGAAAATGAAAGCCTGTTTGTCAGCGTGCTGGATCATTTCATGCGGGACGATGAAATCAGAGATGATATTTGGGTTTTGGTTTCAGGAGAGAAGACCGCCGGAGAGATTATATTGGATTCAGATTATGAAATCCAACAATCAACATCTTATTATCTGGATGATATTTTAAAAAACCAAGGCAGTATATCTAAATATAGTGGGGTTCAATTTTGGCAATTTACCGACCAATTAGCTAGTAAAGGTATTGAGCCAACGCTTCCGATACTCACAATGACTAGAAAAAGAAGTGATATGCTGGAAAAAGATATGCCGGATATGGAAGAAAATAGATTAACACCTACCATAAAAGGCAATTGTGTTTTTAAAGGTACAAAAATCGTAGGCTTTTTAGATCAAACCGAATCAAAAAGCCTGTTAATAATGAAAGATGAATTAAAAGGCGGCGTTATTGTTATTGAAATAAAAAATGGATTACAAAATGAGAATATAAAAATTTCTCTTGAAATATTTAGCAGTAAAACAAAAATAACCCCTAAGATTGAAGGCAATAACATCATTATGGATATTGATGTTAAAATAAGTGTTAATTTGGGTGAGAGTCAATCACAGCAAGATATAATGCAGAAAGAATCCAAAGAAAAACTGGAGAATATTGCACAAGATCAAATAAAAGAAGAACTAAAACAACTTATCAAGAAGGTACAAACAGAATATGAAAGTGATATATTCGGTTTTGGAAATCTGGTTGAACGAAAAGATAAAAAGCTTTGGAAAGAAATAAAGAATGATTGGAATAGAGAGTTTTCAGATGTCACCTGCAATATAAACGTTGATTTAAATATAAGGAGCAGCGGCTTAAGATCAGGGCCCATTGAAATAAATGAATAATGGTAAAACAAGCTTTAAAAAAATTTGGGGAATGGAATAAATATGAGTAGTTTAAAAAAGCTGATGATTATTTTATTGATCTGCAGCCTCCAATTGGTTTCCGGATGCTGGAATTATAGAGAGGTGAATGATGTTAACATTGTTACAGGATTGGCCATTGATTATGACAGTAAAGCCAAACAGTATATTTTATCTTCTGAGATCATTGATTTTTCAGTGGAAGGTGGCCACGGTGAAGTCATTTCTATAAGAGGTAAAACCCTTTTTGATGCCATAAGAAATATGATTTCAAAATCAGGTAAAAAGCTTTATTTTGGACATGCAAAGGTTTTTATTATCAGCGAAGAAGTCGCAGAAAAGGGATTGGTTCCAATTATGGATTTAATTTATAGGGATGCAGAACTTCGCAGCGATATGTGGTTGCTGGTTTCAGATGAAACAGCTGCCAGTGATTTATTAAATGTTGCTATAACTGAACTCGAAACCGTTAATTCATTTCATTTGGAAAAAAATATGAAATCTCAAAAATATCTTTCTAAAACCTATACGATTCTACAGTGGAGACTTGTACAGGATATTTATGCAGAAGGTATTTCTCCGGCTATTCCTTTAGTAAGGTTATCTAAACGTGATGGTAAATTAGGAACGGAAGTAAAAGGAACAGCCGTATTTAGAGGCGATAAAATGGTTGGAGTGCTTGATGAAAATGAAACCAAACTTTTTTTAATACTAAAGAAGCTCAACCAGCTGGGGCTCTGGATTATTGAACCAAAGATCATGGAAGAACAATACAAAGTTACCCTTGAGATGTTTAACTGCGATACAAACATATCAGTTGTTCCAACAGATATTGGCCCTAAGATTTTGGTTGATATCCAATCACATACAGGCATCGCAGAGGTGGGAGGTACGGTAGACATCTTAGAGGAAAATGCTTTTAAACAGCTTGAAAAACAATCCGAAATGCAAATAAAACAAGATACTGAAGATTTTATCAAAAGAGTACAAACCGAATATAAAAGCGATATTTTCGGTTTTGGTAAATTGATAAAAAAAAGAATGCCAAAATATTGGAAGGAACATAAAGGTGATTGGAATGAATTGTTCAGCAGCCTGCCGGTTGAAGTTACGGTAGATATTATTATTAGGAGCAGTTCATTAACTTATAAGCCCATTAAAATCTCAAGATAAACTATTATTTTAACTTTCAAATGCTTTAATATATTGGCTTATAACAAAAATTAACAGCTGGAAAATTCATTTTTTGGAGTGGTATTGATCATGAGCAAAGAAATAATAACAAGTAATCAGGGAGCATGTATTATTATATTATCAATATCGTCTTATGGACTGGTGCTCCCCTTGGGTAAAGGCACAGGTCCTGATATCTGGCTGGCCTCTCTTATAGGCTTTACAGGTGCTTTTTTAATCTACTACATGTATAGCAGAATATTATCTCAATATCCGGGAAAGAATTTATTTGATATACTTGATGACCTATTCTCAAAACCCATTGCAAAAATCGTCGTACTCGTATATATGTTGTATGTATTTAATGATATTGTGTCAGTAATAACGTTCTATTCAGAGTATGTCATTACCGTTTCTATTCCAGAAACACCTGTGGTCATAATTGCAATATTTTTAATATTTTTAATAATATGGATTTCAAGATATGGTATGGAGGTGTTGGGAAGCTGGTCCATTTTTTTCGTTATTCTCAATGCCCCCATACCTTTAATCATCGTATTGTTGTTAACTCCGGAAATGGACTTTAGTAATTTTATGCCTTTTCTGTATTATGGTATAAAGCCTCTAATAGAACCAACCGCATCCATTTCAATATCCAGTTTTGCGGCAAATGCATTTTTAACATTATTTCTTTTTTCCTTTAAAACAAGACATGAACCTTACAAGGCTTATCTACAAGGGTTGGCTTGGGGAGGATTTTTAAATGTAGGTGTGCATTTGGTAGTAATGCTGTTATTAGGTCCGGAATTATATGATGTTACCTTTTACCCCATACACACGGCAGCTACGAAGGTTTCGGTCAGTGCTTTGCTCCAAAGACTGGAGGTCTTAACCATATTAGCTACAATAACAGCAGCTTTTGTAAAATTAACTGTAGGCTTTCTGGTTTTTACTCGTGGATTGGCCTATCTATTTAATTTAAAAGATTATAAAAATTTATTGACACCCTGTGGATTGTTGGTCATTAGTTTTTCAATTATTATTGGCAAATCCAGGTTGTGGGGATATCCATTTCCAGAGAGTCTGGGTCTTTATTTTATAATGACGTTTGTACTTATTATACCCCTTATTATTCTTATTTTTGCAGAGATTAAAAAAAGGAGGTGTTTAAAGCGTGAATCATGAAACAATAACCGTAAAACAAGGCATCATCTTGATGGTTATGTTTATCATAGGATCATCCTTACTCATGGTTATGGGGCTTGAAGCTGAAAAAGATATTTGGATTTCCATTATTATTGCAATGATAATAAGTATATTGGTTTTGACCATATATGCAAGACTTTTGAGTCTTTGTCCGGGAAAAGATTTTTTTGAGACTCTGGAGACTATTTTCGGCAAAATCATATCCAGAGTATTACTCTTTCCCTTGATCTGGTTTGCCTTTGATTTAAGTACCCTTGTCCTTAGAAATATGGCTCAGTTTGTCATGACCGTCGGGCTGGTTAATACACCGATGGTTGTTATTATGATATGTTTTATGACAATATGTTCTTTTGCTGTCAAAGCAGGATTTGAAATGCTGGTGGGATGGAGCAGTTTTTTCATTTTGGTTTTATTGACATTTATTATCGGCTCTATCATTTTATTAATCCCCGAAATGGACTGGCATAACCTTCAGCCCTCTTTATTAAAAGGATTCACTCCAATCATTAATGGTGCTTTTACGGTTATAGCTTTTCCATTCACAGAAACAGTCGTATTTTTATTAGCTTTTCCAGTTCTGTCATTGAAAAGTAAAAAAGCTCCTTATAAAATTTTTATTTTTGGTCTTATATTGGGAGGCACTGTGATTTTTTTATCTTCTATGACTGACATTCTGGTAATTGGGGTTTACAAGGCTTCCATAAAGTACTACCCAACGTATACAGCCGCTTCAAGGCTGCACCTTGGAGAAATATTTAGGAGGCTTGAGATTATAGCTGCCAGTGTTTTTATATTGGGAGTTTTTCTAAAAGTAACCATTATACAGACTGCAACAGTGAAAGGTATAAGCTGGATGTTTGGATGTAAGGATTATAGGTTTCTTTCCTTTCCGGTAGCTTTTTTGATTATCAATTATACCTATCTGTCTTTTGAATCTATGCCTGTATTTCATAAATGGGTCTCTAAAATTTTTCCTTTCTATGGAAGTATTTTTGAGATTGCCCTGCCAATATTAATTCTTATATTATCAGAAATAATCATCCGAAGAAAAAAATATAAAAGAAATTACCAAAAAGATCAGCAATAATATATTTTTATACAAAATATGACAAAT